>JAGTSG010000049.1 GCA_018261655.1 Pseudomonadota bacterium | reverse complement strand
GAGCGCGGTCGCGAGGATCGGGTTGCGCGCGAGCGCGGAATCGAGGCGCGCTGCATCGAAGCTCAGGCCGTCGATCGCCTTCGAGGCCAGCGCGCGGGCGGAGAACGCGATCAGCGCCCCGGACCGGAGCAGGGCGAAGGCGATCAACGGCTGCATCGTGTTCAGCTGGAAATTTCCCGATTGACCGGCGACGGCCACCGATGCGTCATGGCCGACGACCGCGGCGCAGGCCATCAGCACGGACTCCGGCACGACCGGGTTCACCTTCCCGGGCATGATGCTGGAGCCGGGCTGCAAGGCGGGCAACGCGACCTCGCCGAGGCCGGCCAGCGGGCCGGAGTTCATCCATCGAAGGTCGTTCGCGATCTTCGACAGGCACACCGCCGCGACCCGCAGCTGTCCCGACAGCTCGACGGCCGTGTCCTGGGCGGCAATCGCCGCGAACGGATCGGGAGCGGTCCCGAAGGCCAGGCCGGTGCGCCGTGAGAGTTCCGCGGCGACGCGGCGGCCGAATTCGGGATGAGCATTGATCCCTGTCCCGATCGCCGTGCCGCCCTGGGCGAGGCGCTGCAGCCGGACGCTGGTCGACCGCAGCCGGTCGATGCAGTCGCCGAGTTGCGATCGCCACGCGCCGAGCTCGTCGGCGACCCTCATCGGCATCGCGTCCATCAGGTGGGTCCGTCCGGTCTTGAGCTGCGCGCCTGCGCGACCGGCCGCCTCCGCGATCGCGGCCGCCAGCGCCTCGAGCGCGGGCACCACCTCGCGATGGAGCTGCAGCGCCGCGGCGACATGGATGGCGGACGGAATCGTGTCGTTGCTGCTCTGGCCGCGGTTGACGTGGTCGTTGGGGTGCACCGGCCGCCCGAGGCGCCGTGACGCCAGCTCCGCGATCACCTCGTTGGCGTTCATGTTGGAGCTGGTGCCGGAGCCGGTCTGGAAGACGCTCACCGGGAACTGCGCGTCGTGAGCGCCGGTGGCGACCTCGAGCGCCGCGGCCGCCACCGCGTCGGCCATTCCGGCGTCCAGCTCACCCAGCGCGCCATTGGCCATCGCGGCGGCCCACTTGACCAGGCCCAGGGCGTGAATGAACGCGGGCGGCATCGGTTCGCCGGCCTGCCCGAAGTTGTCGACCGCGCGCTGCGTCTGGGGACCCCACAGCGCCCCGGCCGGAAGGACGACCTCGCCGAGGGAATCGCGCACGGTGCGTGAGGGATGTCCATCCATGAAGTGCGGGTCGCCGCCCTGCCCCGTCGGCACTCAGCGCGACATGGCCCGGGCACGGGTTACGGTAAGATGGACCAGTCTAGCATTGGACGACTCAGGATGACCGAAGCCCGCCTCGCCGCCCTGTCGCCGCTCGACGGCCGTTACGCCGGACAGGTCGCCGACCTGGCCGCGCTGTTCAGCGAGTCCGCGTTGATCCGCTACCGGATCCGCGTCGAGGCGCTGTGGTTCCTCCACCTGGCGTCGACCCCGGGCGTTCCCGAGCTGGCGGACCTGCCGCCGGCCTTGAGGGCCGAGCTGGAACGTCTGGCAGCCGGCGCCGGGGACGACGCGGCCGCCCGCGTCAAGGCGATCGAAACGACGACCAATCACGACGTCAAGGCGGTCGAGTACTACCTGCGCGAGCGGCTCGCGGCGGCCGGCGCCGACGCCCGCCAGCTGGAGTTCGTGCACTTCGGCTGCACCTCGGAGGACATCAACAACCTGTGCTACGCGCTGATGCTCGCGGACGCGCGCCAGCGCGTGCTGCTGCCCCTGATGCGGGCCACGCGTGAGCGCCTGGCCGCGATCGCCCACGAGACCGCGGAGCTGCCGATGCTGTCACGCACGCACGGCCAGCCGGCCAGCCCGACGACGCTCGGCAAGGAGGTCGCGAACTTCGTCGCGCGGCTTGCGCGGCTGGAGAAGCAGTTTGCCGCCGTGTCGCCGCTTGGCAAGCTCAACGGCGCGGTCGGCAACTACAACGCTTTCCTCGCCGCCTATCCGTCGCTCGACTGGCCGGGCATCGCCGCCGGGTTCGTCCGCTCGCTGGGCCTGGAGCACAACCCGCACACCATCCAGATCGAGCCCCACGACTGGATCGCCGAGTACTGCCACGCGCTGGCGCGTCACGACACCGCGGTCATCGACCTCTGCCGCGACGTCTGGGGCTACATCTCGCTCGGCTACTTCACGCAGAGGACGGTCGCGGGCGAAGTCGGCTCGTCCACCATGCCGCACAAGGTCAACCCGATCGACTTCGAGAACGCCGAAGGCAATGCCGGCCTCGCCAACGCGCTGCTAGGGTTTTTCGCCGCCAAGCTCCCGATCTCGCGCTGGCAGCGCGACCTGACGGACTCCACCGTGCTGCGCAACCTCGGCGTCGCCCTCGGCCACGCCGTGCTCGCGCTGAAGTCGCTCCTGAAGGGACTGGGGAAGCTCGAGGCCGACCCCGCGAGGATGGCCGCCGACCTGGACGCCAACTGGGAAGTGCTGGCCGAGGCGATCCAGACGGTCATGCGCCGCCATGGCGTCGCCGACGCCTACGACCGGCTGAAGGCCTTCACCCGCGGGCGCCGTGTCGGCGCGGCGCAGTTGCGCGAGTTCGTGGCGACGCTGCCGCTGCCCCCGGAGGAGGCGACGCGCCTCGCGGCGATGACCCCGTCCGCATACGTCGGCCTCGCCGCCCAGCTCGCGCGCGACGTCTGAGCCAGGCCCGGCACGATGGACGACATCGAGTACTTCATCACGACCTGGGGCGCGGACCGGCCGCAGCTGCAGGACGTGAGGCGCCGTGTGTTCATCGTCGGGCAGCAGGTGCCGGAAGAGGATGAGTGGGACGAGGACGACCTGGTAGCCGTGCACGTCCTGGCCACCCGGAACCGTGAACCAGTTGGCACTGGGCGCCTCTCCCCGGCCGGTAAGATTGGCCGCATGGCGGTATTAAGTGAAGTCCGTGGCCACGGTGTCGGGAGCCGGATCCTGGACCTGTTGATCCAGGAGGCCAGCCACCGGGGACTGCTGGACGTGCACCTCAATGCCCAGGTGCAGGCCATTCCCTTCTACGAGAAGTTCGGCTTCAAGGCAGAGGGCAGGGAGTTCATGGAGGCCGGCATCCCGCACCGCAGGATGTGCCGGCGCCTGGTGACGGCATGATGCACGCCGAGGCACCGAGTCAGCCGGCCGCGACGAGGACGATCGTATCGTCGCTCGAGGAGGTCCGCGCTGCGTCACTGCAGGTGGCGAACGCCGCCACGCGCCTGGTCGCCATGTACACCCAGGACCTCGAGCCGCTGGTGTACGACCAGCCGTTGTTCATCGAGGCGATCAAGAAGCTGGTGCTCGCGCGTGGCTACGCCAAGGTGCGCGTGCTGCTCGCAAACCCGGCCAGGGCCGTCTACGAGAGTTCGCGCTTCATCGGGCTGGCCCGGCGCATCACCAGCTACATCGAGATCCGGCATGCCCATCCCGACTTCCGCGGCAACCGGGCCGCATTCCTCATCGCTGACGACCGGGCCATCGTCTACCGCTCGGACGCGAGCCGCTGGGACGGCATCCTGGAGATGAACGACCCGGCCGTCGCGCGCCGCTATCTCGACCTGTTCGACGAGGCGTGGCACGGCAGCGCGCCGCACGCCGAGACGCGCCAGCTGCACCTCTAACGCCTGCGCGCGCCGCGGCCCCGCCGGCCCGGCCCGGTATAATCCGGGCATGCCTTTCCGCCCCGATGTCACGGTTGCCGCCATCGTCGAGCTCGATGGCCGCTTCCTCATGGTCGAGGAGCGCGCCGCACGGCGGATCGTGTTCAACCAGCCGGCCGGCCACCTGGAACGCAACGAGGACCTGATCCAGGCGGTCATCCGCGAGACGCTGGAAGAAACCGGCTACCTGCTGGCCCCCCAGGCGGTGACCGGGGTGTACCTCTGGCCGCACCCGGGTGCCGACCGCACGTTCCTGCGCGTGGCGTTCTGCGGCAACGCGTCCGGCCCGGACCCGGCCAGGCGACTGGACCGCTGCATCGTCCGGGTCCGCTGGATGACGCGGGAGCAGCTGGCGGCCCGGCCCAACGCGCTGCGCAGCCCGCTGGTGCTCCGCTGCATCGACGACTACCTGTCCGGCGCCCGTCACCCGCTGTCCCTGCTGTCGTCGCTCATCGTGCCCGACGCACCCGCCGGCGCCGATGCCGGCTGACGCCGTGCACGAGACCGTCATCGTCGGCATATCAGGCGGCGTGGACTCCGCGGTCGCCGCGCTGCTGCTCCGGGACGCCGGCCACGACGTGCAGGGCCTGTTCATGTCGAACTGGGAGGAGGACGAGGAAGGCTACTGCTCGTCTGCCGAGGACTTCCAGGACGCGCGGCGCGTCTGCGAGGAGATCGGCATCCCCCTGCACCGCGTCAGCTTCGCGCGCGAGTACCGCGACCGCGTGTTTGCGCACTTCCTCGACGAGTACGCCGCCGGCCGCACGCCGAATCCCGACGTGCTCTGCAACCGGGAGATCAAGTTCGGCGTCTGCTTCGACTATGCGCGGCGCCTCGGCGCGACGCGTTTCGCGACCGGCCACTACGCGCGCATCGGGCACGATACGCAGCCGGCTTCCCTGCTGCGCGGCGCGGACCCCGACAAGGACCAGAGCTACTTCCTTCACGCAGTGGGCGCGCAGCGGCTCGGACTCTCGCTATTCCCGGTCGGGGGCCTCCGCAAGCCCGAGGTGCGCCGCATCGCGCGCGAGCGCGGCCTGCCGGTATTCGCCAAGCGCGACTCGACCGGCATCTGCTTCATCGGCGAGCGGCCGTTCCGGCGCTTCCTCGAGGGTTACCTGCCGGCCCAGCCCGGCGCGATCGAGACCGCCGCCGGCGAGCGCCTCGGCGCGCACCGCGGCCTGATGTACTACACGCTCGGCCAGCGCGCAGGCCTCGGCCTCGGCGGCAGGCGCGGCCACGAGGATGCGCCGTGGTACGTCGCCGCCAAGGACCTGCCGCGCAACGTCCTCGTCGTGGTGCAGGGACACGACCACCCGCTGCTGCTGAGCGGCGGGCTGTCAACGGAGCCGGTCGCCTGGATCGCGGGCCAGCCCCCGGGGGCGCGTTTTTTCTGCGGCGTCCGCGTGCGGTACCGCCAGCACGACGTTCCCTGCGAGGTGATCCTGCGGCCCGGAGGCGGAGCCGACGTCGCCTTCGCCGTGCCCCAGCGGGCCGTCACCCCGGGGCAGTACGCCGTCTTCTACGACGGCGAACGCTGCCTGGGCGGCGGGGTGATCTCGGCCGCCGCCCGGGTCCCCGCGGCCGCCGCCGACAGGCTATAATTCACGGGTTTTTCGCCGCGTTGACCAGCGGCGCCCCGGGGCGCCGCTGCCGCATGCCGGAGGATTCCATGACCGACAGCTTCCATGCCCGCAGCAGCCTGAAGGTGGGCCCGCGTTCCTGCGACATCTACAGCCTGCAGGCCCTGAAGGGGCGCGACCTCGGCCGCCTGCCGTTTTCGCTGAAGATCCTGCTCGAGAACCTGCTGCGGTTCGAGGACGGCGTCAACATCACCCGGCGTGACATCGAGGCCCTGCTCGACTGGGACCCGAAGGCGACACCATCGCACGAGATCTCGTTCACGCCGGCGCGCGTGATCATGCAGGACTTCACCGGCGTGCCCTGCGTCGTGGACCTCGCCGCCATGCGCGACGCGATCGGACGGCTGGGGGGCGACCCCGCGCGGGTCAATCCGCTGGCCCCGGCCGAGCTGGTCATCGACCACTCGGTACAGGTGGACGCCTACGGCAGCGCCACGGCGCTCGCCCGCAACAACGAGATCGAGTTCGAGCGCAACGGCGAGCGCTACGCCTTCCTGCGCTGGGGACAGACTGCCTTCGACAACTTCAAGGTGGTCCCGCCCAACACCGGCATCGTCCACCAGGTCAACATCGAGCGCCTGGCGCGTGTCGTCTTCCACAATGAGCGCAACGGCACGGCCTACCCGGACACGGTCGTCGGCACCGACTCCCACACGACGATGGTCAACGGCCTTGGCGTGCTGGGCTGGGGCGTGGGGGGCATCGAGGCCGAGGCAGCCATGCTCGGCCAGCCGGTGACCATGCTCATCCCGCAGGTCATCGGCTTCCGCCTGACCGGGCGGCTGCCGGCCGGCACCACAGCGACTGACCTGGTGCTGACGGTCACGGAGATGCTGCGGAAGAAGGGCGTCGTCGAGAAGTTCGTCGAGTTCTTCGGCGACGGCCTCGCCAACCTGCCGCTTGCGGACCGCGCGACCATCGCCAACATGGCGCCGGAGTTCGGCTCCACCTGCGGCATCTTCCCCATCGACGAGGAGACGATCCGTTACCTGGAGCTGACCGGACGCCCGCGCGAGCAGATCGACCTGGTCGAGACCTACGCCCGGCACCAGGGCCTCTGGCGCCAGAACGGCCAGCGCGACGCCGAGTACACCGACGTGCTCGAGCTCGACCTCGGCACGGTGGAGCCGTCGCTGGCCGGCCCCAAGCGCCCGCAGGACCGCGTGCCGCTGCGCTCGATGAAGTCGGCCTATCGCGCGGCCCACGAGAAGATGGCCGCGGAGCGCGAGCAGAAGAACCCCGACGCCCTGGGCCTAGCGCCTGCCGACATCGACGGCACGACCGTCAACGTCAAGGACGGCGCGGTGCTGATCGCCGCCATCACCAGCTGCACCAACACCTCGAACCCGTCGGTGCTGGTGGCCGCCGGCCTGCTCGCCCGCAACGCCCGCCGGCGCGGCCTGAAGTCCCGGCCCTGGGTCAAGACTTCGCTCGCCCCGGGCTCGCGCGTCGTGACGAATTACCTCGACAAGGCCGGGCTGAGCGGCGACCTCGAGGCGGTCGGCTTCTACACCGTCGGTTACGGCTGCACCACCTGCATCGGCAACTCGGGGCCCCTGAAGCCAGAGATTTCCGAGGCCGTGAAGGAGGGGGACGTCATCGCGACCTCGGTGCTCTCGGGCAATCGCAACTTCGAGGGCCGCGTGCACCCGGAGGTCAAGATGAACTTCCTGGCCTCGCCGCCGCTGGTCGTCGCCTACGCCCTCGCCGGCACGACCGACGTCGACCTGACCACGGAGCCGCTGGGGACGGGCAGCGACGGCCAGCCGGTGTACCTCAAGGACATCTGGCCGACGCCGCAGGAAGTCGCGACGACCGTCGCCGCCTGCGTCGACTCCGACATGTTCCGGCGCAGCTACGCGAGCGTCTTCGAGGGCGACGCCAACTGGAAGGCGATCGCGGTGCCGACCGGCACGATCTACCGTTGGGACGACAAGTCCACCTACGTCAAGAACCCGCCCTACTTCGACGGCATGACCATGACGCCACCGACCGCACCGGACATCGTCGGGGCGCATGTGCTTGCCTTGCTGGGCGACTCGGTCACCACGGACCACATCTCGCCCGCGGGCAACATCGCGAAGAGCAGCCCGGCCGCACGGTACCTGATGGAACAGGGCGTCGAACCCGGTGACTTCAACTCCTACGGCTCGCGCCGCGGCAACCACGAGGTCATGATGCGCGGCACCTTCGCCAACATTCGCCTGCGCAACCAGCTGGCGCCCGGGACCGAAGGCGGCGTCACGGTGCACGTGCCGAGCGGCGTGCAGATGTCCATCTACGACGCCGCGATGATCTACAAGTCCGAAGGCACGCCGCTCGTCGTGCTCGCCGGCAAGGAGTACGGGACCGGTTCCTCGCGCGACTGGGCGGCGAAGGGGACCATGCTGCTGGGCGTCAAGGCCGTCATCGCCGAGAGTTTCGAGCGCATCCATCGCTCCAACCTGATCGGCATGGGCGTGCTCCCGCTGCAGTACGTGGACGGGCAGAACGCCGGGTCGCTGGGCCTGACGGGCCGCGAGACCTTCGACATCGTCGGGCTCGACGGCGGCGCTGCCAGGACCGTGAAGGTGCTGGCGCGTGGCAGGGACGGTGCCACGCGGCAGTTCACGGCGCGGGTCCGCATCGACACGCCGAAGGAACTCGAGTACTACCGGCACGGCGGCATCCTGCAGTACGTGCTGCGCAGCCTCGCCGGCGAGCCGGCGGCCGCCTGACGGGCGGAACGCGATGGGCGACGGCCGATGGCTGCCGTCGCCCTGGCCTCCCGGGTTATCGTCGCCGCATGGCTGCCCCGCAGGTTCCCGGCGAACTCCTGGACCGGCTCGCCACCGCCCGCCACGTGGTGGTGCTCACTGGCGCCGGCGTCTCCGCGGAAAGCGGCGTGCCGACGTTCCGCGATGCGCAGACGGGCCTCTGGTCGCGCTTCCGGCCGGAGCAGCTGGCCACCGTCGCGGCCTTCGAGTCGGACCCGCCGACGGTCTGGGCCTGGTACGAGTGGCGTCGCGACCTCGTCGGCAAGGCTGAACCGAATCCCGGCCACCTGGCGCTCGCGCGCCTGGAGGCGCTGGTGCCCCGCCTGACGCTCGTGACCCAGAACGTGGACGGGCTGCACCGCCGCGCGGGCAGCCGGGACCCGATCGAGTTCCACGGCAACCTGTTCGAAAACCGTTGCCTCGACTGCGGCCTGCAGGCCGACGACGTGCCGCGTCCCTGTCCGTCGCCGCCACGCTGCATTGCCTGCCGGGGATGGATCCGCCCCGGCGTGGTGTGGTTTGGCGAGGCGATTCCGGCCGCGGCGCTGGCGCGCTCGTTCGCCGCGGCCGAGGACTGCGACCTGTTCCTGTCGGTCGGGACTTCGGCCGAGGTCTACCCTGCCGCCGGGCTCGCGCTTGCCGCGAAGCGGCACGGGGCCACCCTGGTCGAGGTCAACCCGTTGCCCACCAGCCTGGCGCGGCACGCGGACTTCGTGCTGTCCGCGGCGTCCGGCACGGCTCTGCCCGCCATGTGCGACGCGCTCGCGCGGCGCGTCGAGGTGAACATCCATGCAAGGTGATGGGGCATGACGACGCATCGTGTCGCCGTCTTCGACCTCGACGGCACCATCACGCGCCACGACACGCTGGTGCCCTTCCTCACCGGCTGGGCAGCCCGGCACCCCGGTCAGCTGTGGCACCTCTGGCGCCTGCCCTTCACCCTGTCGCGCTTTGCGCTCGGCCTGTCCGACCGCGGTGTGCTCAAGTCATCCCTGATCCGACAGCTGATGAAGGGCGCCGCTCACGACGAGGTCTGCGCCTGGGCCGAGGAATTCTGCCGGTCGCGCCTGCCAGCACTGCTGAACCCCGGCGCGCTGGCCGCCATCGAGCGGCACCGCGCCGCCGGTGACCGGCTGGTCCTGTTGTCCGCCAGCGTCGATCTCTACGTGCCCGCGATCGGACGGCGGCTCGGCTTCGACGAGGCGATCTGCACCGGCCTGTCCTGGTCGAACGGCGCGCTCGAGGGCCACCTGACGACGGACAATCGTCGCGGCGAGGAAAAGCGGCGCTGCATCGAGCAGATCCGTGCGCGCTTTCCCGGCGCACGCATCGCGGCCTATGGCAACGCGGTGTCGGACTTCACGCATCTCGCCGCCGCGGACGAACCGCTCGTCGTCAACGCCAATGCGGCCACCCGGCGGCGCGCTGCGTCGCTGGGGCTAGCCTGCGAAGACTGGAGGGCGTAACCGCCGGGCCCTCGCCGTCAGGAGCGCAGCCAGGCGGCCAGGACCCATCCGGCCCAGGCCAGGCCGACCATCAGTACCTGGCCGGGCAGCACGCGCAGCGCGAAGGCTGCGCGCCCGGTCATCCAGGACACGACCACCTTCATCGCGGCGTTGAGGCTGAAGGCGATCAGCACCGCAATCGACGCCTGCTGCACCGACAGGTTGCCGGACGCGGCCAGCGAAGCGGCGGAAGCCCCCGCAGCCTGCGTGTCCGCCAGTCCGGCCAGGCTGACGCCGACCACGGCCCCGGTCGTGCCGAACAGGTGTTCCAGCAGCGCGGCGACAAAGATCACGCTGGACACGGTCGCGGTGAAGATGAGCGCGTCACGCGGACTGAACGGCCGGCCGAGTTCCATCGCCCGTTGCGGCGACTGCGCCGCCCTCCAGGTGAACAACGCGCCGTAAGCCAGCGCCCCCAGCCCCGACAGCGCCATCGGCATCAACATCGCGGTCATCACTTCGCGATTGGCCACCGCCAGCACGATCATCATGAAGATCGGCGTGGCCAGCGAGGACAGGGCCGCCCCGGCGATCGCCGGCTTGAGCAGCGCAGGATCGGCCAGCGCCCGACTGCCCATGGCCCCGTGGGTCGCGGTGCTCGAGACGAACCCCCCCGCAAAGCCGGAGAGGGGCAGCCCGACCGTTGCGCCGAAGGCCCTGAGCGCCACGTAGCCCACCGCATTGATGCTCATGACCAGAACCGCGAGCATCCAGATGACCCGCGGACTCAAGGCACCGAAGGGGTCGATGGTGCGCTCCGGAAGCAACGGCAGGATGACCATCGCCGCAGCCGCCAGGATGAGGCCATCATGGACCTCCTGTGCATTGAGCTGGTCCAGGACGAACTGGTGCAGCCTCGTCCTTGCGGCCAGCATGATCGCCACCACGACGCCCAGACCTGCGCCGATCACCGGGTTGCTGTACGCGAGGATGCCGAGCAATGTCGTGACCACGAGCGCGATCTCGGTCGTCAGCCCGGGGTCCTCGGCGGCCGAGTGATGATAGGCCACGGCCGCGAATGCCCCGGCGGCGAGCACGACGGCCGGGGTCAGCCAGGGATTGTCGGCGGCCGCCGCGATGGCGCCCGCAAGCGCAAACAGGGCAAAGGTCCGGATTCCCCCTGGCTTGCGGTGCGGCCCGGTGCCCTTGCTGCGCTCACGCTCAAGGCCGATGAGCAGCCCGACACCGAGAGCCGCTGCCAATCCGACGATATCCGGTGCCACGCCATTCATCACGGCCCAGACTAGCAAAGTCGTGGCCTTGCGCATCCGGAACTGTGGCTACGGCTGCCGGTCCGATGGACATGCATCCACCCGCCAGGGCGCGGCGAAATATCCGGCAGTCCCAGCCGGTCTCCTGCCATGTGACCGCAAGCCGAGGCCCTCGATGATCATCAGGCAATCCCAGGACGTCAGGCCGTCCGAGATCACGTCCGAAGGCGTCTACCGCTCGCGGCGCGCGTTCCTCGCCTGGATCGCCGGCACCGGACTGATGGCCGCCGCACCGGACGTTCTGGCCCGGGCACTGGCCAGCGCCCCGCCCGCGCCTTCCCCGCTCCGCTACACGCCAAACCCGCGCCTTTCCACCACGGAAAGGCAGAACAGCTGGGAAGAAGTCACGACCTACAACAACTTCTACGAATTCGGCACCGGCAAGGCCGACCCGGCGGACAACTCGCGCGGTTTCCGCACCCGCCCCTGGAACGTCGCGATCGAGGGCGAGGCCGAGGTGACCGGCAGCTTCACGCTCGAGGACATCCTCCGGCCGCACCCGCTCGAGGAGCGGATCTACCGGCTGCGCTGTGTCGAGGCCTGGTCGATGGTCATTCCATGGATCGGTTTCCCGCTGGGCGACCTCATCAAGCGCTTCAAGCCGACGTCCAGGGCGCGCTACGTCGAGTTCACCACGCTGCTCGACCCGCAGCAGATGCCCGGACAGCGTTACCCTGTTCTCGACTGGCCCTACGTCGAGGGGCTGCGCCTGGACGAGGCCATGCACCCACTGGCCCTCCTGGCGGTGGGCCTCTACGGCAAGGTGCTGCCCAACCAGAACGGCGCGCCGCTCAGGCTGGTCGTCCCCTGGAAGTATGGGTTCAAGAGCATCAAGTCGATCGTCCGCATCCGCTTCACGGCCGACCGGCCGCGCACCAGCTGGGAAAAGGCCCTGCCGCGTGAATACGGCTTCTACGCCAACGTGAACCCCGGGGTGGACCACCCGCGCTGGAGCCAGAAGCGCGAACGGCGCATCGGCTCCGGGGCGTTCTGGGACCGGCAGCCGACGCAGATGTTCAACGGTTACGCCGACCAGGTCGCCTCGCTCTACGGGGGCCTCGACCTGGCGAGGAACTTCTGAAGTTGACTGCGCCCGGCGAAGGTCTTGCGCGCTTCGTGCTCAAGCCGCTGGTGCTGGCCGGGTGCCTTGCGCCATTCGCCTGGCTGGCAGCCGGCGCAGCCGGCCTGGGCGGCGTCTCGCTCGGTGCCAACCCGGTCGAGGAGATCCTGCATTCGCTCGGCAGGTGGGGACTGAACTTCCTGCTGATCACGCTGTGCATCACCCCCCTCAGGCAGCTGACGGGCTGGGTGCAGTGGATGCGGCTTCGGCGGATGCTCGGGCTGACCGCCTTCTTCTACATCCTGGGTCACTTCCTGTTCTACGTGCTCGTGGACCAGGCCGGCGACCTCGGCGTCATCGTCGAGGACGTGCTCAAGCGCCCCTACATCACGCTGGGCTTCACGGGTCTGCTGCTGCTGCTGCCGCTGGCCCTGACGTCGACGAAGGGCGCCATGCGCCGGCTCGGGCGCCGCTGGCAGCGCCTCCACCGGCTGGTCTATGTGGTCGCGGCACTCGGCTGCATCCACTTCTACTGGCAGGTCAAGGCGGACGTCCGCGAGCCGTTGCTCTACGTGGGCGCGCTGGCGCTGCTGCTCGGATGGCGGTGGTGGAAGCACCGCGATCGCCTGTCCCACGCTGCGCGCGCGCCGTTCGAGCGCGCCGCCTGACTACTGGCGCGTGCCACGCGCCGCGACGACGATCGCGGCCAGCACCAGCACCCCGCCCACGACAGTCCGGGCCGTCACGGACTCGCCGAGCAGCCACCAGGCCAGCCCCGCGGCAATGACCGGCTCGCCGGTCAGCGCCACGGACACGAAGGCCGGGTTCAGGTGACGCAACGCCCAGTTGTAGCCGCCGTGGCCTATGAGCTGCGAGACCGCCGCCATCGCCGCGAGCGCCACCCAGGTCCCTGCCGGAAATCCCCGCCACGGCGTGCCCGAGACGAGCACGGCCGCCCACAGGACGGCTGCGGCCGCGGAATAGGCGACCGCGACATACGGCAGCCAGGCCAGTCCCCGCTGCGCCTCGCGGGCCAGCATCAGGTAGCCGGCCATCGCCATGGCGCCACCGACCGCCAGCAGGTTGCCGAGCATCGACCCGGCGTCGTCCGCGCTGCCGGCCGCGATGATGGCGGCGCCCGCCACGGCGAGCAGGACCGAGACCCAGGTGTGGGCGGCCGGCCGCTGCCCCGTCGCCCACATCAGGACGGCGACGAAGACCGGCGCCGTATTCACCAGCAGGACGCTGTTGGCGACGGTGGTGTGCTGCAGCGACGTGATCCAGGTGCCGAAGTGCAGGGCGAGCAGCCCGCCGGCCGAGAGCGCCAGCGACAGCTCGCGGACTGACGCCCTGGCGGCAGGCCGGCCGCCCGCCAGCGCCGCCGGCAGCACCACCGCAGATGCGAGCGTCATGCGCCAGAGTGCGATGGCAAGCGCCGGCGCGGCCGCAAGGCGCACGAAGACGGACCCGAAGGAAACACCGGCCAGCGCGACGGCCAGCACGGCGTACGGCAGCAGCGGCCTGGAGACGGCCCCCACGCCGCGCTCAGCCGGCGCCGGATTTCGGGGCCGCAGCGGTCGTCATGCGCCTGGAGGACGCCAGCTTCCGGTCCAGTTCCAGCAGGAGCCGCTCGGTCGT
>JAGTSG010000014.1 GCA_018261655.1 Pseudomonadota bacterium | reverse complement strand
GCCCACGGCGGTGAACACCGAGTCGAGCGAGAAGACGATGTCCAGGATGCCGATCTGGAGGATCACCAGCAGGAAATTCGCCCTGGCGTTGACCTGGCGTGGCTGCTCGATCCCCTCGAGCGAACCGTGGATCTCGCTGACGCTCTTGGCCAGCAGGAACAGGCCGCCGGCGAACAGGATCAGGTCGCGACCGGAGATCTCCTGGCCCATCACCGGGATCGAGAACAGCGGCGCCGTCAGGCCGATGAGCCAGGTGATCGAGAACAGCAGCGCGATGCGCGTGAGCATCGCGAAGCCCAGCCCGAGCACGCGGGCCCGCGCCTGCTCTTCCCGGGGCAGTCGCGATGCCAGGATCGACAGGAAGATGATGTTGTCGATGCCGAGGACGATCTCCAGGACCGTCAGGGTGACGAAGGACAGCCAGGCATTCGGGTCGACAAGCAGTTCAAGCATGCGGTTGGCTCACGGCAGCGCGTCGGCCTCTTCCTTCTTCTCCGGCGGCATGAGGTCGCGATTGGACAGGCCGAGGTCGAGCGTCACCGCGCCCGCGACGTAGATCGACGAGTAGGTGCCGACGAACACCCCGATGATCAGCGCGACCGAGAAGCCGCGCAGCGTCTCGCCGGCCAGCAGAAACAGCGCCGTCACCACGATGAGGGTCGACACCGACGTCATCAGCGTGCGCGACAGGGTCTCGTTGATCGCCACGTCCATCGCCTGGACCGGCGTCGACTTGCGCAGCATGGGCATACGCTCGCGCACGCGGTCGAAGACCACGACGGTGTCGTTGAGTGAATAGCCGATGACGGCGAGTATCGACGACAGCACGGCCAGGTCGAAGGTCATCTGCGTCAGCGCGAAGAACCCGACGATGACCAGCGGGTCGTGCAGCGCCGCCAGGATCGCCCCGACCGCGAACTTCCACTGGAAGCGCATGATCACGTACAGGCCGATGAACAACAGCGTCATGATCAGCGCCGTGGCGCCTTTCTCGGCCAGTTCGCGGCCGACCTGGGGGCCAATGGCCTCCGTGCGCTTGATCACGACCGCTGCGTCGACGCTCTTCAGGGCGGCGACGGCGGCTTCGCCCTGCTGCCGCGTATTCCCGGCTTCGGTCGGCGGCAGGCGCACCAGCACGTCATTCACCGTGCCAAAGGTCTGCACCTGCGCTCCCTCCACACCGGCTTCGGCCAGGGCCGCCCGTGAGGCCTCGAGGTCGGCGGCTGCAGGGAACGCTGCCTCGATCACCACGCCGCCGGTGAAGTCGATGCCGAAATTGAGGCCACGCACGGCCACGAGCGCGAGCGAGGCGACGATCATGACGGCGGAGGTGATGTACCAGTACCGGCGCCGCTCCATGAAGCGGATCTGCGGGACCTTCTTGAAAAACTCCATCTCTATCCCCTCAGACGGACAGCCGCTCGAGGCGACCGCGGCGACCGTAGACCAGCTGGATCAGCGCGCGGGTGCCCATCAGGGCCGCGAACAGCGTCGTCAGGATGCCGATGAACAGGACCAGCGCGAACCCGCGGATCGGGCCCGTCCCGAAGGCGAACAGCATCACCGCTGCGATGAGCGTCGTGATGTTGCCGTCCACGATTGCCGAGAGCGCGTGGTCGAATCCCCCGTGGATGGCGGCCCACGGGGTGGTCCCGTTGCGCAGTTCTTCCCGGATCCTCTCGTAGATCAGCACGTTGGCGTCGGCGGCCATGCCGACGGTCAGGACGATGCCGGCGATGCCGGGCAGCGTCAGCGCCGCCCCGAACAGCGAGAGGGTGGCGGTGATCATCACGACGTTCATCACCAGCGCGCCGACGGCGATGAGCCCGAACATGCGGTAATAGACGACCATGAACACCAGCGTGCCGACCATGCCGATCGCGAGCGCGAGGAAGCCTCGCTCGATGTTGTCCTTGCCTAGGCTCGGGCCGATCAGGCGCTGCTCGACGATGTACAGCGGTGCCGCCAGCGCGCCGGCGCGCAGCAGCTTGGCCAGCTCCTGGCCCTCGCCCGCGGTCAGGCCGGTGATCTGGAAGCGGTTGGAGAAGATCCCGCGGATCGTCGCGACGCTGATGACTTCCTCGCTGGAACGGTCCACGACGACCTTCTTGCCGTCGCGCTCGACCAGCTCGCGTTCCTTCTCGATGAACACGACCGCCATCGGCTTGCCGAGGTTCTCGCGCGTGGTGCGCAGCATCTCCTCGCCGCCGCGACCGTCGAGGACCACGTCGACCGCCGGTTCACCCTGCGACAGCGTGGACGAGGCGTCGATGAGCTGCTCGCCGGTGGCGATGACGTCCCGCTTGAGCAGCACCGGGTTGCCCTGGCGGTCCTCGTAGAGGCGCGTGCCGAGCGGCGCGCGGCCCGAGCGCTTGGCCTCGAGCGGGCTGTTGACCGGGTCCACCAGCCTGAACTCGAGGGTGGCCACCTTGCCGAGCACGCGCACCACCTCGGCCGCGTCCTGGATGCCGGGGAGCTGCACGGCGATGCGGTTGAGGCCCTGGCGCTGGATCACCGGCTCGGCGACGCCGAGCGCGTCCACCCGGTTCTTCAGCGCCGTGATGTTCTGCTGGATGGCGAAGTCCTGCCGCTGGCGGACCTGGTCCTCCGTCAGGCGAGCGAGCACCTGGCCCGGCACGGCGCCGTCCACCACCTGCAGCCCCGGATCGAACGCGGAGATGGCGGCCCTGGCGTCTGCCGCCTGGGCCGGGTCCTTCAGCGTGACGGTCAGCTGCGGGCCGGCCGCCGCCACCTCGTCGTAGGGGATGCGCGCCTCGCGCAGGACCTTGCGCAGGTCGCGCTCCAGCACCTGGGTCAGTTGCGCCACCGCGCCCTGGACGTCGACCTCATACACGAGGTAGATGCCGCCGCGCAGGTCGAGGCCGAGGCTCATCGGCTTCAGGCCCAGCTTCGTGAGCCAGCGCGGCGCGCGTGGGGCGAACGTGGTGGCGACCGCGAACTGGCCCTCGAAGGCCTTGTTGATCGCATCGCGGGCCTCGAGCTGGCGCTCGACGCCATCGAAGCGGATCCACATCCGGCCGTCGGCGTCGGCGTAGAGGTCCTCGTAGGCGATCCCCTCGCGCGCGAGCAGCTGCTCGAACTGGCCGGCGTCGGCGCCGGTGAACGCCGCCCGGTCCTTGCGGGACATCTGCAGCGCGGCCGTCTCGCCGTACACGTTCGGCAGGGCCAGAAGGATTGAGGCGAGCACGATCGCAAGGACCGTCATGCTCTTCCATAGCGGGTACTGGTGCATCAACGAACCTCGGATTCAGCTCCGCGCTGGCGCCGGCAGGATGCCGGCAGCGCGACCGGACGTCAGCCGCCCTTGATCGTGCCCTTGGGCATCAACTGGGCGACCTGGAACCGCTGGACCTTGATGACGACTCCGCTGGCCACTTCGAGCGCGATGAAATTGTCGCCGACCTCGGTGATCCGGCCGAGCAGCCCGCCAGTGGTGACGACCTCGTCGCCCGACTGCAGCTTGCCGACCATCTCCTTGTGCTCCTTGGCCCGCTTGGTCTGCGGCCGGATGAGCAGGAAATAGAACACGACGAAGATCAGCACGAGCGGCAGCAGCTGCATCCAGGCGCCGCCCGGCGCGGCGCCCGCGTCCTGCGCCCAGGCGGTGGTGACGAAAAGGTCCATGGTTGTCCTTTGAGCAAACCGGCGACCGGGACCACCCCGGTGCAAACAGCCCGGAATTATGCCACAGGCGCGCCGTCCGCCGGCCGGCCGGCGAGAAACTCCCTGCGGAAGGACGCAAACCGGCCCTCCTGGACGGCCTCGCGGATCTGCTCCATCAGCCGCAGGTAGAAGCGGAGGTTGTGCAGGGTGGCCAGCCGCGGCCCAAGCATCTCTCCGCACTTGTCGAGGTGGCGCAGGTAGGCCCGGCTGTAGCGCCGGCAGGTGTAGCAGTCGCAGGCCTCGTCGAGCGGGCGGGTGTCGTCGGCGTAGCGCGCGTTGCGGATGTTGATCACGCCGCCGGGCACGAACAGGTGTCCGTTGCGCGCGTGGCGGGTCGGTATCACGCAGTCGAACATGTCCACGCCGCGATGGACCGCCTCGACGATGTCCTCGGGGCGCCCGACACCCATCAGGTAGCGCGGCTTGCCGGCGGGCATGGCCGGGGTGAGCGCCTCGAGGACGCGGTTGCGCTCCTCCTCGGGTTCGCCGACCGAGAGGCCGCCGATCGCGAGTCCCTCGAACCCGATGCGCTCCAGCCCCTCGAGCGAGGCCCGGCGCAGGGCGTCGTGCATGCCGCCCTGGACGATGCCGAACAGGGTGCCGCTGCCGCCGAGCGAGTCATGGCTTGCGCGGCTGCGGGCGGACCAGCGCAGCGACAGTTCCATGGACTCCTGTGCCTGGCGCGGGCTGGCCGGGTACGGCGTGCACTCGTCGAACACCATGACGATGTCGGAGTCGAGCGAGCGCTGCACTTCCATCGATCGTTCCGGGGAGAGGAACACGGGGGCGCCGTCCACCGGCGAACGGAAGCGCACGCCCTCCTCCGTCACCTTGCGCATCGCCGCGAGGCTGTAGACCTGGAAGCCGCCGGAGTCGGTGAGGATGGGCTTGCGCCAGGCCATGAACCCGTGCAGGCCGCCGTGCCGGCCGATGACCTCCGTGCCCGGCCGCAGCATCAGGTGGAAGGTGTTGCCGAGGATGATCTCGGCGCCGCAGGCCTCGAGCTCCTCGGGCGTGACGCCCTTGACCGTGCCGTAGGTGCCGACGGGCATGAAGACGGGCGTCTCGATGGACCCGCGCGCCAGCGACAGGCGGCCGCGACGCGCGGCGCCGTCGGTGGCGATGAGTTCGAACTTCACGCGGCCTCCCGGGGCGCGACGGCGCCGGGCGCAGGCAGGACGAACATCGCGTCGCCGTAGCTGAAGAAGCGGTAGCCGGCCGCGACCGCATGCCGGTAGGCCGCGAGCACGCGTTCGCGCCCGGCAAAGGCGCTGACCAGCATCAGCAACGTGGACTCCGGGAGGTGGAAGTTCGTAATCAGCGCATCCACGACCCGGAAGCGGAAGCCCGGGTAGATGAACAGGTCGGTTTCGCCCTCGAGCGGCGTGAGCCGGCCGCTGCGGGCCGCGCTCTCGAGGCTGCGCACGACCGTCGTGCCGACGGCGACGACGCGCCCGCCGCGCGCGCGGGTCGCGGCCACGGCGTCGACCACCGACGCATCCACCCGCACCCGCTCAGGGTGCATCCGGTGCTCGAGGATGTCGTCCACGCGCACGGGCTGGAACGTCCCGGCGCCGACGTGCAAGGTCAGGCGGGCCACCTCGACGCGGCGTGCGGCGAGCGCCTCGAACAGTGCGGCGTCGAAGTGCAGGCCGGCCGTCGGTGCCGCGACCGCGCCCGGCTCGCGCGCATAGACGGTCTGGTAGCGCTCGCGATCGGCCGGGCCGGCCGGCCGGCCGATGTAGGGCGGCAGCGGCATCTCGCCGTGCGTGGTGAAATAGTCCTCGGCGGCGGTGTCGAGTTCCATCTCGAACAGGTCGCCCGCGCGCCCTGTCACCTCGGCACGCGCCCCTCCAGGCAGTTCGATGGTCGAGCCCGGCCTGAAACCCTTGCTGGAGCGGGCCTGCGCCAGGAAGGTCCGGTCGCCGGTCAGCCGCTCGAGCAGGATCTCGACCGCGCCGCCGGTGGGCTTGGTGCCGCGCAGCCGTGCCGGCAGCACCCGCGTGTCGTTGAGCACCAGCAGGTCGCCGGGCGCCAGCAGCTCCGGGAGGTCCCAGAATGCCAGGTCACGGAGCGTGCCGGTCGCGCCATCGCAGGCCAGCAGCCGGCTTGCGGATCGCCCAGGCAGAGGCGCCTGGGCGATCAGCTCGGCGGGCAACTCATAGGAAAAGTCGGCGCGGCGCATGGGCCGCGCACATTATCACAGCGGCTTGTCGGCCGGCCGCGGCGGCGGCGCGGGAGGTGCCGGCGGCGCCACCCTCTTCACGCGCGTTTCGATGCGTGGCCCCTCCGGCACGGTCAGCTTGACGGCCCTCTCCTTCTTCAGGCGCAGGACCTTGAGTTCGACCGTCTCGCCGGGCTGGTAGGAGCCGAGGATCCGCAGGGCGTGGCCCGGGTTCTGCGGCTCGCGGCCGGCGATCGACAGGATGACGTCGCCGTCCTCGAGGTCCGCGCCGGTCGCTCCGGGCGCGTGAACCACCAGCAATCCCTTGTCGGTCCCGAAGTACCGGCCCAGCCCCGGCGTCATGGACACGAGCTCCGCATCGCCGAACGGGCCGCTGAGGAAGTGCGGCAGCGGCGGCATGCCCTCGCCGTGCCACTCGAACCCGCCGGGCCAGCCTGCCATGAACGCCATGTCCTGGCTGGGCTTGGTCACGACACCGACCTTGAGCTCGGTGGTGGCGCCGCGCTTCAGGTCGAGGTCGACCTTCTCGCCCGGCTCGACCTCGCGCATCTGGGACACCAGGTCCCGGCTGGATGCCAGCGGCTTGCCATTGATGGCGACGATCAGGTCGCCGGCCTTGACCCCGGCCTCGGCCGCGGGGCCGCCCGGGCTGACGCTGATGACCCGGGCGCCCTGGGTGCCAGGCTCGGCATTGCCGACGTTGATGCCCAGCATCGCGCGACCGGGTCCGGCGATGTGGATCCGCCGGATCTCGTCGACCACCGGCCCGCTGATCTGCATGGACAGCTCCGCGACCTCGCGCGCGGCCTCCTCGAGCTTGCGCTGCGCTTCCGCCAGTTCGCGCTCCGCCTCGGCCCGTTCGCCGGCCTCGGACGCCGTGGTGCTGCGCTCCTGTGCCAGGGCCGGCACGGCGGGCAGGCCGGTGGCCACCATCGTCAGCAGCGCCGCGCAACCTGCGATCATCCTCATCTTCATGTCGTCGTCTCCTGCGTTCGTGGAATGCGGCCGCTCAGTGCGACACCATCAGGTTCGCGTACTGGACCTGCACCAGGGAATTCATCAGCGTCACGCGCTCGCGCCAGAGGTCCTCCGCCTCTTCCGGCGCGTGGGGCTCGAGCGACACCGTCGTGATCCGGTCGTCGAGCAGGGCCAGGCGGTCCTCGATGGCCGCGACCGTGTACGCGGTCCCGACGCGCGTCTTCCGCGATTCCGGCATCCCGGCCAGCATCGCCTCCAGCCGCGCGTTCTCCGCCACCAGCCCGTCCAGCGGCTGGGCAAGCGGGACCGGCCGCTCCTGCAACGACGTGTCGCCCGGCCCCTGCGCGAAGAACACGGCCGCGGCCAGCATCACGACCAGCGAGGCCGCCATCGCCAGCCCGGCCGAGGTGCTGCCGTGCGACGCCGGCGCCTGCCGCCGCCCGGCCGCCTTCGACAGGGCCTCCGTCCATGCGCCGGCCGGCGCCGTGAAGCCGGGGAGCCCGGCGAGCGCGGCCTGGAGCCCGCGAACCCGCGCGAGCTCGGCCAGGCATCGCGGACAGGCAGCCACGTGCGCGTCCACCGGGCGCGTGCCCGCTGCCATCTCGCTCAGCTCGTTGAAATCGGCGTGCATGCCGTCGCCTCCTCCGCCCGCGGCGAGTCCGCCTCGAGCGCCTGCCGCAGGCGCTCGTGCGCGCGCGACAACTGTGACTTGGAAAAGCTGGCGGTACGGCCGAGCCCCTCGGCAATCTCACCGTGGGTGTAGCCTTCGACGTCGTGCAGCCACACCACGGCCCGCGCCATGGCCGGCAGGGTCATCAGCGCCTGCTCGAGGTCACTGCGGTGCTCGAGGACCGCGGCCTCGCCCGGCGCGCTCGGCTCGATGTCGGGCCTCGCCTCGAGCCACTCCAGGCTGCGGTGCCAGGGCGAACGCAGGTACATCAGGCTGCGCCGGACGGCGATGGAACGGATCCACATCGGCAGGGGCGCCCGGCCCTCGAACGTGCCGATGTGTTCGATCACGTCCGCGAAGGTCTCCTGCAGCAGGTCCTCGGCGACGGCTTCGCGCCGCACCAGCCGGCGGATCAGGCTGAAAGTGGCGGCCGAGCACCGGTCGTAGACGCGGCCGAGGGCGGCGCTGTCGCCGGAGCGCGCGGCCGCCACGGTTTCCTCGTCGATCACGATGTCGCTGAATCCCGCCATCTGTATGCCTAGATGCGCCAGCGGCCCGAAGGGTCGCAGCGGCGGGGGCCGCGGGCTGGTGCCGGGAGCGAGACTCGAACTCGCACGATGTCGCCACCGGTGGATTTTGAGTCCACTGCGTCTACCAATTCCGCCATCCCGGCCGGCGGCCGAAGTATAGGCGATCGACGCCGGACCCCGCACTTGGCAGCCGCAGCCATGGCGCCGACAATGCCCCGATGAACTACTGCCCGAACTGTGGACAGCCGGTCGAACTGAGGGTTCCTCCCGGGGACCACCTGGTGCGACACGTCTGCGCTGCCTGCTCGTCGATCCACTACCACAACCCGAAGATCATCGTCGGCTGCGTGCCCGAGCACGACGGCCGGATCCTGCTCTGCCGCCGCGCCATCGAGCCACGCCAGGGCTTCTGGACGATCCCTGCCGGCTTCATGGAGAACGACGAGACGATGCAGGAGGGAGCGGCGCGCGAGTCCTGGGAAGAGGCGCTGGCCCGGGTGGAGGTCGGCTCCCTGCTGGCCGTCGTCCACGTGCTGCACGCACAGCAGGTCCACGTCATGTTCCGCGCGCGGCTGGCCCGGCCCGAGTTCGGCATCGGGCCGGAAAGCCTCGAGGTGGGCCTGTTCGAACCCGCGCAGATTCCCTGGGCCGAGCTGGCCTTCCCGAGCGCGCGTTTCGCCCTGGAACGCTATCTCGACGACCGCGCCGCGGGTCGCGAGTCACTGCATTTCACGGCCATCGACCGGCGAGCGACGACCGGCAGCGCGCTGGGATCCAGCAGCCCGGCTGTGGCAAAATAGGCGTTCCGCAGCGGCGGACCACCGCTTTTCAGGTCACCCGGACCCAGGAGTCGCCAGGATGACGTTCGTCGTCACCGAGAACTGCATCAAGTGCAAGTACATGGACTGCGTGGAGGTCTGTCCCGTGGACTGCTTCCACGAGGGTCCCAACTTCCTGGTCATCGACCCGGACGAGTGCATCGACTGCACGCTGTGCGAGCCGGAATGCCCGGCCGAGGCCATCTTCTCCGAGGAGGAACTGCCTGCCGGCCAGGAGCAGTTCGTGCAGATCAACGCCGAATTGTCGAAGAAGTGGCCGGTGATCACCGAGCGGGGCGAGCCACCCGCCGACGCCGACGAGTGGAAGGGCGTGGAGGGCAAGCTCAAGGACCTGGTCCGCTAGGTCACCCGCCGCGACGACGCGTGGGCCGCCATCCGGGCGGCCCTTGGTCCTGTCCGTCACCGGGGTCGGTTCAGCCCTTGTCGCCGAGCGACTCGAGGTGCTGCAGCATCTTCGCCGGCGGCAGGTAGCCGGAAATGTACTCGCCCTGCTCCGTGAAGATGCCCGGGGTCCCGCGGACGCCCAGTTCCTCGCCCAGCGCGTAGTGCTGCGCCACGGGGTCCTTGCAGGCCTTGGCCGCGATGCGCTCGCCGCGCTTGGCGCGGGTCAGCGCGTCCTTGCGGTCGGCACTGCACCAGACCGCCTGGGCCTGCTGCCAGGCCGGGGTTCCCGGACCAGAGCGCGGATACATGAGGTAGCGGACCTTGATGCCGAGGCTGTTGTACTGGTCGATCTGCGAGTGCAGCCTGCGGCAGTACGTGCAGTCGATGTCGGTGAAGACGTCGAGCGTGTACCTGACCTGCCCGGGTGCAAAGACGATGGCGTCGCTGTCCTTGATGTCCTTGAGCAGGGCGGCCCGGCCCGCCGTGCGGCGCCCCTCGGTCAGGTTGTCCTTCGTCTGCATGTCGAAGATGTCGCCGTCGATGTAGTAACGGCCATCCTCCGACACGTAGCCGACGTCGGTGCCCGAGACGACCTCGTACACGCCGGGCAGGGGCGACGGCTGGATGTCCTCGACCTTGACGCCGAGGCGCTCGGCAACCTCGGCCTTGACCTCGTCCGCGGTGCGTGCCGCAGCGGCCTTGCCGGTGTCTGCGCCGCAGGCGCTGGTGGCCAGCAGGGCCATGCCGACGGCAGCCGCCTTGGCCAGGAAGGTAGAGCGCATTCGGGTAACCTCGCGGAAGTCCTGCCACTCAGACCGCGGCACGCCGCCGCGGTTCAATCGGGGCCCCGGATTCTAGCAGAGCGCCGTTCAGCCGCGCGGGTGGTGCTGGGCGTGCAGGTCCTTCATGCGCTCGCGGGCCACGTGCGTGTAGATCTGCGTGGTGGACAGGTCGCTGTGGCCGAGCAGCATCTGCACGACCCGCAAGTCGGCACCGTGGTTGAGCAGGTGGGTGGCGAAGGCGTGGCGCAGCGTGTGCGGCGACAGCTCCTTGGCGATGCCCGCCTTCGCCGCGTAGCGCTTGATGATGTGCCAGAACGCCTGGCGCGTCATGCGGTCGCCGCGCCGCGTCGGGAACAGGTAGTCGGTCTGCCGGTCGAGCAGGATCTCGCCGCGGGGCCCGGCGACGAAGTCGGAGATCCAGCGCACGGACTCTTCTCCGAGCGGGATCAGCCGCTCGCGGTTGCCCTTGCCCAGGATGCGTATCACCCCCTGGTTGAGGTTGACCTGGTTCTGCTTGAGGCTGACCAGCTCGGACACCCTCAGGCCGGTGGCGTACAGGACCTCGAGCATCGCCCGGTCGCGGTGGCCGAGCGGATCCGACACGACCGGGGCCCCGAGCAGCGACTCGACTTCCGCCTCCGAGAGCGACTTCGGCAGCGAGCGGCCGATCTTCGGCATGGCGATCTGTGCCGTCGGGTCCTCCGACAGCACGCCCTCGCGGGCAAGGTAGCGGTAGAAGCGGCGGAAGCTCGACAGCTGTCGCGCGGTGCTGCGCGGACGCGCTCCGGTCTCGACGCGCCACGCGATGAAACCGAGCAGGTCGTTCCGCGTCGTGCGCGTGATCGACACGCCGCGGGCCGCGAGCCAGCGGCCGAGGGCCGTCAGGTCGGCGCGATAAGCCGCCAGCGTGTTGGGTGACAGGCCACGTTCCATCCAGACCGCATCGAGGAAGCGCCCGATCGAGGGATCCACCGGATCGTCCGCGGCTTCCGCCGCGGCCAGCGTGACCGCACGAACCGAGGTTGAAGACTTCATCGCTGAGCTCATGCCCTGCACCCGCCTGGTGTATCCGTCGGCTGGAGCCGGGCGTCGTGGTGGCGCAGGCTCCGCGCGTGCTACAGAATGCAGGGGCAGTATGGGTTGGGGTCCTCCCGGCATACGTGACGAGTCTCACAGAAGGGCGGCCGCATTAACATAACTGGAACCAGTTCACAGATCATGGCCGGCACCCGCTGATGGTCCGATCCACGCTGCGCCTCGCCTGGGGCACCTATTGCTGGCTGCTGTTCGGCGCCCTGCTCCTGACCGCGCTACTCGGCGCGATCCTGCTGCCTTCCCTGCGCCTGCGCCGTGACGCGTCTCGCGGCCTGGCGCGCGCGTTCTTCTCGCTGGCCGGCCTGGGACTGCGGATCGACGGCCTGGAGAAGCTGCCCGAGAGCCCGTCCGTGGTCGTGGCCAACCACTCGAGCTACGTCGACGGCCCGCTGCTGTACGCCGCGCTGCCCTCCCGCTTCGGCTTCGTCATCAAGAAGGAAGCGGCCGCGGTGCCGCTGGGCGGCTGGCTGCTCCGCAGGCTCGGGCACGAGTTCGTGGACCGGCACAACAAGTCCGAGAGCTCGAAGGACGCGCGCCGCATCCTCAAGGCCGCCGTCAGCGGACACTCGGTCGCCTTCTTTCCGGAGGGAACCTTCGCCGCCGAGCCCGGACTGGCGCGGTTCCACAGCGGCGCGT
Source organism: Pseudomonadota bacterium (assembly GCA_018261655.1). Taxonomy (GTDB): domain Bacteria; phylum Pseudomonadota; class Gammaproteobacteria; order Steroidobacterales; family Steroidobacteraceae; genus SG8-30. Next base: position 83,315 of record JAGTSG010000014.1, on the reverse strand, counting down.
TCGTCACCGCGACCAAGGCCGGCATGCCCGTGGTGCCGGTGGTCATCCACGGCGCGCGCCATGTGCTGCCCTCGGAGACCTGGCTGCCGCGCCGGGGTCCGCTGCACGTGGAAATCCTGGAGCCGCTGCCGCCACCGCCGGGGCCCGACGCCGTGGCCGCGCTGCGCGAGGCCTCGCGCAGCGCGATCCTGGCGAGGCTCGACGAGCCGGACCTGATGGCCGGCGCGTGACTCACATGTTGCGCCGGTACTGCCCGCCCACCGCGTAGAGCGCGTTCGAGATCCGCCCGAGCGAGGCGACCTTTACCGTCTCCACCAGCGCCTCGAACACGTTGCCGCCGGCGGCCGCGACCTCCTGCAGCCGCGCCAGGGCCGCGGGCTGTTCGCCGGCACGCTGCAGGTTGAAGGCGCGCACGCTCGCCACCTGGTCCTGCTTCTCCTGCTCGGTCGAGCGGATCAGCTCGGCGTCCTTCGCCTCGTCGCCGCCCCGTTTTTCCGGCAGGAAAGTGTTGACGCCGACGATCGGCAGGCTGCCGTCGTGCTTCTTCTGCTCGTAGTAGAGCGACTCCTCCTGGATCTTGCCGCGCTGGTACATGGTCTCCATCGCGCCGAGCACGCCGCCGCGCTCCGATAGGCTGTCGAACTCGCGGTAGACGGCCTCCTCGACCAGGTCGGTCAGCTGCTCGACGACGAACGATCCCTGCCAGGGGTTCTGGTTCCCGTTGAGCCCGAGCTCGCGGGCGATGATCAGCTGGATCGCCACGGCGCGGCGCACGCTTTCCTCGGTCGGCGTCGTCAGCGCTTCGTCGTAGGCGTTGGTGTGCAGGCTGTTGCAGCTGTCGAACAGCGCGTACATCGCCTGCAGCGTCGTGCGGATGTCGTTGAACTGGATCTCCTGCGCGTGCAGCGAGCGGCCGGAGGTCTGGATGTGGTACTTGAGCATCTGGCTGCGCGGACCGGCGCCGTAGACCTCGCGCATCGCGCGTGCCCAGATCCGGCGGGCGACGCGGCCGATGACCGCGTACTCCGGGTCCATCCCGTTCGAGAAGAAGAACGACAGGTTCGGCGCGAAGTCGTCGATCCGCATGCCGCGCGCGAGGTAGTACTCGACGATGGTGAAGCCGTTTGCCAGCGTGAAGGCCAGCTGGCTGACCGGGTTCGCGCCCGCCTCCGCGATGTGGTAGCCGGAGATGGAGACCGAGTAGAAGTTGCGGACCCCGTGGTCGATGAAGTATTGCTGCACGTCGCCCATCATCCGCAGCGCGAACTCGGTGGAGAAGATGCAGGTGTTCTGCGCCTGGTCCTCCTTGAGGATGTCGGCCTGCACCGTCCCGCGCACGGCGGCGAGCGCCTCGGCCCTGAGCCTCGCGTAGGTCTGTGCGTCCACGAGCTGGTCGCCGGTGACGCCGAGCAGTCCGAGCCCGGAGCCGTCGTTGCCGGGCGGCAGGTCGCCGCGATAGCGGGGACGCTCCCGGCCCTCGTACAGCTTGGCGATCCTGCGCTCCGCCTCCGCCCAGCGCCCCGTTTCCTTGAGGAACCGCTCGACGCGCTGGTCGATGGCGGTGTTCATGAACATCGCCAGGATCATCGGCGCCGGGCCGTTGATGGTCATGGACACCGAGGTCGAGGGCGCACACAGGTCGAAGCCCGAATAGAGCCTCTTCATGTCGTCCAGCGACGCGATGGAGACGCCCGAGTTGCCGATCCGGCCATAGATGTCCGGCCGCTCGTCGGGATCCTCGCCATAGAGCGTGGTCGAGTCGAAGGCGGTGGAGAGCCGGGCGGACTTGTGGCCCGCGGCCAGGTAGTGGAAGCGGCGGTTGGTCCGCTCGGGCGCGCCCTCGCCCGCGAACATCCGGGTCGGGTCCTCGTCCTCGCGCCGGTAAGGGTAGATGCCCGCGGTGTACGGATAGGCGCCCGGCAGGTTCTCGAGCAGCAGGAAGCGCAGCAGCTCGCCCCAGTCGCGATACGGCGGGATGGCGATCTTCGGCAGCTGCTGGTGCGACAGCGTCTCCGTGTAATTGCTCCCCCGCACCTCGCGCCCGCGCACCTGGTAGCAGTACTCCGGGTCGGTCGCGCCGCGCGCCCGCCCCGGCCAGGCCCGCAGGAGTGCGAGTCCCTCTCCGCCGACGGCGTCGAGCGCGTGGTTGTACTCGCGGCGCAGGCGCGCAACGCTGGCATCGGCGTCCTCGAGCTGCGCCTCGGCGTAGCGGTCCAGCGGCTGGGGCAGCGCCGGGTCGCGCAGGGTCTCGAGGGCGCGATGCAGTCCATGGGCGCGGCTGGCCGCCGCCGCGGCCTCGCGTGCCTTCGCGTTCAGGGTCCTCCCGCCCTCGGCGATCTCCGCGAGGTAGCGGACCCGCTCGCCGGGGATGATCGCCTGCCGCTTCGGCTCGCCGAGCGGCCCGAGCCCCTCGGGGACCCAGGGCTTCAGGTTGCCCCACTTCTCGTGCAGGCGGCCGCAGACCGCCGCGAACAGCGTGTTCACGCCCGCGTCGTTGAACTGGCTGGCGATGGTCGGGTACACCGGCAGCCGCTCGGGGGACGTGCCGAAGAGCTTGCGGTTGCGCGCGAACTGCTTGCGGACGTCGCGCAGCGCGTCCTCGGCGCCGCGCTTCTCGAACTTGTTGAGCGCGACCATGTCGGCGAAGTCGAGCATGTCGATCTTCTCGAGCTGGCTCGCGGCGCCGTAGTCGCTGGTCATCACGTAGATGGACAGGTCCACCATGTCCACGATCTCGGTGTCGCTCTGGCCGATGCCGGCCGTCTCGACGATCACCAGGTCGAAGCCCGCCCACTTGAGCAGCTGGATGGTGTCGGTCAGCACTGCGCTGGTCGCGAGGTGCGCGCGGCGCGTCGCGAGCGAGCGCATGAACACCTGGGGGCTGGCCAGCGCGTTCATCCGGATGCGGTCGCCGAGCAGCGCCCCCCCGGAGCGCCGCCGCGTCGGGTCCATCGCGACCACCGCGACCTTGCGATCCGGGAAGAAGCGCACGAAGCGGCTCAGCAACTCGTCGGTGAGGGACGACTTGCCGGCGCCGCCGGTGCCGGTGATGCCGATCACGGGCGGCCTATTCAGCGTCTTCACCGCCGCCGCGCGCACGCGTTCCAGCAGCGCCGCGTCCTCGCCGCGCTCGAGCACCGAGATCGTGCGGGCGATCTGCAGGGGGTCGTCGGCCCTGAGCGGCGCCAGTTCGAACGCTGGACGCTGCGCGGCGCGGACGCGGGCAAGGACGTCCTCGATCATGCCCTCCAGCCCGAGCCGCAGGCCGTCGTCGGGCGTGTAGATCCTCTCGACGCCGTAGGCCTCGAGTTCCCCGACCTCGTGCGGCGCGATCGTGCCGCCGCCGCCGACGACCACCCGCACGTGCCCGGCGCCGAGCCCGCGCAGCATGTCCACCATGTAGCGGAAGTACTCGTTGTGGCCGCCCTGGTAGCTGCTGACCGCGATCGCGTCGGCATCTTCGTGGATCGCGGCGCGGACGATGTCGGCGACGCTGCGGTTGTGGCCGAGATGGATCACCTCGGCACCGTGCGACTGCAGGATGCGGCGGATGATGTTGATCGCGGCGTCGTGGCCATCGAAGAGCGAGGCCGCGCTGATGAAGCGCAGCGGGACCCGCTCCCCGGCGGCTGGCTCGGTCAAGGTGCTGCGTCGTCCGGCCTTCATGGACCCCCCCAATGCGCTGCCGTCACTCACCTTTACAAAACTTACCGATGAGTAATATCCTACGCATAAGTATGATTGCGGACGTGTCACCAGGTCAACCGCGCTGGCCCTCGCGCCGGCACCGCGACCGCGCGCTCAAGCGCGACGCCGTGATCCGCACCGCGGCGCGCGCCTTCAGCCGCGGCGGCTTCCACCAGACGTCCCTCGATGACATTGCCGCCGCGCTCGGCGTCACCAAGCCGACCGTCTACTACTACGTCGAGAACAAGGAGCAGCTGCTGTTCGAGTGCTTCCAGGCTGGCCTGGAAGGCATCCGCGCGGGCCTGCGCCAGGTCGAGGGCTCGTCCCTGCCGGCGCGCGAGAAACTGGACGAGGTCGTCCGGTACTACGCCCTGGCCGTCGCCTCGGATTTCGGCTGGTGCATGACCCGCGCAGAGGACCAGGACCTCGGGCCGGAACTCGGGCGGCACGTGAAGAAGCTCAAGGCGGAGATCGACCGCGGCATCCGCCGCCTGATCGAGGAAGGCATCGCCGACGGCTCGATCGAGCCCTGCGACCCCAAGATGACGGCCTTCGCCATGGCCGGCGCCCTGAACTGGATCGCCCACTGGTACCGGGAAGGCCAGCCGATGACCCCGGCGCAGGTGGCAGAACGCTTCGTCGCTTTCTTCGGGCACGGGCTGCTTCCCCGGCGTCGCCGCAGCGCCAGCCAGCGCGCCTGAGCCGGCCCGCCCGACCAACGTCGGGGAGACATTTGGTTTTTTGCAGGGCAAAATCCTGCCGGGGACAGGCTGGCTGGCAGCCTGGCAATCACACGGGGCCCATCACCATGTCCAAGGATTCGATCGTCATTCTGTCGGCCCGGCGCACGCCCGTCGGCGCATTCCAGGGCGCGTTCGCCGGCGTCAAGGCGACCGATCTCGGCGCGGCGGCCATCCGCGGCGCAGTGGAGACGAGCGGCCTGGCGCCGTCGGACATCCAGGAAGTGATCATGGGATGCGTGCTCCCGGCAGGCCTCGGACAGGGCCCCGCGCGGCAGGCCGCGCTCGCCGCCGGCATCCCGAACACGACACCCGCGACGACCGTCAACAAGCTGTGCGGCTCGGCGATGAAGGCGATCATGATGGCCGCCGACAGCCTGCGCACCGGCGACATCGACATCGCGGTGGCCGGCGGCCTCGAGTCCATGACCAACGCGCCCTACATGCTGCCCAAGGCCCGCAGCGGTTACCGCATGGGCCACGGCGAGATCCTCGACCACATGTTCTACGACGGACTGCAGAGCCCCTTCGACGGCAAGGCCATGGGCTGCTTCGCGGATGCGACCGCGGCGAAGTACGGCTTCACGCGCGAGATGCAGGATGCGTTCGCGACCGAGTCGGTGCTGCGATCGCTGCGTGCGATCGAGGCCGGCGCCTTCGCCGCGGAGATTGCGCCCGTGACGGTCAAGTCGCGCAAGGGCGATGTCGTCGTCGACAAGGACGAGACGCCGTTCAACTGCGACGTGAAGAAGATCCCCGGCATGCGCCCGGCCTTCACCAAGGACGGCACCGTGACGGCGGCCAGCTCGTCGTCGATTTCCGACGGCGCCTCCGCGCTGGTGCTGATGCGCGAGTCGGCCGCTGCGGCGCGCGGCCTCAAACCGATGGCGCGCCTGCTCGCCTATGCCAGCAACTCCCACGAGCCGGAATGGTTCACGACCGCGCCCGTCGGCGCCGTGAAGAAGGTGCTGGCCAGGCTCGGATGGAAGCCGGGCGACGTGGACCTGTACGAGATCAACGAGGCCTTCGCGGCCGTGACGATGGCCGCCATCCACGACTGCGGACTCGACCATGCCAGGGTCAACGTGAATGGCGGCGCCTGCGCCCTCGGGCACCCGATCGGCGCGACCGGCGCGCGCATCACGACCACGCTGCTGCACGCGCTCGCCGCGCGCGGTCTCAGGCGCGGCGTCGCGTCCCTGTGCATCGGCGGCGGCGAGGCGACGGCCGTGGCAGTCGAGATGCTCTGACGATCGGAGGGGTCAGGCCCCGCCCGGTCCCCGCCATGGGGACAGTGCGGGGTCTGACCCCGCCTGCTTCCCCACCACCGTCTCGAGCGGCAGGCCGGCCTGCTCGAAACCGCGCCGGAAGTCCTCGATGTGCCGGCGCATCCACTCTGCGGCCGACTCCGGGTCATGCCGCCCGAGCGCGTCCACGATCGAACGCTGGGCCGCCGCGATCCGGCGCCGCGCCTGCGGGAGCCGGTCGATGATGATCGCGAGGCCGGGTTGCACCAGCTGCACGAGCGGTTCGTTGGCGATGGCAAACACCGGGTTGCCGCTCGCCGCACCCAACGCACGGAAGAACCGTCCCACGCACTGCACCGCAGCGTCGGCCGGGAGTTCGCCCGCGGCAAAGGTATCCGCCACCTGCGAGATTTCCCGCAGCTGCTCCGGCGTCCGGCGCCGCGCGGCGGCCGAGGCGATCGCCGGTTCCACCGCCCGCAGGGCCTCCCAGACATCGACGACGCGCGCACCGTGCAACGACAGCGCCTCACTCAGCCCGCCCCCGACGGCCGCCACGGTCGGCCGGCTGACAAACAGCTTCTTCCCGCCCCCGCGCCGCTCGAGGAGCCCGGACGACTGCAGGTTGCGCAACGCCTCGCGCACCGTCGAGCGATTCACCTCGAACTGGCGCGCGAGCTCGGTCTCGGTGGGCAGCGCACTCCCGGGTACGAGCTGCCGGGCCAGGATCCGCGCACGGATCAGGCCCGCCAGTCTCAGGTACGCGGGGTCGTGGTGCAGCGGCTCGAATCGGGTCTCGGTCACGATTCCTGCTCCGGGGCTTGATTGTCGGATTGTCCGACAATTATGATGGGCTGGCAAGCGATGCGACCGGCCACGGAGCCCGACATGTTCGACCTCGACCTCGACTTCAGCCTCGGCGAGCGCGTGGACGAGCTGCGCCAGGCCGTCCGCGAGTTCGCGCAGCGGCGCATTGCGCCGCGCGCGAACGAAATCGACCGCAGCAACCGGTTCCCGCGCGACCTCTGGCCGGAGCTCGGCGGCATGGGCCTGCTCGGCATCACCGTCGAGGAGGAATTCGGCGGGCTCGGCTACGGCTACCTCGAGCACGTGGTGGCGATGGAGGAGATCAGCCGCGCTTCCGCGTCGGTCGGCCTGTCCTACGGCGCGCACTCGAACCTGTGCGTCAACCAGATCCGTCGCTGGGGAACGCCGGAGCAGAAGCGCCGGTACCTGCCGGGCCTGGTCTCGGGCGAGCACGTCGGCGCCCTGGCGATGAGCGAGACCGGCGCGGGCTCGGACGTGGTGGCGATGCGCCTGCGCGCGGAGCCCCGCGATGGCGGGTTCCGGCTGAACGGCCGGAAGATGTGGATCACGAACGGGCCCGAGGCCGATACCCTGGTGGTGTACGGCTCGCTCGACCCGGGCGCGGGGCCGGCGCCGATCACCGCGTTCATCGTCGAGAAGGGCATGCCGGGTTTCACCACCGCGCAGAAGCTCGACAAGCTCGGCATGCGCGGCTCGGACACCTGCGAACTGGTGTTCGAGGACTGCCGGGTCCCGGACGCGAACGTGCTCGGCCGCGTCGGCGGCGGCGCCGAGGTGCTGATGAGCGGGCTCGACTACGAGCGCGTCGTGCTCTCGGGCGGGCCGCTCGGCATCATGCGCGCGGCACTCGACCTGATCGTGCCGTACCTGCACGACCGCAGGCAGTTCGGCCAGCCGATCGGCGAGTTCCAGCTCATGCAGGCAAAGCTGGCCGACCTCTATACCGCGTTCAACTCGTCGCGCGCCTATGCCTACGCCGTCGCGCGCGCCTGTGACGCCGGGAGGACGACACGCTTCGACGCGGCCGCCTGCCTGATGCTCGCCTCGGAAAACGGCGTGAAGGCCGGGCTCGAGGCCATACAGGTGCTCGGCGGCAATGGCTACATCAACGAGTATCCCGCCGGCCGGCTGCTGCGCGACGCCAAGCTCTACGAGATCGGCGCCGGAACCAACGAGATCCGCCGCATGCTGATCGGCCGCGAGCTGTTCCGCGCAACGGCCTGAACCGCGGGGAGGACCCATGGCGAAGCTGGTCACGCGCATCGACGTCCGCTCGGCCGAGTTTCGCGAGAACGCGGCGCACATGTCCGCGCTCGTGGACCAGCTGCGCTCGAGGCTGGCCACCGCCGCGCGCGGCGGCGACGACCGGGCGCGCGAGAAGCACACCGCGCGGGGCAAGCTGCTCGCGCGCGACCGCATCGAGACGCTGCTGGACCCCGGGAGCGCCTTCCTCGAGGTCGCGCCGCTTGCCGCCGACGGCCTCTACGGTGGCGACGCCCCCAGCGCAGGGATCGTCACCGGGATCGGCACGGTCGGCGGCAGGCCGGTCATGGTCGTCGCCAATGACGCGACGGTGAAGGGTGGCACCTACTACCCGATGACGGTGCGCAAGCACCTGCGCGCCCAGCAGGTCGCGCTCGAGAATCGCCTGCCCTGCATCTACCTGGTGGACTCCGGCGGAGCGTTCCTGCCGATGCAGGACGAGGTCTTTCCCGACCGCGAGCACTTCGGGCGCATCTTCTACAACCAGGCCCAGATGTCGGCCGAGGGCATCCCGCAGCTCGCGGTGGTGATGGGCTCGTGCACGGCGGGCGGCGCCTACGTCCCCGCGATGTGCGACGAGAGCATCATCGTGCGCAACCAGGGCACGATCTTCCTGGGCGGGCCGCCGCTGGTGAAGGCGGCGACCGGTGAGGTCGTCGACGCCGAGTCGCTCGGCGGCGGCGAGGTCCATGCGCGCACCTCGGGCGTGGTGGACCATCTCGCCGACAACGACGCCCACGCGCTGCAGCTGGCGCGGGAGGCCGTCACGGCACTTGGTCCGGATCCCGCGCCCTGGCTCGCGCAGGCGGAGCCCGCGGAGCCCGCGGTCGACCCGCAGGACCTCCCGGGTGTCGTGCCGCGCGACCTGAGGCAGCCGTACGACGTGCGCGAGGTGATCGCCCGCCTCGTCGACGGCTCGGAGTTCCACGAGTTCAAGGCGCTCTACGGCAAGACGCTGGTCTGCGGCTTTGCCAGGCTTTGGGGCTACCCCGTCGCCATCGTGGCGAACAACGGGATCCTGTTCTCGGAGTCAGCCCTCAAGGGCGCCCACTTCGTCCAGCTGGCCAACCGCCGGCGCGTGCCGCTGCTGTTCCTGCAGAACATCACCGGGTTCATGGTGGGCCGCCGCTACGAGAACGCCGGCATCGCCCGCGACGGCGCCAAGATGGTCACCGCCGTCGCCTGCGCGACGGTGCCCAAGCTGACCGTGATCATTGGCGGCTCCTTCGGTGCGGGCAACTACGCGATGTGCGGCCGGGCCTACGGCGGTCGCTTCCTGTGGAGCTGGCCGAACTCGCGCATCTCCGTCATGGGTGGCGAGCAGGCGGCCAACGTGCTGGCCACCGTGCGCCGCGACGGACTCGAGGCCCGCGCCGGGACCTGGCCGGAGGCGGAACAGCAGGCCTTCATGGACGGGATCCGCACCCAGTACGAGGCGCAGGGCAACCCCTACTACGCGACGGCGCGGCTGTGGGACGACGGGGTCATCGACCCGCTCGACACGCGCAGGGTCGTGGCGCTGGCGCTCGCGACCGTGGCGCGCGGCCCGGCCCCGGCGCCCGAGAGCTACGGCATCTTCCGCATGTGATGCACCGAGGACGGCAACCGTGAACGACCATCCGGGACTGCTGCGGATCGCGCGCGACGAACGCGGCGTCGCCCGCCTGGGCCTCGACCGGCCCGGCCGCCACAACGCGCTGTCGGCGGCGCTGATCGAGTCCCTGCACGCGGCGCTCGACGAGCTGGCCGGCGACGGGGCCGTGCGCGTAGTCGTGCTGACCGGCGAGGGCGAGAGCTTCTGCGCCGGCGCCGACATCGAGGAGATGCGCCGCGCTGCCGACGCCGCGCCCGGGGACAACGAGCGCGACGCCGCACGGCTCGCTGCGCTGCTGCACCGCCTCGATACGCTCCCGAAACCCACGCTCGCGCGGGTCCAGGGCAACGCGTTCGGCGGCGCGGTCGGCCTGGTCGCTGCCTGCGACATCGCGATCGCCTCGGAGCTTGCCGTCTTTGCGCTCAGCGAAGTGCGCCTCGGCGTCGCGCCGGCCATGATCTCCCCGTATGTGCTGCGCGCCATCGGGCCCAGGCAGGCGCGCCGCTACTTCCTCACCGGCGAGCGCTTCCCGGCCGCCGCGGCCGAGCGTATCGGGCTCGTGCACCAGTCCGTGCCGGCAAGTCGGCTGGACGCCGCCGTGTCCGAGGCGGTGGCCGAGCTGCTCCTCGGCGCGCCCGGCGCGCAGGCGGAGTGCAAGCAGCTGGTCCGGCACGTCGCCGGCCACGCGCACGCGCCCGACGCCACGCTTGCGGCCTGGATCGCGCGGCTGCGCGCCGCGCCCGAGGGGCGCGAGGGACTCTCGGCCTTCCTGGCGAAGCGCCCGCCGTCGTGGCGGAAGGACTGACGTGTTTCGCCGGGTCCTGATCGCCAACCGGGGCGAGATCGCCTGTCGCGTCATCGCCACCTGCCGCCGGCTCGGCATCCACACGATCGCGATCTACTCGGAGGCTGACCGCCACGCGCGGCACGTGCGCCTCGCCGACGAGGCACATCACGTCGGCCCCGCGCCGGCGAGCGAGTCCTACCTCGACATCGACCGGGTCCTCGGTGTGGTCCGCGCTTCCCGTGCCGAGGCGGTTCACCCGGGCTACGGCTTCCTGTCCGAGAACACGGAATTCGCCTCGGCCTGCGCAGCGGCGGGCGTCGCCTTCATCGGCCCCGGCGCCGACGCGATTCGCCGGCTGGGCCTCAAGCACGAGGCCAAGTCGCTCGCCGGGCGTGCGGGCGTGCCGGTGGTCCCGGGCTACCACGGCGAGGACGTCTCGCCCGGCACGCTGGCGCGCGAAGCCGAGCGGATCGGCTACCCGTTGCTCGTGAAGGCCGTCGCCGGCGGCGGCGGCAAGGGCATGCGCGTCGTGCGCTCGGCGAGCGAACTGGCCGAGGCCGTCGCCGCTGCGGGCCGGGAGGCGACCGCGTCGTTCAAGGACGGGCGGATCCTGCTCGAGCGGTTCATCGAACGGCCGCGGCACATCGAGGTGCAGGTGTTCGGCGACCTGCACGGTTCCCACATCCATCTCTTCGAGCGCGAGTGCTCGATCCAGCGGCGCTACCAGAAGATCATCGAGGAGTCTCCCTCGCCTTTCGTCACGCCCGACCTGCGCGAGCGCATGAGCTCGGCCGCCGTACGCGTCGCCGCTGCGGCGGGTTACGCCAATGCCGGCACCGTCGAGTTCGTCGTCGGGCCAGCGGGCGACTTCTACTTCCTCGAGATGAACACGCGCCTGCAGGTGGAGCACCCGGTGACCGAGGCCGTCACCGGGCTCGACCTCGTCGAGTGGCAGCTGCGCATCGCGGCCGGGCAGCCGCTGCCGCTCGCGCAGGACGCGGTGCGCCAGTCGGGCCACGCCATCGAGGCACGCGTCTACAGCGAGGACCCGCGCAAGGGGTTCCTGCCCGCGGTCGGCCGCATCGAGCGGTTCGCATTCCCGCCCGAGGATGGCAGCTGGCGTGTCGATCGCGGCGTGGACGACGGCGACCCGGTCTCGCCCTACTACGACCCGATGATCGCCAAGCTGATCGCGTCCGCCGCGGACCGTCCCGCCGCCATCCGGCGGCTCGGCGACTGCCTGGCGCGGACCGCCGTCTTCGGGCCGGCGAACAACCTAGAGCTGTTGCGCAGCATCGTGGCCCATCCCGCGTTCCTCGAGGGTCGGATGGACACCGGCTACCTCGACCGCCACCTCGAGGAACTGCTGTCGGCGCCACCGGCGCCCGGCGTGCCGGTGCTGCTCGCCGCAGCGGACTACGCCCTGCGCGCGTTCGCCGCGCCGGGCCGCCCGCGTTCGCCGTGGGCGCGCGGCGACGCCTGGCGCATGGGCGGGCTCGATGGCGTGACCCTGGGCCTCGCGACGCCGGCCTTCACGCGCCTGCGGGCGCGCCGGCACAACGACGTGGTGGAGATCTCGGGCCAGGGCGTCGAGGCCCGCGGCACGGTCGTCAGCGGAGAACACGACACCGTGACCGTGGACTGCGCGGGCGAGGCGCGGGAAGTCACGGTCGTCGCCCACGGGCCGCGGCTGGTGGTCACGGACCGGACGACCTACGACCTGCGCCTGGTCCATCCGTGGCCCTTCGAGTCGGGTGCCGACGACCTGGACACCCATCCCGCATCGCCCCTGCCGGGCCGGGTCGTGGCCGTGCTGGTCGGCGACGGGGACCCGGTGGTCAGCGGGCAGGCGCTCGCCATCGTCGAAGGCATGAAGATGCAGCACACGGTGCGGGCCGGGCGCGACGGCCGCGTCGCCCGCGTCAAGGTCGCAGCCGGGGACCAGGTCGAGGCCGAGGCGGTGCTGCTCGAGATCGAGACCCACTGAGCGTTGCAGGCGCCCTGAGCCGCGGTCGATCGCGGCCCTGCACGGATTGTGCTGCAGCGCAATAACAGCTAACGTGCTGACCTGATTCAATTGTATGCAATCCATTTTGCGGTTGCACAGAAGGGGTCACAGGACATGCTCATCAAGGACAAGGTCATCGCGATCACCGGCGGCGGACGGGGCCTCGGGCGCGCGATGGCGCTGGCGTTTGCGGAGAAGGGCGGCCACGTCGCCCTCCTCGACCTCAACCAGGCGGACCTCGACGAGACCTGCGCCCTGGCCACGGCCCAGGGAGTCCGCGCCAGCGGCTACCTGACCAACGTGACCAGCGAGGCCGACGTCACCGCCGCTCTCGACGCCGTGGTGCGCGACTTCGGGCGGCTCGACGTCATGGTCAACAACGCGGGCATCACCCGGGACGGCCTGCTCGTGAAGGTGAAGGACGGCCAGGTGGTCTCGAAGATGAGCCTGGAGCAGTGGAACGCGGTCATCGCCGTCGACCTGACCGGCGTGTTCCTCGGCGGGCGCGAGGCCGCCGAGCGCATGATCAGGCTCGGCAACGGCGGGGTGATCATCAACATCACGTCGGTCTCGCGCGCCGGCAACGTCGGGCAGACCAACTACTCTGCGGCCAAGGCCGGCGTCGCGGCGATGACCGTCGTCTGGGCGAAGGAGCTGGCACGCTTCGGCATCCGCGCCGGCGCGATCGCGCCGGGCTTCTGCGCGACGGAGATCCTCTCGGCGATGAAGCCGGAGGTGCTCGAGAAGGTGACCGCGCCGGTGCCCCTCAAGCGCCTCGGCAAGCCCGAGGAAGTCGCGCACACGGCCGTGTACATCGTCGAGAACGACTTCTTCAGCGGCCGGGTCATCGACCTGGACGGCGGCATGCGGTTCTGAGCGTCGCGCGCGCGGCCCTGGGCTGAACCGGGGCGGAGTCCCGCTATAATCCGGGCTCCTGTCCCGACGGTCCCGAGGGCGTGCCCATGATTCGCCTCCTGGCTGGTGCGACCGCCAGCGGTCTGCTCGCCGTCCTGCTGACCGGATGCGCCACGACGGCGCCGCCGGCGGCGCCGGCTCCCGCTCGGCAAGTCGCGCCACCGGCTGCCGGCATCGAGATCCCCGTCGAGTACTACCGGCTCGACAACGGCCTCAGGGTCGTGCTGTCGCGCGACGACTCCATGCCGACCGTCACCGTCGGCGTCTACTACCACATCGGCTTCCGCATCGAGCCCAGGGGTCGCACCGGCTTTGCGCACCTGTTCGAGCACCTGATGTTCCAGGGCTCGGCCAACCTCGGCAAGATGGAGTTCATCCGGCTGGTCGAGGGCAACGGCGGCCTGCTGAACGGCTCGACCCGCTTTGACCACACGAACTACTACCAGGTCGTTCCGGCGCACACGCTCGAGACCATCCTCTGGGCCGAGGCGGACCGCATGAGGGGCCTGGCCATCACGCAGGAGAACCTCGTCAACCAGCAGGGCGTGGTCAAGAACGAGGTCAAGGTCAACGTGCTGAACCAGCCCTATGGCGGCTTCCCGTGGCTCAACATGCCGCAGTACGCCAACGAGAGCTGGTTCAACGCCCACAATTTCTACGGCGACCTCGAGGACCTCGACGCGGCGACGCTCGAGGACGTGCAGTCGTTCTTCGACACCTACTACGCGCCAGGCAACGCCGTGCTGGTGCTTGCCGGCGACTTCGACCCGGCCCAGGCGCGCGCCTGGATCGACCGCTACTTCGGCGCCGTTCCTGGCCGCCCGGTGACCGGCCTGCCCGACGTCAGCGAGCCGCGGCAGGAGCGCGAGAAGCGTCACGCCTACGTCGACCCGCTCGCGCCGCGGCCGGCCCTGGCCCTCGCCTGGCACGTTCCGGCCCGCGGAACACCGGAGCATTTCGCCTTCGGGCTGATCGACCAGATGCTGCTGCAGGGCGAGGACAGCGCGCTGTGGCAACGGCTGGTGCAGCAGAAGGGCTACACCGACTCGGTCTGGGGCGGCATCAACCTGCTCGGCAACATGTTCAACTACGCCGGCCCGATGCTGTGGACGTTCTCGCTGCTGCACGACCCTGCGGTATCGACGGAACAGGTCGTCTCGGAGGTGGACGCCGTGATCGCCAGGCTGCGCGAGGCCCCGCCCGACGCCGCCGACCTGCAGCGCGCCCTCACCAAGATCCGCGCCGACCTGTACGGCGTGGCCGGTTCCAGCGACCGCTTCGGCCTGGTCGACCTGCTCGCCTCGTTCGCGCTGTTCGACGATGACCCGGCACGCATCAACCGCATCGAGCAGGAGTTTCGCGCGGTGACCCCGGAGCTGATCGGCCGCGTCGCGCGCGAGTACCTGCGCGACACCAACCGCACCGTGCTCGTGGTCGAGCCGGGCCAGACAGCCGCGGGAGGCCCGCCATGAAGCCGGTCATCGCCACCGCCCTGCTCCTGGTCCTGGTGCCGGGCGCCGGGCCTGCCTGGTCGCGCGAGGCCCCGCCGGCGCCCGGCATCCCGCACGACTTCACCCTGCCCGGCAAGCAGACCGTGCGGCTGGAGAACGGCCTGTCCATGACCTTCCTCGAGTACGGCACCGTGCCGATGGTCACGCTGATGGCGACGGTCCGCACCGGCGCCATCGACGACGGCGGCGACACCTGGCTGCCGGACCTCGTGATGGACATGCTGAAGGAGGGCACGGCGACCCGGTCTGCCCTCGACATCGCACGACAGGCGGCGGACATGGGCGGCAACCTGGGCGCAGGAGCCGGCGCGGAGCAGGCGACGGTCGGCATCCGCGTCCTGTCCGAGCACGCCACCGGCGCAGCCGCGCTGGTCGCGGACGTGCTGCGCAATCCCGCCTTCCCGGCCAGCGAGCTGCCTCGACTGGTGGCGAACTACGAGCGCAACCTCAGCGTGGCGCTGCAGGAGCCGGGCAGTCTGGCGGGCCGGGAGCTGTCGAGGCGGGTCTATGGCGACCACCCCCTGGGCCGGACCCTGCCGGAGCCCGGCCAGCTCGCCGCTTACACGCTCGACGACGTCAGGCGCTTCTACGCCGCCAACTTCGGCGCCGCGCGCACGCACGTCTACGTCGCGGGTCGTTTCGACCGGCCGGCGCTCGAGGCTGCGCTGCGCGGCGCCTTCGGCGACTGGCAGACTGGCCCGGCCCCGACGGTGAACCCGCCGCGGGCCGCGACCTCGCCGCAGCTCGGCTTCGTCGCGCGCCCGGACGCCCCGCAGTCCTCGCTGCGCATGGCGGTGGCGGCGCCCGACCTCACCCACGCGGACTACTTCCCGTTCACCGTGACGAACACGCTGCTGGGCGGTTCCTTCCTCTCTCGCATCATGGCGAACATCCGCGAGGACAAGGGTTATGCCTACTCACCGTACTCCTCGCTCAGCGCCTACCGGCGTGCCGGCCTGTGGGTCATGTCGGCCGACGTGACGACCGAGCACACCGCAGATGCGCTGCGCGAGATCTACGGGGAGATCGACCGGCTGCGTGCAGCGCCGCCGCCCGAGGCGGAGCTCGAGGCGATCAAGAACTACCGCGCCGGTCTGTTCGTGGTGAACAATTCCTCGCCCGACGGCCTGCTCGGGCAGCTGGCGCTCATGGACCTGCACGGCCTGCCGGACGAGTACCTGACGCAGTGGGTCCGCCATGTCTACGCGGTGACGCCGGCGCAGGTCAGCGAAATGGTCGGGCGCTGGATCGACCCGTCGAAGATGACGGTGGTCGTGGTCGGCGACCTCGACAAGGTCAGGAAGGAAGTCGAGGCACTCCCGCAGCTCGTGGGCGCACGGGAGTTGGAGACGGATCGCTAACGCAGCAGAGGTCTACATCGACGGGTAGTTCGGCCCGCCGCCACCTTCCGGCGTCACCCAGTGGATGTTCTGGCGCGGGTCCTTGATGTCGCAGGTCTTGCAGTGCACGCAGTTCTGCGCGTTGATCTGCAGGCGCTGGCCGCCGCCCTCGGCCTCCACGAACTCGTAGACCCCCGCCGGACAGTAGCGCGACTCGGGTCCATCGAACGTCGCGAGATTGTGCGCCACCGGCACCGACGGGTCGCGGAGGCGCAGGTGGACCGGCTGGTCCTCCTCATGGTGGGTCCCGGAGAGATACACCGACGAGTTGCGGTCGAAAGTCAGCCGGCCATCCGGCTTCGGGTAGTCGATCCTCGCGGCCTGCGCCGCGGGCTTCAAGGACTGGTGGTCGGCCTGCTTGTGCCGCAGCGTCCAGCCGGCGAGCGCGCCGAGGCCGAGGTCGTTGAGCCACATGTGCAGCCCGCCGTGCAGCGTCCCGGGCCACAGGCCCCACTTGAGGCCAGGCTTGACGTTGCGGACCTTGTGCAGCTCGGCGTAGACCCATGAATTGCGGAAAGCCTCGGGATAGGCGTCCAGCTGGTCGTTGCCGCGACCCGCCGCGATGGCCTCGAACGCGGCCTCCGCGGCCAGCATCCCGGTCTTCATCGCATTGTGGGATCCCTTGATGCGCGGCAGGTTGACGAAGCCAGCGCTGCAGCCGACCAGCGCGCCGCCCGGGAACGCCAGGCGGGGAATCGACTGCAGCCCGCCCTCGTTGATCGCGCGCGCGCCGTACGCCAGCCGCTTGCCTCCCTCGAAGAATCCGCGGATCGCCGGGTGGGTCTTGAACCGCTGCATTTCCTCGAATGGCGACAGGTACGGGTTCGCGTAGTTCAGGTGCGTCACGAAGCCGACGGACACCAGGTTCTCGCCGAAGTGGTACAGGAATGAGCCGCCGCCGGTGTCCGGGTCGAGCGGCCAGCCCTGGCTGTGGATGACGAGGCCGCGCTGGTGCTTCTCCGGGGCAACCTCCCACAGCTCCTTGATCCCGAGCCCGTAAAGCTGGGGATCCACGCCGTCGCGCAGGTTGAACCGGGACATCAGCTGCTGGGACAGCGACCCGCGGCAGCCCTCGCCGAACAGCGTGTATTTCGCGTGCAGCTCCATGCCGGGCTGGTAGGAGTCCCTGGGCTGGCCGTCGCGGCCGACGCCCATGTCGCCGATCGCCACGCCCCTGACGGCCCCCTGCTCGTCGAACAGGACCTCGGCGGCGGCAAAGCCCGGGAAGATCTCGACCCCGAGCTCCTCGGCGCGCGCGCCCAGCCAGCGGCAGACCTGGCCGAGACTGGAGATGTACATGCCGTGATTGCTCATCAGCGGCGGCAACAGCCAGTTCGGGATCCGGTGGGCCTTGTCGCGGGTCAGCAGCAGGAAGCGGTCCTCGGTGACCGGCGAGTCGAGCGGCGCCCCGCGCTCCTTCCAGTCGGGAAAGAGCTCCGTGATCGCGATCGGATCGATGACCGCTCCGGAGATGACGTGCGCCCCGACCTCCGAGCCCTTCTCGAGGACGCAGACGCTCAACTCGCGCTGCGCCGCGGCCGCCAGCTGCTTCAGGCGGATGGCGGCGGCGAGGCCCGCCGGTCCGGCGCCGACGATGACCACGTCGAATTCCATCGATTCACGATCCATGCTGTCGGGTCTCCGTCCGGCGGGATCGCCGGGTGGGCGAAAACCGCAATTGTATAGCGCGGCGTCACTTGCGACAGTCCCGCGGGTTGCGGCGCCCCCGCCGCACCGCATGGGATACTCGCGATCATGAGCCCGCTGGGCATCACGCTGCTGCTGCTGGTCTCGTTTGCCGCCTTCACCGTGCTGGCGCTGCGCAAGCTGCGCGTCGTCGCGAGCCTGCAGCCGGAGGTGCGCCGGGATCATCCTGCGGCCCGGCTGAAGACCGTCCTGGTGGACGGCCTGCTGCAGAAGCGCATGATCCGCGGCGAGTGGAGGCCCGGGATCATGCACACGGTGATCTTCCTCGGCTTCCTGTCGCTGCTGCTGCGCAAGCTGCAGCTGATCGCGATCGGCTACGACGAGGCCTTCGCCGTGACCGGGCTCGCCGGGGGGCTGTTCGCCGCCTTCAAGGACCTCGTCGAGGTCGCGGTCCTGCTGGCGGTCGGCTACGGGTTCTACCGCCGCCTGCTGCTCAGGCCCGCGCGCCTCGAGCCGAACCGCGAGGGCCTGCTGGTCCTGTCGCTGATCACCCTCATCATGCTGACGGACTTCGCCTTCGACGGCTTCCGCTTTGCGCTGCTGTCGGGCGCGGATCCGGCGATCGCGCACGAGCAGGCGTTTGCGCCGGTCGGCGGGGCGCTGGCCGCGGTGTTCGCCGGCCTGCCCGAGGCGACGCTGCGGACCGGCTACCACCTGTCCTACTGGCTGCAGATGCTCACGGTGCTCTCCTTCCTCGTCCTGCTGCCGGCCGGGGAGCACTTCCACATCGTGACCGCGCTGCCGACACTGTTCTTCCGGCGCGGCGGCCCGGCCAACACCGTCCCGGCCGTCGACCTCGCGAAGCTGATGAGCGACGAGGCCGGCGCGGACGAAATGAAGGTCGGCGTGGCGAGCGCGGCGGACCTGACCTGGAAGGAGGGCCTCGACGCCTTCACCTGCACCGAGTGCGGGCGCTGCAAGGATGCCTGCCCCACCTTCCTGACCGGCAAGCCGCTGTCCATGAAGTGGGTCAACGACAGCCTCAAGCATCACCTCCTGGACCAGCGCGCCGCGCTCGTCGCGGGCGGCGAGGTGCCGCCACTGGTGCCGCAGGTGATCGGCGAGGATACGCTCTGGGCCTGCACCACCTGCGGCTACTGCGAGGCCGCTTGTCCCATCGAGCTCGAGCACCTGCCGCGTTTCTTCCGCATGCGCCAGCACCGGGTGATGATGGATGGCGAGTTTCCGCACGAGCTGAAGGCGGTGTTCCACGCCTGGGAGGTGCAGGGCAACCCCTGGGGCCTGCCCGCCGAGACGCGTGGCGACTGGGCCCGCGGCCTGGACGTCCCGGTCGCGAAGTCGGCGGCGGACGTTGCGGCGCTCGACTACCTGTACTACGTGGGCTCGGCCGGGTCCTTCGACCCGCGTGGCCAGAAGGTCGCCCGGGCTTTCGTCAGCATCCTGCGGGAGGCCGGCGTGAAGTTCGCCATCCTCGGCCCTGGCGAGCCCTCCACCGGCGAGTGTGTCCGCCGCGCCGGCAACGAGATGCTGTTCCAGGAGCTCGCGGGAAAGCTGGTCGAGACCCTGAACGGCCTGGGGGTGAAGCGCATCGTCACCTGCGACCCGCACGCGTTCAATTCCCTCAGGAACGATTACCCGGCCTTCGGCGGGCACTGGGAGGTCGTGCACCATACCCAGCTGATCGACCAGCTGCTGCACGAGGGACGCATCCGGGTCGCACCGCGGCCGGAGCGCGTCATCCTGCACGACCCCTGTTACCTAGGCCGGCACAACGGCGAGTTCGGCGCGCCGCGCCGGGCCATCGAGGCCGTCACGAGCCAGGCGCCGGTGGAATTCCCGCTCAACCGCGAGAAGGCCATGTGCTGTGGCGCCGGCGGCGGACGCATGTGGATGGAGGAGACGATCGGCACGCGCATCAACGTCCTGCGCGCCGGGCAGGCCGTCGCCATGTCGCCGACGGTCATCGCGACCGCCTGCCCCTACTGCGCCGTGATGCTGGGCGACGGGCTGAAGGCGCTGGGGCAGGACGAGGCGGTCCGCACGCTGGACGTCGCTGAACTGGTCGCCGCCGCCCTGGTGCGCGAAAATGCCGGGGACCCGTTGACACCCGCGCGGTAGCAGGTGCCGACGGGGCCTGTCCGGCACGCGGGGGGAGGACGATGAGCGCGGAACGGCCGATCTGGACGCCCACGCCGCTGCGCATGGCCGACGCGAACCTCACGCGCTTCATGGCATTCGTCCGCGCGCGCGGCGTGGCCGCCGGCGACTTCGACCAGCTCTGGCGCTGGTCCGTCGCCTGCCCGGCCGAATTCTGGACGGCCCTGTGGGACTTCACCGAAGTCATCGGGGATCGCGGGGCCGGACCCGTGCTGACGGACGGCGACCGGATGCCGGGGGCGCGCTGGTTCGCCGACGCCCGCCTCAGCTTCGCCGAGAACCTGTTGCGCCTGTCCGGGGCGGAGCCGGCCATCGTCTTCTGCAACGAGCGCGGCGACCGGCGGGAGATCTCGTGGGACACGCTGCGTGCGGAGGTCGCGCGCATCGCCGACGGACTGCGCGCCGCCGGCGTGGTGCCGGGGGATCGCGTGGCGGGCTTCATGCCCAACCTGCCGGAGGCGGTCATCGCCATGCTCGCCACGGCGAGCGTGGGGGCGACCTGGTCGTCCTGCTCGCCGGACTTCGGGCTGCAGGGCGTGATGGACCGTTTCGGGCAGATCGCGCCCAGGGTGCTGTTCACGGCCGACGGCTACGTCTATGCGGGCCGGCGCCACGACTCGATCGGGCGGATCGCCGGCGTCGTCGCCCGGATCGAGTCGATCGCCCGTGTCGTGGTGGTGCCCTACGCGCAGCCAGCGCCGGATCTCTCGCCGCTGCCCAACGCGGTGGCTTTCGGCGAGTTCGGTCGCGCCGGCGCCTCGCCGGACCCTCTCCGGCTGCCGTTCGATCATCCGCTCTACATCATGTACTCCTCCGGCACCACCGGCGTCCCGAAGTGCATCGTGCACGGCGCGGGTGGCACGCTGCTCCAGCACCTGAAGGAGCACCAGCTGCACACCGACGTGAAGCCGGGCGACCGGCTGTTCTTCTTCACCACCTGCGGCTGGATGATGTGGAACTGGCTGGCGAGCGGGCTGGCGTCCGGCGCGACCCTGGTCCTCTACGAGGGTTCGCCGTTCCACCCCGACGAGGGCGTGCTGTGGCGCATGGCCGCGGACGAGGGCGTCACGATCTTCGGTACCAGCCCGAAGTACCTCGGCGCGCTCGAGAAAAGCGGCTACCGCCCGGCGGAGCGCGTGAGCCTCGCCCGGCTCAGGACGGTGCTGTCCACGGGATCGCCCCTCGCGCCGGAACAGTTCGATTTCGTGCGCGGCGCAATCGGCACGGACGTCCAGCTCGCCTCGATCTCGGGGGGCACCGACATCATCTCCTGCTTCGCGCTCGGCAACCCGCTGCTGCCCGTCTACCGCGGCGAACTCCAGTGCCGGGGCCTGGGCATGAAGGTCGAGGTCTGGGACGAGGACGGTCGCAGCGTCACCGGTGAGAAGGGCGAACTCGTCTGCACGGCCCCGTTCCCGTCGATGCCGGTCGGCTTCTGGAACGATGCCGACGGCGCGAAATACCACGCGGCCTACTTCGAGCGCTTCCCGGGCGTGTGGCAGCACGGCGACTACGCGGTGCTGACTCCGCGGGGCGGGCTCGTCATCCTGGGACGATCGGACGCGGTGCTGAACCCGGGGGGAGTGCGCATCGGCACCGCCGAGATCTACCGGCAGGTCGAGCTACTCGAGGAGGTCGTTGACAGCATCGTGATCGGCCAGGACTGGGAGGACGACGTGCGCGTGGTCCTGTTCGTCCGCCTGCGCGACGGGCTCGTGCTGGACGAGGCGCTGCAGGGCAAGATCCGCGAGCGGATCCGCACCAGCACCACGCCGCGCCACGTGCCGGCCCGGATCGTGCAGGTTGACGACATCCCGCGCACGATCAGCGGCAAGGTCGTCGAGCTGGCCGTGCGCAACGTGGTGCACGGACGCCCGGTCAGGAACACCGACGCGCTGGCGAACCCGCAGGCGCTCGAGCAGTTCCGCGACCGGCCCGAGTTGCGGAGCTGAGCGGGACGACGCGCGGCGATGCCGGACACACTGGCAGCGGCCTACGCCGCGGAGCTCGCGCGCCACGGCTACGGGCCGGATGAGGCGCAGCGCCGTGCGGTCGCGCGGCTCGAGTCGCTGCGCCTCGCGCTGCAACGCGGCGAACGGCACGAGCGGAGCCTGGTGCACCGGCTGGAGGTGCGCCTCGGCCGCGCGCCAGCGCGCGAGGCGGTCCCCGGGATCTACCTGTGGGGCGGCGTCGGTCGCGGCAAGACCTTCCTCATGGACCTCTTCCACGCGCATGCCGGCGTGCCGGCCCGCCGCACCCACTTTCACCGCTTCATGCAGGAAGTCCACGCCGGCCTGCGGCGGCATCGTGACCTGCCCGATCCGCTCGGCGAGGTCGCCGCCGGAATCGCCTCCACCTGCCGGCTGCTGTGCCTCGACGAGCTGTTCGTCAGCGACATCGCCGACGCCATGATCCTTGCCGGCCTGTTCGAGGGCCTCATCGCGCGCGGCGTCACGCTCGCGGTCACGTCGAACGCGCCGCCGCGGGACCTCTACCGGGACGGGCTGCAGCGCCAGCGGTTCGTCCCGGCCATCGAGCTCATCGAGCGGCACACCGACGTGGTGGAGGTCGACGGCGGCACGGACTACCGGTTGCGGGAACTCGAGCGGGCGCCGCTGTTTGTCAGCAGCCACGCCGGCGATGCCGACCGGCTGCTCGCGCGTCGCTTCGAGTCCATCGCCGGGGGGCCGGGCGAGGCCGGTGGCTCGATCGAGGTCGAGGGACGGGCCATCCCGGTCAGGCGCAGGACCGGCGATGTCATCTGGTTCGACTTCGAGGCGCTCTGCGCGGGACCGAGGTCGCAGGCCGACTACATCGAGATCGCGCGCACGCACCACACGGTGGTGATCTCGGGCGTGCCCTGCTTCGGCCCGTCACGGGACGACGAGGCGCGGCGGTTCATTTCCCTGGTCGACGAGTTCTACGACCGCGGCGTGAAACTGGCGCTGTCGGGCGCGACCCGGGCGGCCGGTCCCGCTGCGTTCGCTCGGCTCCGCTGCGCTCCGCAAGCACAACAGGCTGACTTCGGGGACCGGCCACCCGGTCGCCACTCGACTCGCGATCCGCGATCCGCCGGCCCCTAGATGACGCCCCGCCGCTCCTGGTCGAGCTCGATCGACTCGAACAGCGCGCGGAAGTTGCCCTCGCCGAAGCCCTGGTTGCCCTTGCGCTGGATGACCTCGAAGAAGATCGGACCGATCACGTTCTGGGTGAAGATCTGCAGCAGGATGCCGTCCTTGTCCGAGCCGTCGATCAGGATGCGCCGCTTCTGCAGTTCCGCGATCGACTCGCTGTGGCCGGTGACGCGGGCGCCGACGCCCTCGTAATAGGTGTCCGGCGAGTCCTGGAAGGCGACGCCGTTGGCCCGCAGCGCGTCGACCGTCGCGTAGATGTCTTCCGTGGCCAGTGCGATGTGCTGGATGCCCTCGCCCCGGTATTCCCTGAGGTACTCCTCGATCTGGCTCTTGTCGTCCTGCGACTCGTTGATCGGAATGCGGATCCTGCCGCAGGGGCTGGTCATCGCCCGGCTGAACAGCCCGGTCTTCTTCCCCTCGATGTCGAAGTAGCGGATCTCGCGGAAGTTGAACAGGCGCTCGTAGAAGCCGGCCCACTTGTCCATGTTGCCGCGCTGCACGTTGTGGGTCAGGTGGTCGATCTCCGTGAGGCCGGCGGCCTGGACCGTCGCCGGCGGAGTCACGGGCACGAAGTCGACGTCGTAGATGGTGGAGCCGCCGTAGCGGTCCACGAGGTAGATCAGGCTGCCGCCGATGCCACGGATGCTGGGAATGTTGAGCTCCATCGGCCCGGCCGTGTCAGGGCCCGGCTCCGCGCCGAGTTCCAGCGCGCGCCGCCAGGCGAAGGCGGCATCCCGGACACGGAAGGCCATCGCGCAGGCGCTGGGTCCGTGCTGGACCGCGAACTGCTGTCCGAACCCGCCCGGCTCGGCGTTGATGATGAAGTTGATGTCTCCCTGCCGGTGCAGGGTGACGTTCTTGCGGCGGTGGCGCGCCACGACCGGGAATCCGAAGCGCTCGAACAGCGTCCGCAGCTGCTGCGGATCCGGCGCCGTGTACTCGACGAACTCGAAGCCGTCCGTTCCCATCGGATTGTCGAAAAGGTCCGCCATCTCCCCCACCTCCGGCGCCCTCCCCCGGGGGGAGGCTATTTAGTTACAATTGAAACCATTATTATCACGCAGCCGCCCGCTGCGGCAAGGACTGCGCATGACCCGCCGGCTCGCCACGGACGACCTGCTCCACCTCGAGCACTTCCTGCCGTACCGCCTGTCGGTGCTGGCCAACATCGTCTCGGCGACGATCGCCTCCGCCTACGCAGCAAGACACGACCTCACGACGCCCGAGTGGCGCGTCATGGCAGTGCTGGCCCGCGAGCCCGGCCTGTCGGCCGCGCAGGTCGCCGAGAGGACGGCCATGGACAAGGTCGCGGTCAGCCGCGCGGTGGCCCGCCTGCTGCGCCACAGGCGGGTCACCCGGCGCGCGGCGACCGCCGACCGGCGGCGGTCGCGCCTGCGGCTGACACCGGCCGGGATGGCGGTATACATCGAGGTCTCGCCCGCGGCTCTCGACTACGAGCAGGAACTCCTGAAGGTCCTGTCATCCGCAGAATCACGGACCCTCGACGCCGTACTTCACAGGCTGCTCGGCCGCGCCCGGGAACTGGCCGCTGACCGTATAATTCGCGCAACCAACCATTGATCGCGGCCGCGGGACGGCCCCCATCCGGTCACGGGGCGTCGGCGGCCACGAGCGCAAGAGGACCCCCCATGCCTGGCCATGTCCCCGCCCAACGCCTCCGGATCATCGAGGGCATCGCGGCACGCGCCGTCAAGACGGCCGGGCGCGAGCTGCCGGTGCCGGTCGACGACCTGGTCCGCGCCTACTATCACGGTGTCGCCGAGGAGGACCTCGCCGCCCGCGACCGGGACTACCTCGCGTCGGCGGCGATCATGCACGCGCGGATGGCGCTGCTGCGCCGGCCGGAGGAGTCGCTGGTCCGGGTCTTCAACCCGGCCCCGGACCGCGACGGCTTCACCTCGCCGCACACCCTCGTCGCGGTCGTGACCGACGACATGCCGTTCCTCGTGGACTCCATCGGGATCGTCTTCATCCAGGGCGGCATCCGGGTCCACTTCATCGCGCACCCCGTGCTGTCGGTGGCGCGTGACCGGCAGGGCCGGCTCAAGGGGCACTTCCCCGACGACGCGCCCGCGACGGCCCGGTCGGAGTCGTGGCAGCTGATCGAGGTGGAGCGGCTGGACGACCCGGAGCAGCTCGAGGCCCTGCGGCTCAGGTTGCTGCAGTCGCTGGACGACGTGCGCTGCGCCACCTCGGACTGGATGGAGATGCGCGCCCGGACGCGGGAGATCGCCGCGCAGCTCGAGGCCAGCCCGCCGCCGGTGCCGCCGGGCGAGGTGCGCGAGGCGCGTGCCCTGCTGGAGTGGATGGAAGACAACCACTTCACGCTGCTCGGCTACCGCGAGTACCGCCTGCAACGCGGCGCGGCACGCGACCGCCTGGTTCCCGTGCGTGAATCCGGCCTCGGCCTGCTGCGGCCCGGGCGCAGTCGCGCCGAGGCTTCGCGCCCGGTGGTCCTGTCCGGCGACATCCGCGAGTTTGCGCGCTCCCGCGACCTGCTCATCATCACCAAGGCCAACTCGGTCTCCACGGTGCACCGCGCGACGCACCTCGACTACGTCGGCTTCAAGACCTTCGACGCGCGCGGCGACGTCGTCGGCGAGAGGCGGTTCATCGGCCTCTGGACTTCGACGGCCTACAGCAGCAGCCCCCGCGACATCCCGGTGCTGCGCCACAAGGTGCAACGCGTCATCGCCCACTTCGGGCTGGCGCCGTCGAGCCACGACGGCAAGGCGCTGCTGCACGCGCTGGAGCTCTATCCCCGCGACGAGCTCTTCCAGGCGAGCGTCGCCGAGCTCATCCGCATCGTGCGCGGCATCGTCAACCTGTACGAGCGCAGCGAGGTCCGGCTGTTTACGCGCCGCGACGCCTTCCGCCGCTTCTACACCTGCCTGCTGTACGTCCCGCGCGACCGCTACAACACCCAGGTCCGCCAGCGCATCGAGCAGATCGTGCTCGAGGCGCTCGGCGGCATCGAGGTCGAGTCGCAGGTCCAGCTGTCGGAGTCCCTGCTGGCCCGCGTCTACCTGCTGGTGCGCACCAACCCCGAGGACGACCGCGACGCCGACGTCGCCGGCCTGGAGCGCCTCATCGCCGACGCGGTCCGCACCTGGAGCGACCGGCTGCAGCAGGCGCTCGCCGATGGCGCCGCGGGCCTGGCACCGGCCGACCTGTTCAGGCGCTACGGCAGCGCCTTCCCTGCTGCCTACGAGGAAGACACCCCGCCCGAGCTCGTGGTGCACGACGTCGCGCGGCTCGAGGAACTGCGTCGCGAGCCGGCGAGGCTGGTGATGAGGCTGTACCGCCCGGCCGGCCAGCCGGCCCACAAGGTCCAGTTCAAGCTGTTCCGCTGCGGCACGCCGATGCCGATCTCCGACGTGCTGCCGGCGATCGAGAACCTCGGCCTCAAGCTGATCAGCGAGCGGCCCTACGAACTGGCCGTGGAAGGCCAGCCGTGCTGGATCCAGGACTTCGAGCTGGAACATCCGCAACGCGTGACCATCGACCTCGAGACGGACGGCCCCCGCTTCGCTGACACCTTCACCCAGCTGTGGCTGGGCCACACGGAAAACGACGGTTTCAACCGGCTGGTACTGGCCGCCGACCTGCACTGGCGGCAGGTCGCGGTGCTGCGCACCTACGCGCGCTGGTTCGTGCAGCTCGGCCTGCCCCTGTCGCAGGCCTACATGGAGGAGGCGCTGGCCTCGAACCCGGCGGCTGCCGCGCACCTGGCCGGCCTGTTCGAGGCGCGGTTCGACCCGTCGCTCAAGCCGGCCGAGCGCCACCGGCTCGAGGTCCGGCACCGCAAGTCGCTGGACCACATCCTCGGGCGGATCACGCGCGTGGACGACGACCGGATCGTGCGCGCGTTCCTGGCCGCGATCGACGCCACGCTCAGGACCAGCTACTACCGCATGAACCCGGACGGCAGCCCGCGTCCCTACCTGTCGCTCAAGATCAACTCCCGCGCCGTGCCGGACGCGCCGCTGCCGCGGCCGATGTTCGAGATCTTCATCCACTCGCCGCGCTTCGAGGGCGTCCACCTGCGGATGGGCAAGGTGGCGCGCGGCGGCATCCGCTGGTCCGACCGGCGCGAGGACTTCCGCACCGAGATCCTCGGCCTGATGAAGGCCCAGCACGTCAAGAACACGGTCATCGTGCCGGTCGGCTCGAAGGGCGGTTTCGTGCCGCGGCGCCTGCCGGCGGCGCGCGACGAGGCGCAGCGCGAAGGCACGGAGTGCTACCGGCTGTTCATTCGGTCGATGCTCGACCTGACGGACAACCTGGTGGACGGCAAGGTCGTCCCGCCGCCCGACGTGGTCTGCGCCGACCCGGCCGACCCCTACCTCGTGGTCGCGGCCGACAAGGGAACCGCCAGCTTTTCGGACGTCGCCAACGCGATCTCGGCCGAGTACGGCTTCTGGCTCGGCGACGCCTTCGCCTCCGGCGGCTCCGCCGGCTACGACCACAAGAAGATGTCGATCACCGCCCGCGGCGGCTGGGAATGCGTCAAGCGCCACTTCCGCGAGATGGGCAAGGACATCCAGTCCGAGGACTTCACCGTCGCCGGCATCGGCGACATGTCGGGCGACGTGTTCGGCAACGCCATGCTGCTATCCAGGCACATCCGGCTGGTTGCGGCCTTCAACCACCAGCACATCTTCCTCGACCCCAGCCCCGACGCGGCGCGGAGCTTCCGCGAGCGCGAGCGGCTGTTCAGGCTGCCGCGCTCCAGCTGGGACGACTACGACCGCAAGCAGATCTCGAAGGGCGGCGGGGTCTTCCCGCGGCACGCGAAGTCGATTCCGCTGTCGGCCGAGGCCCGCCGCCTGCTCGGCATCGAGGCCACCTCGGCCCCGCCTCGCGACGTGGTGCGCGCGATCCTCAGGCTGCCGGTGGACCTGCTCTGGAACGGCGGCATCGGCACCTACGTGAAGTCCCACGAGGAGACCCACGCCGACGTCGGCGACCGCAGCAACGACGCGGTGCGGCTGGACGGCCGCGAGCTGCGCTGCAAGGTGGTCGGCGAAGGGGGCAACCTCGGCCTGTCGCAGCGCGGGCGGGTCGAGTACGCCCTGAACGGCGGCCGCATCAACACGGACTTCATCGACAACTCGGGCGGGGTCAACTGCTCCGACGTCGAGGTGAACACGAAGATCCTGCTGAGCTCGGTGACGCAGCGCGGCGGCCTGAATCGCGCCAGCCGCGACCGGCTGCTCGGGAGCATGACGGAAGAAGTGGCCTCGCTGGTGCTGCGCGGCAACTACCTGCAGAGCCAGGCCATCTCGGTCACCGCGACGCACGCGGCGGAGCGCCTCTCCGAGCACGCACACGTGATCCGCGCGCTGGAGCGGTCCGGGATGCTCGACCGCCACCTCGAGGCGCTGCCGGCCGACGACGAGATCCTGGACCGGCGCCGCCTGGGCCAGGGGCTCACCCGCCCCGAGCTGGCGATGGTGCTGTCCTACTCGAAGCTGTGGCTCTACGAGCAGCTGATCGCCTCCGACGTCCCGGAGGACCCCTACCTCGGTCGCGAGCTGACGCGCTACTTCCCGGTGCCGGTGCAGCGCAGGTTCGCCAGCGAGATCCTGCAGCACCCGCTGCGCCGGGAGATCATCGTCACCGCGACGACGAACAGCCTGGTCAACCGCATGGGTCCGGTGTTCGCGATCCGCGCCCAGGAGGACACGGGGTCCGACATCGGCCAGATCGCGCGGGCCTACACGATCGCCCGCGAGATCACCGACATGCGCGACCTCTGGGCCGACATCGAGGCCCTCGACAATGCGGTCCCGTCAGCGCTGCAGCACTCGATGCTCTACGTCAGCAGCCGCCTGCTGCGCTACCTGACCTACTGGGTCCTGGCCAACCGCAAGGGCAGCCTGGACATCGACCAGGCGGTGTCGGCCCTGCGCCCGGGGCTCAAGGAACTGCTGCAGAAGCTGCCATCCGTCCTGGTCGGCATCGAGGCGCAGCAGTACGAGGCCTCGCTGCAGCGCCTGCGCTCGCAGGGCGCGCCCGAGGCGATTGCGCGCCGCGTGTCGGGCCTCGGGGCCGCGCAGGCGGCCATCGACGTCGTGGCCGTGGCGGGCCAGCGCCGGCTGCCGGTGGAACGCGCTGCGCGGGTGTACTTCGGCCTCGGCGCCGAGCTCGGCATCGACTGGATCAGGAGCGAGATCGAGCGCCTGGCGGTCGAGGGTCACTGGCAGGCCGTGGCGCGCGGCACCCTGCGCGAGGAAGCCTACACGCTGCAGCGCAGCCTGTGCGGCGACGCGCTCGCCCGGCACGGCGCCAGGAAACCCGCAGAGGCGGTCGCGGCCTGGATCAAGGCGCGCCCGCGCCGCGTGGAGAACCTGCGGCGCACGATGCAGGAGATGCGCAGCGTGGACGGCACCGACTTCGCCACGCTGTCGGTCGCCCTGCAGGCGGTGCGCCGGCTGTCGGACCGCTAGGGGCCGTGCGGATCGCCCTGGTCGTCACGACCTGGGACCGGCCCGATGCGCTCGCGTGCGTGCTGCGGTCCGTCTGCGGCCAGTCGCGGCCGCCCGACGAGCTGATCGTCGCCGACGACGGCTCCGGTCCCGCGACCGGCGAAGTCGTCGCGGATTGCGCCCGGAGAGCAACCTTTCCAGTGCTCCATGCGTGGCAGGCACGCGCGGGCTGGCGTGCGTGCCGCGCGCGCAACCTCGCAGTGTCGCGCGCCAGCGGCGACTACGTGGTCGTGGTGGACGGCGACATGCTGCTCGATCGCTGCTTCCTCGCCGACCACGAGGCGGCCGCCCGGCCGGTCCATTGGGTGCAGGGTTGCCGTCTTCCCCTCGACCCTGCGGCCACCGCGCGCGCCCTGGAGCGGCCGGGCGCCGGCCGCGCGCCGCGGCCGCAGGACACCGACCTGCGCCACCGGCCCCAGGCGCGGCGGCTCCCGCGGCTGGCGCGCCTGGCCGCGACCGCCGCCAGCGCATTCGTGGCCGTCAAGGGCTGCAACCAGGGCTTCTGGCGCGACGACCTGTTGCGGGTTAACGGCTGGGACGAGTCATTCAGCGGCTGGGGACCCGAGGACAAGGAACTCTGCGTGCGGCTTGGCCACGCCGGAGTTCGCCGCAGGACACTGGCTTTCGCCGGCCTGGCCTGGCACCTGCACCATCCGCCCGCCCCGCGCCACGCGGCAGGTGCCGGGCGCGCAATCCTTGAGCGGACGCGGAGCGAGCGGCGCTTACGGTGCGAACGGGGACTGGACGCGCACGGCGGGACGAGGCCGGGCGCGTCCTGAGGTAAGATCCGCCTGTCCCCACGCGACAGGGAGAGCGTCGTGCCCGGCAAGCTCGTACTGGTCCGTCACGGCCAGAGCATCTGGAACCTGGAGAACCTGTTCACCGGCTGGACCGACGTCGACCTGACGGAGCAGGGACGCGCCGAGGCCGCGAATGCAGGACGCCTGCTCAGGAGCGAGGGCCTCAGCTTCGACCTCGCCTTCACGTCGGTGCTCAAGCGGGCGATCAGGACGCTGTGGATCGTGCTCGACGAGATGGACCTGATGTGGATCCCTGTGGAACGGAGCTGGCGCCTGAACGAGCGGCACTACGGCGCGCTGCAGGGCCTCAACAAGGCCGAGACCGTGGAGGAATACGGCGAGGACCAGGTCAAGGTCTGGCGCCGCAGCTACGACATTCCGCCGCCGCCGCTGGCCGGCGACGACCCGCGCCACCCCGGCTTCGATCCGCGCTACGCGTCGCTCACCCGCGAGGAGCTACCCGCGACCGAGTCGCTCAAGGACACCCTGGCGCGCGTCAGGCCCTACTGGGACTCGGCGCTGGCGCCGGCGCTCCGGTCCGGCAGGAACGTGCTGGTCGTCGCACACGGCAACAGCCTGCGCGCGATGGTGAAGATGCTCGACCGCATGTCGGACCATGACATCGTCGAGTTCAACATCCCGACCGGCGTGCCGATCCTCTACGAACTCGACGAGTCGCTGTCGCCCGCGGCACCGCGGCGTTTCCTCGGCGACCCCGAGGCGGTGAAGGCGGCTGCCGAAGCCGTGGCGAGCCAGGCCCGGAAGCGCTGAAACGAGGGCCGTTCCGCGGCCGCCGCGCGGCAGTTCGCCGGGGCCCCGCCCGTCAGCGCGGAAAGGAAGGCCTGCGCTTCTCCAGGAAGGCGGCGATGCCCTCGGCGGCCTCCGGCGTGCCGGACTGGGCCACGATCGTGCGGCTCTCGTCCTCGAGATGCGCCTCGAGCGACGCCTCGCTGCGCATCAGTCGCTTCGCCTGGCCGAAGGCCGCGGTCGGGCCGGCCGCCAGGCGAGCGGCGAGCGCGCGAGTCTCCTCCCGCAGGTCCGCATCCGGGACGACCTTGTTGACCAGGCCCCAGGCGAGCGCCTCGGCGGCGGTCAGCGTGCGGTTCAGCAGCACGAGTTCCATCGCGCGCTGGTGGCCGAGGATGCGCGGCAGGAAGTAAGACGTGCTGCCGTCGGGGGTCAGCCCGACACCCGTGTAGGCCAGGGCGAATTTCGCGCCTTCCCCCGCAACGACGAGGTCGGCCATGGCCACGAGGCCTACGCCGGCGCCGGCCGCCGTGCCGTTGACGGCGGCGATCACCGGGCACTCGAGCCGCGTGAAGGCCACGATGGCGGCATGCAGGTCCACCGTGAGCTCGCGCAGGTAGGCCTCGCGCTCCCGACCCTCGTGCTTCGTCATCGCCGCGAGGTCGCCACCGAAACTGAAGGCCTTGCCGGCTCCGGTGACCACTACCGCCCGCACCCCGTGCGTCGCGCGGCAGCGCGTCGCCGCATCCAGCAGGTCGCGACCTGACTGCAGATTGATCGTATTGCTGGTTTCCGGACGGTTGAGCGTCACCCAGGCGACGTTGTCACTGGTCTCGAACTTGACGGTCGGTTCCACGGGTCGTTCGTCCTCCTGGTCTGGCCGGCGCCGCCTCGCTGCGGCTTCCGCGGGCTATTCGTCCGGCCCTATCGCCAGCTTCAAGCCGTCGAGCGACTCCTCGAAATGGACCTGGCAGGACAGGCGGGAGCGCCCCGGCTCGTACCCGGTCAGCTCCTGCAGGAGTTCCTTCTCGTCCGGCTGCGGCGCCGGCAGGCGACCCGCCCACTCGGGGCCGATGTAGATGTGGCAGGTCGCACACGAACACATGCCGCCGCAGATCGCCGCGACGCCCCACTCCACCTCGCGGAGCGTCTCCATGAGGCTGACGCCGGGGCGCCCCGCGATGCGATGCTCCACGCCGTCCCTGTCCACCACCACCATGTCGGCCATGTGCCGTATCCCCTGCAATCGCAGTCCGTGCCTTCGGATCGCCTGGCAGCCCCGCAGGCGCCATGTCGCTCCCGTGCGAGGCGCCGCGCCGTGATCAGATGCCCCGTATTATAGGTGATCCATGTCATCCCTACCTGATCGAGGCACCCGACGCGACGGTCTGGTCGTGCTGGTGGTGAGCCTGCTGGTCGCCCTCGCATTCCAGGGCTCACGCCACCTCGTCGACCCGGACGAAGGGCGCTACACGGACGTGGCCCACGAGATGGTCGACCTCGACGACTGGCTCGTGCCGCGCCTCGACCCCGAGCGGCCGCATTACACCAAGCCGCCGCTGACCTACTGGGCGCTCGCCGCGAGCTTCCGCGCATTCGGCAGCAACGAGTGGGCCGCCCGCATGCCGAATGCCCTGGCATTCGTGGGCACCGCCCTGCTGGTGCTCGGAGTTGCGCGCCGGCTCGGCCTGACCGCGCCCGCCTTCGCCGCGTGCCTCTGGGCGACGTCATGGGGCCCCGTACTCGCCATGAACGTGGTGACCACCGACACGCTGTTGACCTTCTTCGAGACGCTCGCCGTCTTCGGATTCGTCTCCTGCGGACTGGTCGCGTCCGACGCGCCGCCACGCACGGGCGGCCTGCGCCTGATGTGGATCGGCTTCGGGCTGGCATTCCTGACCAAGGGACCTCCCGGACTCCTGCCGCTCGGCGCCATCGTCGGGTTCGTCGCCTGGCGTCGCCGCGCTTCCCTGGCACGCCTCTTCGACCCTGCGGGCCTGCTCGCCTTCGCCATCGTCGGACTGGCCTGGTTCGTCGCGCTCATCTGGCACTCTCCAGACCTCCTCGACTACTTCGTCCGGCACGAGACCGTGGGCCGCGTGGCGAGCGGCGAGCACCACCGCAACGCCGGGTGGCTGGGCTGGCTGGTCGTCTATCCGCCGACCTTGATCATCGGCAGCCTGCCGTGGCTCGGCCTGGCGCTGGCGCGGTGGCGCCAAGCCGCGGCGGCCGGACAGCCGGCGCGGGCCGAAGGCAGCGACGCGCGCCGCTTCCTGGCGCTGTGGGTCGCGCTTCCGCTCATCGTCTTCGTCGCGGCGCAGTCGCGGCTGCCCCTGTACGTGCTGCCATTGATGGTGCCCATCGCCCTCGCGATCGCAGCGTTCCTCGGCGACTGGCCAGCGTCCGGGCGCAAGGCCGTCGTCGCCGTCGTAGCAGCCACCGTCGCCGCCATTGCGCTGAAAGCGGCCGGACCGTGGGTCCCCTTCGAGGGTGACGCCTCGCGGCTGGCCGACGAACTGCGGCAGACGGTGGACCTGTCGACGGTCGATGAGATCGTTTTCGTCGACGCGCCGGCACGTTACGGACTGAAGCACTACCTCCGGATGAACGTCGAGCAGGCGGAGTCACACACCGGCGCGGTCGGCCCCGGCGGCTACTCGGCGCCGGAGCCGCTATGCCAGGAACTCGCCATGCCGGAGCGGATGCTGCTGATCGTGCCGGCGCGGCGCCTCGACGGCGTGCTGGCGCAGTTCGAACTCTGCCAGCATCGGGTGGAGCGCATCGGCACGCTGCGCCAGTGGGTCCTGTTCAGGTCGGTGCCTTAGGCGTCCCGGCCTCCCGCGCCGGGCGCGCGAGGCGCCGCTCCAGGCCGGCGCGCGTGGCAGCCAGCTCCGGCGGCTCGGCGCCCGTCTCCCGTCTCAGGAGTTCGAGCCATGCCCACCACACCGCCTCGAACAACCAGCGTGCCTGCGACAGGGACTCCCGGGTAGGGGCATACCCGTGCGCCGCGTAAGCTGCGAGCAGCGACCGCGTGGCGTCTCCAGAGAGGTCGTGGTAGGCGACGTACCCGGCCAGGTCCATGACCGGATCACCGGCCCCCGCATATTCCCAGTCGACGGCACACAACCGGCCGGCCGACTCGACCAGGTTGCGGTGATGCAGGTCGTTGTGGCACAGGACCGGTGCGGCCGGCGGTTCGAACGCGTGCGCAAGCTCCGCGCACCGGTCCGCCAGCGCGGCCGCGGGAAGGCCCGGCGCCAGTCTCGCGCAGTAATCATCGAGGACCTCGACGAAGCTGATGCGCCGCAGCCCCGGCGGCACGGCGACGGCGTGGAGTCGTCCGAGCCACTCGCCGAGGCGCGAGGCGCCGGCGGGTGATGCGGCCCACGCCCGGCTCCACACCGGGCCCGACAGGTGCTCCATGACGACGTATCCGCGCTCAGGGTCTTCCAGCAGCAGCCGCGGTGCGAGGCCCTGGCGGGCAGCCGTGCGCTGCGCCAGCAATTCCGCGCCGCGCTCCACCGCGTAAGTCGCGTCACCGTCCCCGGCGATCCGCAGGACGACGTCGAGCGGACCCTGCGCCAGCCGGTAACAGCGATTGCGGGACCCGCCGGACAGCGCCGTGACCGCCGGGTTGTCCATGCCGAGGGCGCAGGCCGCCTCGGCGATCAGGGGAGCGTCCCGCTCCTGAGCCGCTTCCACGTCAGGCGACCTGCGGCGCGCGGCGCCAGGCGAACCAGCCTGCCGCCGCCAGCGCGGCAAATGCGAGGTAAAGCGCCGCGGTGAAGAGCAGCCCCTGCGACGCGAAAAGGGCCGCGAGGCCGGCATCGACGACGATCCACCACAGCCAGCTGGCCGCAACCTTGCGGATCATCAGCCAGGTCGCCGCCACGCTGGTCCAGGTGCCGAACGCATCGGCCCAGGGCGCCGCGGCATCCGACCAGGCTGCGAGGGCGGCGCCCGTCAGGGCCGTCGCCGTGAGCGCGGCGGCCAGCGCCGCCGCGTGGATCGGCAGCGACACGCGGCGGACCACGGGCACGCCGTCCACCCGCGCATCACGACTCCACTCGCGCCAGCCGTGGACCGCCAGCACGACGTACACGACCTGCAGGACCGCCTGCAGGTAGAGACGGGCGTCCAGGAACACGATCGCGTACAGGGCGGTGCTGAGCCCTCCGGCGATCCAGCACGCCCGCCGCTGGCGGATGGCCATGAAGACGTAGGCGAAGCCCAGCAGCACCGCCGCGACCTCGAGCGGCCCGGTCGTCGCGGCCTGGTCCAGGGCGCGCTGCCATGAGTCGCGTAACGCGTCAGTCACCGCCGCCGAGCACCTTCATCACGAACACCGAGCGATGACGGGCCGCGAAGCTGGCTCCTATTTCCTGCTCGAGCGCCTGCATCACGACGGGCAACTCGCCGCTGACCTGCGTGCTCATCGCGTTGGTGACGACACGCAGGCCCTCGTGCCTGCGGATCCGTGCGATGAAGTCCTCGATCGGCGGAATGAATGACTCCGTGAGCGGGTACAGGCTGATGTCGACGGCAATGTGCATGGATGAAGCTCCTCACTGGAAGCTGAAGCGGGCGGTCACGCCGGCCTGGCGCGGATCACCTAGCCGGACGTAGAGTTTCTCCGGAAAGTCCGGCGGCTCGTTGCCGAAATAGAAACCGCGTACCGGGTAGCGCTGGTCGAGCACGTTGTGCACCCACAGGTGGACAGACCACCGGGCGGCTTCGTAACCGGTCCGCAGGTTGACCAGCGAGTACGGCCGTGACCGCTGGTCGTGGCTCGCGTCGAAATAGAACGCGTCCTGCCCGCCGACGTCCGCGCGGCCCATCCATCCCGCGGGATGGCGCCAGGTGGCGGCCAGTGAATACTTCCATGACGGGGCATGGGCCCACTCCCGCCCGTCCAGGTCGCGCTCGCCGTCGCTGTAGCCGAGGTATTCCGTCAGCGACAGCGACAGCGACGCAGACAGGTCCCAGCGCTCGGCGGGACGCCACGTGCCGGTCGCCTCCAGCCCGAAGGCCTGCCCGCGCGCGGCGTTGTCGGTGAGGTAGACGAAAGTCAGCGGGTCCTCAGGATCGAGCTGGAACGAGGTCGCGACCTGCTGGTCGCTGCGGCGCAGGTAGAAGGCACTGACGTCAGCTGACAGCCCGGCCTCGTCCCAGCGTCCCCGGACGCCCCCTTCCACGCTCCAGAGATACTCCGGCCCGAATTCCGCGCGATCCGGCGGGACCGCCGCGCCGATGTTGAAGCCGCCTGCCTTGAAGCCGCGGGACAGGGACATCCACGCGTGGTGCGCGTCGCCCAGCTGTCGGCTGAGCGACAGCTGCCCGCCCCACATGCGGTCGCGCGGGTCGAAGCGGACGCCGTCACTGTCCGCATAGCTGGCATCGCGCTGCTCGAGGCGCAGCCCCGCCGACAGCAGGGTCGTCGAAGCGACCGGCCACTCCACCTGTCCGTACACCGCGGCATGGGTCGCCTGGTAGCGACTGTCGAGCGTCCTGGTGAAGGCATCGGTCAGGTACAGGCCGTCGTCGCGCTGCGCGTTATCCTCGACAAGCCGCAGGCCGTAAACACCGGCCAGCCAGGTCGCCGTCCCGGCGCTCCCCGACAGCCGGAGGTCCTGGCTCAACGTGTCGCGGTCGCGCAGCGTGCGCGAGAAGAAGTCGTAGGGTCCGGCGCCGGCCCAGTCTTCGTCGTTGCCCCAGTCGCCGTCGAAGCTGGCCTCGATGGCCGACTGCGACCAGGCCGTGATGCTGCGCAGCTCGAATGACGGTGCCGCGTAACGCAGGTCGGCCGCCGCGCCCGTGGAGCGCTGGGAATCCCTGCCGGGCCGGTCGGAGCGGGTCACGAGGCTGTTGTCGATCGCGAAGGCGTCGTAGCCGTTGTCGAGGTCGGCGTGGAGCAGCGTCAGGTCCAGGCGCAGGGGATCCGAGATCTCGAGCCTCAGCCGCCCGCGCGCGGTGAGCTCGTCGCGGGCATTCGTGTCGCTGCGCTCGAGGTAGGTATTGCTGCGGAAACCGTCGCTGGCCACGCGCTGGACGGCCAGCCGCCACGCCGATCCGCCATGGCCTGCAGCGCCTCCCGCCACCACGCCGGCCCCGGCCATGGCGTCCGCGCCGAACGTCGCCTCGGCGGAGAGTTCCGGCTGCGGCAGCGGCTCGCGCGTCCTGACCTTGATGAGCCCCGCCAGCGCGTTGGCCCCGAAGCGCGTGCCCTGCGGGCCGCGCAGGACCTCCACCTGCTCGA
The DNA here is from genome assembly GCA_018261655.1 of Pseudomonadota bacterium. GTDB lineage: Bacteria > Pseudomonadota > Gammaproteobacteria > Steroidobacterales > Steroidobacteraceae > SG8-30. Next base: position 46,064 of record JAGTSG010000014.1, on the reverse strand, counting down.
CGTCGAACAGCGTGGCGACCATGCCGATGCCGCTGAAGTCGATCTCGTCGACCAGGAACCCGACGGACGGGTTGGGCGCGCCCTGATACTGCTCCAGTTCGCCGATGCCGCGCAGCTGGAAATAGCGGGGTCGCGAACTCGCCCCCGCCCAGGACAGCGAGGGCACCTGCGGCAGCAGTTCCTCCAGATGCTGGGTCGCGGCATCCGCCACCGTGCGCCGGTCGAGCACCGTCGCGCTCGCGGGCAACTGCACGAGGGGAATGTCGCGCAGGGTCGCCGTCACGACGACTTCCTCGAGGCGCGTGGGCTCGACCGCCGTTGCGAGGGCGGGCAGGAACGCGAGCGCGGTCAGCGCGGTCCAGGCACGCATCGTGCGGCTCCCACTACGGGCGGGAGGCGGTGATGCGCGCGGTAGGTTCTTCAGCTTTCACGCCTGCTCCCTACGCCGGTCCTAACCGGATCAGGTTCGACGGGTTCGCAGGTGAGCCCCTTGCGGGGCCGCCGGCGTCTCAGGTCCATTCAGACCACCCCAAGGCCGGCTGGAACTTTAGCACAAGAGGAGTCAGACCCCACCCTGTCCACCACCGCGGAGAGGCGTGTCTGCGGAACCGGGCCGCAAGGGACAGAGCGGCGTCTGACCCCTCCTAGATCGTGGCGAGCGCCTGGCGGAAGTCGGCGATCAGGTCGTCGGGATGCTCGATGCCGATGGAGACCCGGATCATGTTGTCGGTGATGCCGAGCGCCGCGCGGCGCGCGGGCTCGATGTCCGAGTGCGTCATCGCCGCCGGGTGCGAGGCCAGGCTCTCGGTGCCGCCGAGGCTCACCGCCAGTTTCACCAGCTGCAGCTCGTCGAGCACGCGGAAGGCCTCGCGCTCGCCGCCCTTCACGAAGAACGAGAACGTGGCGCCCGGGGCCAGGCACTGCCGCGCGTAGAGCCGGCCTTCCTCGCTGTCGGGGTCGAGGAACCCGAGGAACGCCACCCGCTCGACCTTGGGATGGCCGCGCAGGAACCCGGCGACCCGGGTCGCGTTGTCCACCGACTTACGGAAGCGCAGCTCGAGCGTCTCGAGGCTGCGCATCAGCAGCCAGGCCGTGTGCGGGTCCGTCATGGTCCCGAGGATGGTGCGCATCAGGTGCACCGGTTCCAGCGCCTGCCGCGACCCGACGCAGGCGCCCGCCACCACGTCGCTGTGACCGCCGACATACTTGGTCAGCGAGTACACGACGATGTCGCAGCCATGCTCGAGCGGGCGTTGCCACAGCGGACCGAGAAAGGTGTTGTCGACGATGACCAGCGGCCGCGATCCTTGCCGGCGCCCCAGTTCGTCGGCGACCGCCGAGCACGCGGCCAGGTCCACGAGCCCGTTCGTCGGGTTGGCCGGCGTCTCGACATAGACGGCGGCGACGCGCGCGGTCTCCCGCGCGGCCTCGACGGCGTCGCGCAGTCCCTGCGCGCCCTTGCCGGCGTCGAAGGCGACGGTCCGGATACCGAACTGCGGCAGCACCTTGTCGAGCAAGTAGTCCGAACCGCCGTACACCGGGTTGCTGTGGATGACCGCGTCGCCCGGCCGGCAGGTCGCGAACAGGCAGGTCGAGATCGCGGCCATGCCACTCGAGAAGGCAAGCGCGCGCTCGGCGCCGTCCCAGATGGCCAGGCGGCCCTCGAGGATCTCGAGGTTCGGGTTGTTGAGCCGCGAATAGATGAGTCCGATCGACTCCTGCGGCGCCGGCTCGCTCAGGCCGTAGGCCAGCTCGAAGAACCGCTTGCCCTCGCCGGCCGAGCGGAACACGAAGGTCGACGTCTGGAAGATCGGGCACTTCACCGCCCCTTCCGACAGGCCCGGGAAGTACCCGTAGCCCATCATCAGCGTCTCCGGATGCAGCCGCTGGCCGCCGATCTCGGTCACGTCGCGGTTGAGCCAGGTCATCGGGGCGCTCCATCGGAGGGGATGGCGCCATTATCTCCCGTCCGCCCGCAGCGTGCGAACGCGGATCGTCAGATGTCGATCTGCTCGCCGATCTCGGTGACCCTTGCCGGAGGCAGCCTGAAGTGCTCGGTGGCGGAATGCTCGTTCCGCGACATGTAGGCATAGAGGCGCTTCTGCCATCGCGGCATTCCGTGGGTACGGGCCACCACCACATGGTCGAGTCCCAGGAAATACTGCGTTTCGGCCGGGCGGTAAGGCAGGCCGGCCGCCTCGGCCTCACGCAACAACGCGGGCGCGTTCGGCGTCTCCATGAACCCGCAGCGGGCCACGACGCGGAAGAGACCCGGAGCCAGTTCTTGGACCCGCACTCGCGCGCCCCTCACGGTCCGCGGTTCGTCGCCGGTCTCGATGGTGAGCAGCACGACCCGCTCATGCAGGAAGCCCTGGATTTCCAGCATGCGGTGCAGTGCGCCAGGCACCGTCTCGGTGCTGCCGCTGAGGTAGACCGCCGTCCCGGGAACGCGCAGGCGGCTGACATCGTTCGCCCTCGCCATGAGCTCGCGCATCGGCATCCTGCGTCGCGTGGCGCGGTCGAGTACGGTCAGCCTGCCGGCCTGCCACGTCAGCATGAGGCCCATGAAGCAGGTGCCCGCGAACAGGGGCAACCAGCCGCCGTGCGGGATCTTCAGGCTGTTGGCAGCGAGGAACGCGAGGTCCAGCAGGACCGCCACGGCCATGACGGCCAGGAGCGCGCGTGTCCGCCGGTCCGCGCCATCCGACAACCAGGCCACCACGAGGATGCTGTCGATGAGCATGGCCAGGGCGATCGCGATGCCGTAGGCGGAGGCCAGCGCCTCGGAGGAACCAAATGCCAGCACGAGCCCTATGGTCGCCACCAGCAGGATCCGGTTTGCGCCGGGCACAAAGACCTGTCCAGCGGACTCGCCGGACGAATGCACCACCAGGAACCGGGGCAACAGTCCGAGCCGCAATGCCTGGTGGGCGATCGAGAAGACGCCGGAGATCACGGCCTGGGAAGCGATGACCGTCGCGGCGGTCGAGAGGAGCACCAGGGGTATCTGGCCCCACTTGGGTGCCAGCAGGAAGAACGGACTCACGACAGCATACGGGTCCGCGAGCACCCTCGCGCCCTGCCCGAAGTAATTGAGCACGAGTGCGGGCAGCACCACACAGAACCATGCCAGGCGGATCGGGCGGCGGCCGAAGTGCCCCATGTCCGCATACAGCGCCTCTCCGCCGGTCACCGCCAGAAAGACGGCGGCCATCACGATCAGCGATTCGCTGCGGTGGGTGAGCAGAAAACGCACGGCGTGGGTCGGATCCACCGCATGGAGCACCACCGGGTTCACGGCGATCCACCGGAGCCCCAGCAGTGCCAGCACGACGAACCAGATCATCATCAGCGGGCCGAAGAGCTGCCCGATCGCACCGGTCCCGTGGCGCTGGACGGCGAACAGGCCCACCAGGATGGCGATCACGAGCGGGATCACGACGCCTTCCATCTCGTCATTGATCACCTCGAGCCCCTCCACCGCAGAAAGGACGGAGATGGCTGGCGTGATTGCACCGTCACTGAAGAACAGCGTGGTGCCGAGGATGCCGAGCAGGAGCATCCAGCGGCGCGGCACGCGGGAACGTCCCGACAGCACCAGCGCCATCAGCGCCAGCGCACCGCCCTCACCACGGTTGTCGGCCCGCAGGATGATCATCACGTACTTGACGGTGATGACGGCCGTCAGCGCCCAGACGATCAGCGAGAGGAGGCCGAGCACGTTTTCCTCGGTGGGAAGCGTGCCGTGCAACTCGTCAAAACAGGTCCTGAAGGCGTAAAGCGGGCTGGTCCCGATGTCCCCGAACACGACGCCGAGCGCGGCCAGCGTGAGCCGCGAGTCGGGGATCGGTGCAGTCGGGGAAGGGTTCAATCCGGTCCATCATCGGGCGGCAGCACGGCGTCTGTTATTGTAGGCGCCCAACGATGTGTTGTCCCGGCGATCACGAATCCGCACCCGACACCAACGGCCGATGGTATCCGCTGGCGTCGCATGCGGATCTCATCGCGGGACTCCCCCACGGGTTCCAGGTGGACGGCCGCCGCGTGGTGTTGTGCGCGACACGCGAAGGCCTGTATGCCCTCGAGGACACCTGCACCCACGCCGAGGCGCACATGAGCGAGGGCCGACTGCGCGGCTGCCGGCTGGTGTGTCCCTTGCACGGCGCCTCGTTCGACGTCCGCGACGGCCGTGTCCTCGGCGGACCGGCGCACAGGCCGCTCGCCTGTTTCCCGGTTCGGGTCGTGGAAGGACGGGTCGAGGTGCTCCTGTAGGGAATCCCTGCGCAGGGGGCGCGGGCGCGGCGGTTGCTGCTCGAGGCTGGCCCTGCCCGTCCGGCCCGGTTACGCTAGACTGCCCACCGGCCCACTGCCGGGTCGAAGCTGTCGTTTTGCCGAGGTAACCTGCTGATGAAAAAGGCGATTCTTTCCATTGTGTCGGTGTTCGCCGCGCTGGCTGCCATGGCCGCGCAGGCGACCTGCATCTACCCCCGTCCGCCGGAGAACATTCCCGACGGCGCTACCGCGACCTACGAGCAGATGGTCGCGGCGCAGCGGGCGGTCAAGCAGTTCGACGCCGACATCACCGCCTACACCGCCTGCCTGACCATGGAGCTGGAGGCCCTGCGGGCCGACCCCGAGGTCGACGAGGCGCGCAAGGCCGAGTTCGAGGTGATGCAGGCCAAGAAGAACAACGCCGCGGTGGACGAAGCCCAGTCCGTCGCGGATCGCTTCAACGAGCAGCTGCGCGTCTACAAGGAAAGGACCAAGAAGTGACGGCGGTCGGGAAGGCCCGTCCGGCCCGCCACCGAGGCTGAGAACTTGACCGACAAATCCAAGGCGCCCGTCATGCCCCTGCCCCGCGGAGTCGGGACGTCCGACGTCCACGGCCGGCCGCTGCAGGACCTGCGCATCTCGGTCATGGATCGCTGCAACTTCCGCTGCCCCTATTGCATGCCGCGGGAGACCTTCCACGAGAACTACCGCTTCCTGCCCGCGGCCGCGCGCCTGTCCTTCGAGGAGATCGTCCGCCTCACGCGGCTGTTCGTGAAGGCCGGCGTGCGCAAGGTCCGCCTGACGGGTGGCGAGCCGCTGCTGCGCTCGGGGATCGCCGACCTGGTCGGCGAGCTGTCGTCCATCCCCGGGGTCGACGACCTGGCGCTGACCACGAACGGCGTGCTGCTCGCGCAGCACGCGGCCCGGCTCAAGGCGAACGGGCTCAGGCGCGTCACCGTCAGCCTGGACAGCCTCGACCCCGAGGTGTTCCGCCGGTCGAGCGGCGGCTTCGACGGCGTCGAGCGGGTCCTGGACGGCATCGCGGCCGCACGGGAGGCAGGCCTCGAGCCGATCAAGGTCAACGCCGTCGTGCAGCGCGGGCTCAATGAGGATTGCGTGCTCGGCCTGGTCGAGCACTTCCGCGGCACCGGCGTGGTCGTGCGTTTCATCGAGTACATGGACGTCGGCAACCGCAACGACTGGATGCCCGACCGGGTCGTGCCCTCGCGCGAGCTGAAGCAGCGCATCGAGGCCCGCTGGCCGCTGGTCGCGACGGCGGCGAGCTACCGCGGGGAAGTCGCCGAGCGCTACACCTTCGCCGACGGCCAGGGCGAGGTCGGGTTCATTTCCTCTGTCTCGCAGCCTTTCTGCGGCGACTGCACCCGGGCAAGGCTGTCGTCCGAGGGCGTCCTCTACACCTGCCTGTTCGCGACCCGCGGGACCGACCTGCGCGAGCCGCTGCGCGCGGCGGCCAGCGACGAGGAGCTGCTCGCGCGCATTCGCGGCACCTGGCAGGCCCGTGACGACCGCTACAGCGAGCAGCGCAAAGCGCTCAGCCGCAAGCGCTCGCACAAGAAGATCGAGATGTATTACATCGGCGGCTGAACATGCTCTCCCATGTCGACAGCGAAGGCCGCCCGGCGATGGTGGACGTCAGCGAAAAGCAGGTGACCCTGCGCGGCGCCACGGCCGCGGCCGTGGTCCGGCTGCCAGGCCCGGTGGCGGAGACGCTGCGCGCACGGGGCTTCATCACCGCCAAGGGCCCGGTGTTCCACACCGCGATCATCGCAGGCACGATGGCGGCCAAGCGCACGCACGACCTCGTCCCGTTCTGCCATCCGCTGGGACTCGAGAAGTGCCGCATCGAGATCGACTGCGATGCGGGCAGTGACGTCCACATCCGCTGCACCGTATCGGTCCACGGCCGGACCGGGGTCGAGATGGAAGCGCTGACCGGCGCGTCGGTGGCCGCGCTGACCGTCTACGACATGTGCAAGGCCCTGTCCCACGGGATCGTCATCGCGGACGTCCGCCTGGTCGAGAAGACCGGCGGCAAGAGCGACTTCCGCGCGGGAGACGCCGGCTGATGGCGCGCGTCCGGCTGAAGTACTACGCCGTGCTGCGCGAGCAGGCCGGCCGCGGCGAGGAGACGGTGGAGACCGGCGCGGCCGATGCCGCGGGCCTGTTCGAGGAACTCGCGGCCCGCCATGGCTTCAGCCTGGGCCGCGACCGGCTGCGGGTGGCCGTCAACGCCGAGTTCGCGGACTGGTCGCGGACGCTCGCCGACGGCGACGAGATCGTCTTCATTCCTCCGGTGGCAGGCGGATGAACGGGTTTTCGTTCAGCCGCGGGCCAATCGACCCGGCCGCGCTGGCGGCGGGCCTCGCCGACGTGGCCGCGGGCGGCTTCGTCTCCTTCGAGGGCCGGGTCCGCAACGAGAACGAGGGCCGCGAGGTGCGGCGCCTCGACTACGAGGCCTTCGAGGAACTGGCGCTGAAGGAAGGCGCGCGCATCGTCGCCGAGGCCGTCGAACGCTTCGGCATCCGCGGCGCGTGCTGCGTGCACCGGCTGGGCGAGCTCGGCCTCGGCGAAGTCGCGGTCTGGGTCGGCGTCGCCAGCGGCCACCGCGCCGAGGCCTTCGCCGCCTGCCGTTACATCATCGACGAGGTCAAGCACCGGGTCCCCATCTGGAAGAAGGAGCACTACCTCGACGGTGACTCCGGCTGGGTGAACTGCGAACGCTGCGCCGAGGCGGCCGCGCAACCCGGCCACGCGCACGGGCACGGCCACCCGCACGGTCACTAGGCCCGCGGGCTCCCGGGTCAGCCGGGCCTGAGCTGACCGCTGCCGCGCACCACGTACTTGTAGCTGACCAGCTGCTCGAGCCCGACCGGGCCGCGCGCGTGGAACCTGTCGGTCGAGATGCCGATTTCCGCGCCCATCCCGAACTCGCCGCCGTCGGCGTACTGCGTCGATGCGTTGTGCAGCACGATCGCGCTGTCGACCTCGGCCAGGAAGCGCTCGGCCGCCGCGCGGTCCTCGGCCACGATCGACTCCGTGTGCGCCGAACCGTATTTCGCGATGTGGGAGGCCGCCCCGTCCACGCCGTCCACGACCCGCGCAGCGATGATCGCGTCGAGGTATTCCGTGTACCAGTCGTCCTCGGTGGCCGGCAGGACGCGTGGATCCGCCGCCCGGACCGTCGAGTCACCGCGCACCTCGCAACCGGCATCGAGCAGAGCCTTGACGACCGGTCCCAGGTGGGTGGCGACGGCCGCGCGGTCGAACAGCACCGTCTCCGCGGCGCCGCAGATCCCGGTGCGCCGCAGCTTCGCGTTGAGCACGATCTCGCGGGCCATGTTGAGGTCGGCCGAGCCGTCCACGTACACGTGGCAGTTGCCCTCGAGGTGGCCGATCACGGGTACCCGCGCATCCTGCTGGACCCGCGCGATCAGCCCCTTGCCGCCGCGCGGGACGATCACGTCCACGTAGTCGGTCATGCCCTTGAGCAGGTAGCCGACGGCCTCTCGATCCTGGGTGGGAACGAGCTGCACGCAGCTCGCGGGCAGGCCGGCGGCGACCAGTCCCTCGACCAGGCACGCATGGATCGCGCGGCTCGACGCGGCGCTTTCCGACCCTCCGCGCAGGATCGCGGCGTTGCCCGACTTCAGGCAGAGAGCGCCCGCATCGGCCGTCACGTTGGGGCGGCTCTCGTAGATGATGCCGATGACGCCGAGCGGGACACTGACGCGCTGGATCACCAGCCCGTTGGGCCGCGTCCACTCCGCCAGCACGCGCCCGACGGGGTCGGGCAAAGCCGCGACCTGCCCGAGGCCGGCGGCCATGGCCTCGACCCGCGATTCATCGAGCCGGAGCCGGTCGAGCATCGCGCTGCCGAGCCCGCGCTCCTGCGCCGAGCGCATGTCGGCGGCGTTCGCCTCCAGGACGACGGAGGCATTGCGCCGCAGCGCGGCTGCGGCCGCCTCGAGCGCGGCATTTTTCACCGGCGCGGGCGCACGCGCCAGGACGCGCGCTGCCGCCAGCGCGTTGCCGCCCAGCTCGTCCATGACCTCGCCCAGCGCCCGCCCCGTCATGCCCCGCTCCCGCGCCGCGGTCCCAGGACCACCAGGTCGTCACGGTGGATGACCTCGTCACGGCCCCGGTAGCCGAGCAGCTGCTCGATCTCCGCGCTCCTGCGTCCGAGTATGCGGCGCACGTCGTCGCTCGAATAGGCCGACAGTCCGCGCGCCACCTCGCGGCCGTCCGGCCCTGTGACGCGCACCGCGTCGCCGCGGTCGAAGCGTCCCTGCACCGCGACCACGCCGGCCGGCAACAGGCTCTTGCCGCGCCCCAGCGCCGTCGCCGCGCCCTCGTCGATGACCAGGCCGCCCGCCGCCTTCAGCGTGCCCGCGATCCACTGCTTGCGGACCGCGACCGGCTGCTCGTGCGCCACGAACCAGGTGCAGCGCCCGCCCTGCTCGATCGCAGCGAGCGGATGCGGGACCTTCCCTGACGCGATGCACAAGTGGCAGCCGGCGCCGACCGCGATGCGCGCCGCCTCGACCTTGGTGGCCATCCCGCCCGAGCCGACGCCCGATCCCGGCCCGCCGGCCATCGACTCGATCTCCGCGGTGATCTCGCCGACTTCGGCGAGGAACCGCGCGCCCGGGTCGCGCGCGGGATCCGCGGTGAACAGGCCCGGCACGTCGGACAGCAGCACCGTGCAGTCGGCCGCGAGCATCTGCGCCACGCGCGCGGCGAGCCTGTCGTTGTCGCCGTAGCGGATCTCGGCGGTCGCCACCGTGTCGTTCTCGTTGATCACCGGCACGGCGCCGAGTGCCAGGAGCGTGTTGAGCGTCGAGCGCGCGTTCAGGTAGCGCCGGCGCTGCTCGGTGTCGCCGAAGGTGAGCAACACCTGGGCGACGGCGACGCCGTGCGCCTCGAGCACCTCCTTCCAGGCGTGAGCGAGGCGGATCTGGCCGACCGCGGCGGCCGCCTGGCTCTCCTCGAGCCGCAGGCGGCCGGCCGGCAGCCCGAGGTGGCGTCGTCCCAGCGCAATGGCGCCCGAGGACACCAGCACGACGTCCTGGCCGCGACCCCGCATCGTCGCGACATCGGCGGCCAGCGACTCGAGCCAGCTGCGATTGAGCCGCCCCGTCGCGCCATCCACCAGCAGCGACGACCCGACCTTGACCACGACGCGGCGCGCCCGGGCCAGGCGGCGCGCGCGCGCCTGGTCCGCCTGCGACATCGCGTCAGCCCAGCTGCCCGGTGGAGAGCGCCATGACCGACGCCGACCCCGACTGCAGGGCGTCGAGGTGAGCCTCGGCCCTGGGCAGCAGCCGGGCGAAGAAGAAGCGGGCCGTGGCGACCTTCGCCTGGTAGAAGGCAGGGTCGTCGGGCGAGTTCCTGAGCGCGGCGATCGCCACCGCCGCCATCTTGGCCCAGCACCAGGCCAGACAGAGGTAGCCGGTGAACTGCAGGTAGTCCGCGGCGGCGGCACCGATCTCGTCGGGATCGCGGGCAGCGCGTTGCGCCACCTGCTCGGTCGCCTCGCTCCACTCCTTGAGCAGGCCGGCAAGGCGCGGCACGAAGTCCGCCATCTCCTCGTAGCCCGCGTGGTTCTGGCAGAAGGCCCCGATGAGCCCGCCCAGCAGGCGCGCCAGCTGGCCGCCCGAACCGAGCACCTTGCGGCCCAGCAGGTCGAGTGCCTGGACGCCGTTCGTGCCCTCGTAGATGCAGGCGATGCGCGCATCGCGCATGAACTGCTCGACGCCGGTCTCGCGGATGTAGCCGTAACCGCCGTGCACCTGGATGCCGAGGTTGGTCACTTCCACCGCCATGTCGGTGACGAATGCCTTCACCACCGGCGTCAGGATGGCCAGCAGGTCGGCGCCGCGCTGGCGCTCGGCGGCATCCGGATGGTACTTCGCCTTGTCCATCTGCATGCCGGCGAAGTAAGTGAGCAGGCGCGACGCCTCGATGAACGCCTTCTGCGTCAGCAGCATGCGGCGCACGTCGGCATGGTCCACGATCAGGTCGGCCGGCTTGTCGGGCTTCGCGCTGCCCCGCGCGGCCCGGCCCTGGCGGCGCTCGCGCGCGTAGTCGAGCGCCGCCTGCCGCGAGCGCTCGGCCTGCGCGAGGCCCTGCAGGCCCACCCACAGCCGGGCGTGGTTCATCATCACGAACATGCTCCTGAGGCCGGCGTTCGGCTCGCCCACCAGCCAGCCGCGGGCGTTCTCGAAGTTCATCACGCAGGTGGCGGAACCGTGGATGCCGAGCTTCTCCTCGAGCCGGCTGCAGCGGACGCCGTTTGCCGCGCCGGGCTCGCCGTTCGCGTCGGGCAGGCGCTTCGGCACGAGGAACAGGCTGATGCCGCGCGTCCCGGCCGGCGCGTCGGGCAGCCTCGCCAGCACGAGGTGGACGATGTTGGCGGCGACGTCATGGTCGCCGCTGGTGATGAAGATCTTCTCGCCGGTGATGCGGTAGCTGCCCTCGCCGTCGGGCTCCGCGCGGGACCGGAGCAGGCCGAGGTCGGTGCCCGCCTGTGCCTCGGTCAGGCACATGGTCCCGGTCCACTCGCCGGTCACCAGCTTCGGCAGGTACAGCGCCTTCAGCTCGTCGCTGGCGTGCTTCTCCAGGCACAGCAGCGCGCTGTCCGTCAGCCCGCTGTACAGCTTCCAGGACTGGTTGGCGGAGACGAACAACTCGCCCACCGGGCCGCCGAAGCCTTCGGGCAGCCCCTGGCCGCCGAACTCCTCCGGACCGCAGAGCGCCGCCCAGCCGTCCCCGACGAACTGCGCGTAGGCCTCGCGGAAGCCGGGGGGCGTCACCACGCCGTCGTCGGTGAGCCGGACCCCGACCCGGTCGCCCGGCTCGTTGGTCGGCGCGATCACCTCCTCGGCGAAACGCGCGGCGCCCTCGAGGACGCTGTCGATGAACTCTTCGTTCAGGTCCTTGCGGCCGAGCTCGGCATAGTGGTGACTGGCGTGCAGCACTTCGTGCAGGACAAAGCGGATTTCCCTGAGGGGAGCGCGGTAGGAAAGCATGTTCGACCGTGTGTTCCGTGGTTCGTGGAGGGTGGGATGGATTCTACGTGAGCAGGGACCGTCCGGTCAGGTGGCCGGGCAGCGCACGACCAGCAGGCCGAGCGTCCTGTCGGGGTCCGCAGTCAGCTTCCTGTCCCGATGTCTGTGACCCAGGTCACCGGCCCCGACCCGGCGGCCGGATCCAGCATAACGGCGGACCGGCCCGGCGCCCTCCGCACAAATGCCTGTCCCACAAGGACCGCGCAGGGCGGGAGGACGCGCGTGGGGCCGGCCGGGCCGGCCGCCGCCGGCCGGTGGAATGCCACTATGTCTGCCGCACGGCGGCGCTCAGTAGCATGGCGAGGCCTGCGGCCAGACCGCGGCCGGGGCATGCGCTGTCCAGACATCAAGTGGGGAAAAACTCAATGGAACGGGTCGAGACCTATAACGACAAGGTCGTGCGGCAGTTCGCCATCATGACCATCATCTGGGGCATCGTCGGGATGCTGGTCGGCGTGATCATCGCGGCCCAGCTGATGTTCCCGGCGCTGAACCTCGACGTGCCCTGGCTGACCTACAGCCGCCTGCGGCCGCTGCACACCAACGCGGTGATCTTCGCCTTCGGCGGCTCCGCGCTGTTCGCCGCGTCCTACTACGTCGTGCAGCGGACCTGCCACACCCGCCTCTTCGGCGACCGGCTGGCCGCGTTCACCTTCTGGGGCTGGCAGCTGATCATCGTGCTCGCCGCGATCACGCTTCCGCTCGGGATCACGACGTCCAAGGAATACGCCGAGCTGGAATGGCCGATCGACGTGCTGATCGCCGTCGTCTGGGTCACCTACGGCGTGGTGTTCTTCGGCACGATGGTCAAGCGCAAGGTCAAGCACATCTACGTCGCCAACTGGTTCTTCGCCGCCTACATCATCACCATCGCGGTGCTGCACATCGGCAACAGCATGGCCGTCCCCGTGACGCTGACCAAGTCCTACTCCGTCTATGCCGGGACGGTGGACGCCATGGTGCAGTGGTGGTACGGGCACAACGCGGTGGGCTTCTTCCTGACCGCGGGCTTCCTCGGGATGATGTACTACTTCGTCCCGAAGCAGGCCGAGCGGCCGGTCTACTCCTACCGCCTGTCGGTGGTGCACTTCTGGGCGCTGGTCGCCATCTACATGTGGGCCGGACCGCACCACCTGCACTACACGACGCTGCCGGACTGGGCGCAGACCCTCGGCATGGTGTTCTCCATCATCCTGATCGCGCCGTCCTGGGGCGGCATGATCAACGGCATCATGACCCTGTCGGGCGCCTGGCACAAACTGCGCACCGACCCGATCCTGAAGTTCATGATCGTGTCGCTGTCGTTCTACGGAATGTCGACCTTCGAGGGACCGATGATGTCCGTGAAGACGGTCAACGCGCTGTCGCACTACACCGACTGGACCATCGGCCACGTCCACTCCGGCGCGCTGGGCTGGGTGGCGATGATCTCCATCGGCTGCATGTACGCGCTGATCCCGCGCCTCTACGGCCAGACCGCGATGTACTCCACCAGGCTGATCGACGTGCACTTCTGGACGACGACGATCGGCATCGTGCTCTACGTCGCCTCGATGTGGATCGCCGGCGTGATGCAGGGCCTGATGTGGCGTGCCACGAACGACGACGGCACGCTGACCTACACCTTCGTGGAGTCGCTGGCCGCGACCTACCCGTACTACGGGGTGAGGCTCATCGGCGGACTGCTGGTGCTCTCCGGCATGTTCATCATGGTCTACAACGTCTGGAAAACCATCGCCGCAGGCTCGTCCGGGAAGGACGTGCCGGTGATGGCGCCGGCAGCGGCCTGAGGGTGGCAGCATGAATCACGAGAAGATCGAAAAGAACGTCGGCTTGCTCGGCGTGCTGACGGCCGTGGCGATCAGCTTCGGCGGGCTGGCGGAAATCGTACCGCTCTACTTCTCCGGCCAGGTCACCGAGCCGGCGCCGGGCGTGGAGCCCTACAGCGCCCTGGAACTCGAGGGGCGTGACATCTACGTCCGCGAGGGCTGCTACGTCTGCCACTCGCAGATGATCCGCCCGCTGCGGGCCGAGACGGAGCGCTACGGCCACTACTCGCTCGCAGGCGAGTCGGTGTACGACCATCCGTTCCAGTTCGGCTCGAAGCGCACGGGGCCCGACCTCGCCCGTGTCGGGGGCCGCTACTCGGACGAGTGGCACCGGATCCACCTGCTCAACCCGCGCGACGTGGTGCCGGAGTCGAACATGCCCGGCTTCCCGTGGCTCGACGAACGGGCCGTCGACGGCTCGCTGACCGGCGACAAGATGCAGGCCCTGCGCGCGGTCGGCGTCCCGTATACGGACGAGCAGGTCGCAGCGGCGGCCGGCGACGTGGCGGGCAAGACCGAGATGCAGGCGCTGATCGCCTACCTGCAGGGCCTCGGCACCGCATCCAAGACCTGGAAGTAGGGATGGACCCGGGAACCCTGCAGGGCCTGGCGACGGTGCTCGCGCTGCTCGCCTTCGTGGGCGTGGTCTGGTGGGCGTGGAGCGGGCGACAGAAGCAGAAGTTCGACCAGGCCGCCCGCATGCCGCTCGAAGAAGATTCGGACAAGAACGAGGACAAGTAAGATGACTACGGGCTGGACCCTGTTCATCGTGATCCTGACGGCGATCAACGTCGTCGGGGCCCTGTGGCTGTTGTGGGTGACCTCGAAGCGGTCGCCGGCGGAGCAGCCGGACGCGGAAACCACCGGGCACACCTGGGACGGCAACCTGCGGGAGTTCAACAACCCCCTCCCGCGCTGGTGGCTGTGGCTGTTCTACGGCTCGGTCGCCTTCAGCATCGTCTACCTCGTCCTCTACCCCGGCCTGGGCAGCTGGCAGGGCACGAAGGGCTGGACGCAGGAGGCGCAGTGGCAGGAGCAGGTGGACGCGGCCGAGGCCGCCGCTGCGCCGGTCTACGCGCGCTTCGCGGAGATGAGCCTCGAGCAGCTCGGACAGGACCCGGATGCGATGCGCGTGGCGCGCAACCTCTACGCCAACAACTGCGCCATGTTCGCAACGGGGTGATGCCGCCCTGGGGCGAGGCGCTCGGCGCGCAGGGCGTCGAGGAGGTGGTGGCCTACGTGCTGTCGCTGTCGGGCCTGCAGGCGCCTGCCGACCTGGCCGCCGCCGGCAGGCCGAAGTTCGAGATGTTCTGCGCGTCGTGCCACGGCCTGGACGGCAAGGGCATGCAGGCCGTCGGCGCGCCCAACCTGACCGACGACACCTGGCTGTACGAGGGCACGGCCGCCGAGATCCGCTACGGCGTCGTCAACGGCCGCAACAACCAGATGCCCGCGCAGCTCGAGCTGCTCGGCGAACCGAAGGTGCGGCTGCTCGCCGCCTACGTCCTGAGCCTCGCGCCACCCTACCAGCCGCCCGCACCGCCGCCCGAGGCGGAGGCGCCGGCCGCGGACGCGGCGGCGGAAGGAGCTCCCGAGGCAGCAGCGGCCGATGCAGTCTGACCCGCAACCCGACAGCGTGGACGATCCCGGGGAAGCCGACCCGGGGCCGGTCGCCTGGAGCCAGCTGGCGCAGGACATGGCGGTCACGCTGTGGCCGTCGTTCCTGGCCGCGTCGGTCGCGACGATGTTCTTCTTCGCCTTCTTCGATCCGTCGGTGTTCGGCGAAGGCGCGATGCCTCCCAACTGGCTGACCCACAAGATGGCGGGCTACGCCGTCGGTTTCTTCTTCTTCTGGGCGATCTGCACGCTGTCGAGCGCGCTGACCCTGTACCTGGTGCGCACGGCGCGACCGCAGCCCCGTGGTCCGGGCGGATGACGGTAGCGAAGCCGGCCTCGTTCTACGAGGCCCACAAGAAGATCTATCCCCGCGAAACGGACGGGCGCTTCCAGCGCCTGCGGAACCTCTCGGTCTGGGCGCTGCTCGGCCTCTACTACGTGCTGCCGTGGGTCTCCTGGGACGACCGCCAGTCCGTGCTGTTCGACCTGCCAGCGCGAAAGTTCTACGTCTTCGGCCTCGTCTTCTGGCCTCAGGACTTCTTCTATCTCACCTGGCTGCTGATCATCCTGGGATTGTCGCTGTTCTTCTTCACGGCGCTGGCCGGGCGGCTGTGGTGCGGCTTTGCCTGCCCGCAGACGGTATGGACCGAGGTCTTCATCCGGATCGAGCGCTGGTTCGAGGGCGACCGCAACAGGCGCATCAAGCTGGACCGATCGCCCTGGAGCGCGGACAAGGTCCTGCGCAAGGGCGGCAAGCACCTCGTGTGGGTGCTGTTCGCGCTGTGGACCGGGTTCACCTTCGTCGGCTACTTCACGCCGGTCCAGGAGCTCGCGGGCAAGGTGCTGGGGCTGTCCACCGGTCCCTGGGAGACCTTCTGGGTGCTGTTCTACAGCTTCGCCACCTGGGGCAACGCCGGCTTCATGCGCGAGCAGGTGTGCAAGTACATGTGTCCCTATGCGCGCTTCCAGAGCGCGATGTTCGACCGCGACACCCTGATCATCGCCTACGACACCAGGCGCGGCGAGCCGCGCGGCGCGCGGGCGCGGAACGTGGACCCGCAGAGCAAGGGGCTCGGTGACTGCGTCGACTGCAAGGCCTGCGTGCAGGTCTGCCCCACCGGCATCGACATCCGCGAGGGACTGCAGTACGAGTGCATCGCCTGCGCCGCCTGCATCGACGCCTGCGACGACGTGATGGACCGGATGAGTTACCCGCGTGGCCTGATCCGTTACACCTCGCAGAAGGCGCTGGAAGGCGGCGGCAGCCACGTCGTGCGGCCGCGGATGATCGTCTATGGCGCGCTGCTGGCGGCGCTCATCGTCGGATTCTTCGTCTCGATCTCGCTGCGGACGCCCGTCGGCCTCGACGTCATGCGCGACCGCAACGCCCTCTACCGCACGCTGCCCGACGGCAGCATCGAGAACGTGTACCTGCTGCGCATCCTCAACAAGGACACCACGGCGCACACCTACTCGCTGGCCGCGAGCGGCCTGCCCGGCCTGGTGCTCGAGGCCGGCGAGGCGGGCGCCGCAGCCGGGTCCGGACACCGGGTAGGCCCTGGCGAGGTCCACTCGCTGCCGGTCCGGGTGCGCGTGCCGGGCGGCTCCGCCAGCGGCAGCCACGAGATCCGTTTCGCGATCACCGCGGCGGACGACCCGGCCCTGACGGCTTCGCGCGCCGCGCGGTTCCTCGGGCCATGACCCCGCCGGACGGTCGCCCCGCCACGCGCTGGAGCAGCGTCCCGCTGATGTGGTTCGTCGTGGGCCTGCCGCTCGCGGTCGTGGTCGCCGCCTTCGCGACGCTCGCCATCGCCGTGAAGTCGAGCGACGTCGTCGTGCGCGACGACTTCCGCAAGGACGGGCTCGCGATCTACACCGACCCGGGCCGCGATGCGGCGGCCGCGGCGATCGGCGCGGAGGCAACGCTCGCGGTCGATGCGGTGTCGGGGTCCGTCCGCGTGCAGCTCTCGCTGGCACGGGGTGAGCCGCCGGACGGGCTGGTGCTGGTGCTGTCGCACGCGACCCGCGCGGAACTCGACCGGATGATCACCCTGCGGCGCGTTGACGCGGCCTTTGTTGGCTCGACCGAGCCGCTGCCGCCCGGGCACTGGTACGTCGAGATCACGCCGCCCGATCGCGGCTGGCGCCTGAAGGGGGACTTCCGGGATACGGCGGCCGGGATCCGGCTGGCCGCGCCTGCGGTATCCTGACTCCATGCCGACGACCACGCAGTGCTTCCACTGCGGCGAACCCATCCCTGCCGACCTGCGACTCGAGGTCAAGCTCGACGGCGAGGCGCGGCCGATGTGCTGCGAAGGCTGCCGGGCCGCGGCCGAGTTCATCCGCGACGCCGGGCTGACGGACTACTACCGTTTTCGGGACGCGCCCGCGCCCCGGCCCCGGACCGAAGGCGACGACTCCTGGGTGACCTACGACAGGCCCGAGGTGCAGGACCGACTGGTACGGCGTCACGGCGAGCTGTCGAGCGTCAACCTGTTGCTCGAGGGCGTGCGCTGTGCCGCCTGCGGCTGGCTGGTCGAGCGCCGGCTGGAGCGCCGCAGCGGCGTCACCGGCATCGCCGTCAACCCGGCCACTGGCCGGGCGCGCCTCGAGTGGCGCACGGGCGACGCGGCCCTGTCGTCGCTGCTGCGCTCGATCTACTCGCTGGGCTATCGACCGCACGTGCTGGGTGCCGCCGACACCCTGGAGGTCGCCGAGCGTGAACGGCGCCAGGCCCTGAAGCGCCTGGCGGTGGCCGGGCTCGGCATGATGCAGGTCATGATGTTTGCCGTGGCGCTCTACGCCGGGGCCTTCGACGGCATGGACCCGGTGCTGCGCCACTACCTGCGGCTGGTCAGCATGCTGGTCGCGACCCCGGTGCTGCTCTACGCCGGCCGGCCCTTCCTCGAGGGCGCATGGCGCAACCTCGCCGCCCGCCAGCTCGGCATGGACGTGCCGGTGGCCCTCGGCCTCGTGCTGGCCTGGGCGGCCAGCACCTGGAACACCTTCACCGACCGCGGCGAAGTCTATTTCGACTCGGTGACGATGTTCACCTTCCTGCTGCTGCTCGGGCGGTTCGTGGAAATGTCGGCGCGGCACCGCGCCGGCAGCACCAGCGACGCCCTGCTCCGACTCCAGCCGATCAGCGCGACCCGGTTGAGGAACGGCAACGCGGAGCGCGTGGCGGTCGCCGAACTCGGCTCCGGCGACACGGTGCTGGTTGCCGCCGGCGAGGCATTCCCCGCGGACGGTGTGCTGGTGGAGGACGCGACGTCGGTGGACGAGTCGATGCTGACGGGGGAGTCCGCGGCGGTGCTGCGCGGCCCCGGGGATGCGGTCCTGGGCGGCTCGATCAACGTCGGTCGTCCGTCGCGTGCCGTGGTGTCGGCCGTCGGCCACGACACCGTGCTGGCCGGCATCGTGAGGCTCCTCGAGCGCGCCCAGACGGAGCGCCCGGCCATCGCGCGCCTGGCCGACCGCTGGGCCTCGTGGTTCGTCGCCGGCGTCCTGCTCGTCGCCGCCGGTGTCGCGGGTGCCTGGATGATCGTGGATCCTGCCCGCGCGTTCGAGGCCACCCTGGCCGTGCTGGTGGTGACCTGTCCCTGCGCGCTGTCGCTGGCGACACCCACCGCGATCACGGCCGCCACCGCCTCGCTGGCACGCCAGGGCCTGCTGGTCACGCGCGCGGAGGCGCTCGAGGGCCTTGCCCGTGCGCGGCGCGTGGTGATGGACAAGACCGGCACGCTGACGCTCGGCCAGCCGGTCGTGCGGCGCTGCCGGCCGCTCGGGGGCCTGGGGGAGATGGAGTGCCTCTCGGTCGCGGCGAGCCTCGAGCAGGCGTCCACCCACCCGATCGCCCGCGCCTTTGCCAGGCCCGAGGGCCCGCTCCGGGCCGCGACACAGGTGGAGGCGGAGCCCGGTGCCGGCATTGGTGGCCGGCTGGAGGGCGTGCGTTACCGCATCGGCAGGCGCGATTTCGTCGCCGCGATCGCCGGTCCGCGCGACGCCGACGACGCCCACACCTACCTCGGCCGCGACGGCGAGTGGCTGGCGGAGATCGAGATCAGCGATGCGCTGCGGCCGGGGGCCGCCGAAGCGGTCGCGAGGCTGAGGTCCCTGGGCCTCGAGGTCGAGATCGCGAGCGGGGACCACGAGGCGGCGGTCGCAACGGCGGCCCGTGCCGCCGGCATCGACCGGTTTCGCGCGCGCCTGCGGCCCGAGGAGAAGCTGGCGCTGGTCCACGGGATCCAGGGCTCCGGTCAGCCGGTCGTGATGGTCGGCGACGGCGTGAACGACGCGCCGGTGCTGGCCGCGGCGACCGTGTCCATCGCCATGGGCGCCGGGAGTTCGCTGGCGCAGACGAGCGCCGACGCGGTGCTGATGGCCCGCGAACTCGACACGCTGCCGGAGTCCGTCGCCGTCGCGCGCCGGACCGTGGGGATCATCCGGCAGAACCTCGTCTGGGCAGTCGCCTACAATGTGCTGGCGCTGCCGCTGGCGGCATTCGGGTTCATTCCGCCGTGGGCCGCGGCCATCGGCATGTCCGCCAGCTCGTTGCTGGTGGTGGGCAACGCGCTGCGGCTGCGTGGCGCGGCCCCCGCCCAGGCGGGGCCGGCCGCGGCGCGACAGGCCCGGGAAGCAGGCGCTAACGCATGAGCATCCTGTACATACTGATTCCGCTCGGCCTCGTTCTGGTCGTGATCGGCATATGGGCCTTTTTCTGGGCCGTCGGCAACGGCCAGTTCGACGACCTCGACACGCCTGGCTGGTCGGTGCTCATCGACCACGACGCGTCGGGCAAGCGACCCGGCGAGGCGCCACCCGACCAGGGCACGTGATGGATGCCTCAGCCTGGCCGGTGCTGGCAGCTGCCGCGACCCTAGGCCTGGCCGGCAGCGTGCACTGTCTCGGCATGTGCGGCGGCATCGCCGCGGCAGCTGGCACGCAGGCCCCGGCAGACCGTGCGACCTTCGCCGCGCTGACCTTCAATGCCGGCCGCATCGGCAGCTACGCGCTGCTCGGCGCCGCCGTCGGGGCGCTGGTGGGCGCCGCCGTCGCGCAGGTCCCGGTGCGGCCTTTCGCCATCGCGCTGCGCGCGGTCGCCGGGCTGTTGATGCTCATGATGGGCCTGTCGCTGCTCACCGGTCGCGACCTGCTGTCGCTCGAGCGGCTTGGCAGCCGGGCCTGGAACCGCCTGCGGCCGCTGGCCGGGCGCGCGCTGGCGCTCCCGGTGCCGCTGCGCTTTGCCGGGCTCGGCCTGGTCTGGGGATTCCTGCCCTGCGGCCTCGTCTACTCGGCGCTCGCGCTCGCCGCCGCGTCGGGATCGTCGGCCCGCGGGGCCGCCACGATGCTGGCCTTCGGTGCGGGGACCTTGCCCGCAATGCTCGCGGTAACGCTGGCCGGCGCGGCGTTCACGCGCAGCCTCTCCGGGCTCAGGACGCGACGACTGGCCGGCGCACTGATGATCGTCTTCGCGGTATGGACGGCCTTTGGCTTCCTGGCGCCGCACGGGCCGGGCCACGGGGCGGCAAGTCCCGGCATGCCCGCCGGCCACGAGCACGCGCCACCGCGCCAGCACGGATCCTGAGCCCCCGGCCCTGCGGCGGGCCTTCAGCGCGAGGCGAACTCGGCGCAGCGGATGCAGCGGTCCGAATGGGGCAGCGCGGCCAGGCGCCGCTCGTCGATGTCCTGGCCGCAGATGACGCACTGACCGTAGCTGCCGTCATCCAGGCGCCTGAGGGCCTTGTTGATCTGCGCCAGTTCCGCCGAGGTCGACTCGCTCAGGCCGGCCAGCACCGCGTCATTCTCCATCTGCACGACCTGTTCGGCGAAATCCTTGTCGAGGGGCCCCGACGCCCGCGTTATGTCGGCATGCACTTCGCCCGCACGCACGAGCAGTTCGCCCTTGCGATCGAGCAGCCGCCGACGGACCGCATCCTTGTCCTGCATCCCCAATGCCTGTTGACCCGGGCCCCGATGTTGCTGGATTGCCGCGTGACGGCCTATGCGTAGTCGCTCGTAACCGTGTACGCACCGAGCGCAGCGTTCAGGCCGGCTCGCATGCGGCCCGGCCCTGCGGGCCCACGGCGCAGCCGGCCAGCAGGGCGCTGCCGCGCAGCGAACCGGGCCGGTAGACGGCGATTCCCTTGACGCCGCTCTGGTGCGCGCTGGCGAGCAGGCTGCCCAGGGCCCCGGCATCCATCCCGGGCGGCAGCAGGACCGTCTTCGAGATCGCGCCGTCCACATGCCGCTGCAGCGCCGCCTGCATCGCGACCTGGGCCTCCGGTGACACGTCGGCAGCCTCGATGAACGCGCCCGCTCCGGCCGCCCGCCTGGCGGCGCGGAACTCGGCCCAGGCGCGGTCCTCGATCACGAATTCCCGCTCGACCCCATCGAGGACGAGGCGGCGCCGTTGCTCCAGGGCCGGGATGGGTTCGATCCCGGGCGACACGTTGCCGGCGAGCAGGCTGACCGAACCCGTCGGGGCGATCGCCAGCAGGTGGCTGTTGCGCAGGCCGTGCCGCGCGATGCGGTCGCGCAGGGTGGCCGGCAGGCGCAGGGCAAAGGCCCCCGACAGGTACCGGTCACGGTCCCAGGCCGGGAAGGCACCTTTCTCGCGAGCGAGCTCCACCGAGGCCGCATAGGCGCCGAGCTTGATCGACTGCATCGCTGCGGCGGCGACCTCGCGTGCCGGCCCGCCGTCGTAGCGCAGGCCCAGCCGGGCGAGCGCGTCGCCGAGGCCGGTGATGCCCAGCCCGATCCGGCGCGTCGCGAGCGACTCGCGCCGCTGGCGCGCCAGCGGATAGCGGGTCGCATCGAGCACGTTGTCGAGCAAGCGAACGGCAGTGGTTGTCAAACGCCGGAGTTCCTCGCCGTCCAGCGACGCGCGGCGCGAGAAGGGGTCACGCACCAGCGTGGCCAGGTTGATCGAGCCGAGGCAGCAGGCGCCGTACGGCGGCAGCGGCGCTTCCCCGCAGGGGTTGGTCGTCACCAGGCTCTCGCGCCACCAGAGGTTGTTCTCGCGATTGAGCGTGTCGGTGAACAGCAGCCCGGGTTCCGATCCGCGCAACATGGCCTCCAGCATCCGGGACCACAGCGTCCGCGCCGGGATCGCGGGCGGCGCCGCGGCCCGTCCGCCCTTCACGGCCCAGTCCGCCAGCGGCCACGCGCCGTCCACCGCCACCGCTGCCATGAAGGCGTCCGCGACCTGCACCGACAGGTTGAAGCGCTCGAGGACGCCGGGCTTCGATTTGGCCTCGATGAAGCCGGGCACGTCCGGATGCGACGCCGACAGCGATGCCATCATGGCGCCGCCGCGCGGCGAGCCGGCCGTCACGGCGCCGCAGGCGACGTTCCACAGGTCGAGGCAGGCGACCGGCCCGGGCGCGACCATTCCCTTGCCGAGCGGTGTTCCCCGGGGCGCCAGCGTCGAGAAGTCCCAGCCGACGCCGCCGCCGAAGCGAAGCGTGTGCGCGCCCTCGCCGAGCGCCCGGAACAGTCGCAGCGGCGCGTCCTCGAGCCGGCCCATGACGAAGCAGTTGAGGAGCGTGGCATCGCCGGGCACGCCGGCGGTCGCGAGGATGCGGCCGCCGGGCAGGAACCGGTAGCCTTGCAGCAGGCGCGCAAAGCGGCCGGTCCAACCGGTGCGGTCGCGCTCGGCAGCGGCGATGGCGCGCGCGACCCGCGTCATCGTGTCGGCCGGGCCGGTTTCGGTCGCGGTGCCCGCGACGCGGCGATAGCGGGTCCGCCAGACCCACTCCGCCAGCGGATTGAGGAAGGTCTCGCCCATGGCCTGGGGCAGCCCCGCACAGCGACCGGCGTTGCTAGGTCGCACTGCCAACCTTAATATTCGGGGTTCGGGATCGAGCCGAATCCGCAGAACCCGTAAAAGAGGTCGCCCGCATGGGCAGAGAACACGATCCGGTCCGGGGCCAGTGGTACGAGAACCTCGAGGACGACGATGTCTTCCAGGTACTGTCCGTGGACGAGGACGCCGAGCTGGTCGAGATCCAGTACGTGGACGGCGACATCGAGGAGATCGACTACGAGACCTGGAAGGAACTGGACCTCGAGCTGACCGAGGAACCCGAGGGCTGGGCGGCGTCCAATGCGGACGACGACGAGGAAGAGGACGAGGACGACTGGGAAGACGAGGACGAAGACGACGAGGATGACGACGACTGGGACGAAGACGACGAGGACGACGACGACGGTCGCTACGGCGATCGTGACGACTACTGAGTCGCGCCCTGACGGCCCCTGCCGCCGTCCGTGCACGGTTCCGGCAGGCCCCGCCAAGTGACTGACCCGATCGAGACCAGCGCACGCGCCACGGCCCACGTCGCGGAGCTCGAGCTCCGCGCGGTGCTCGATGCCGCAGTCGATGCCGTCGTCGTGATCGACGCGGCCGGCCGCATCGAGACCTTCAGCCACGCGGCCGAGCGGCTCTTCGGCTATTCCGCCAGCGAGGTCATCGGCCAGAACGTCACCGTCCTGATGCCCGAGCCCTTCCGCAGCCAGCACGACGGCTACCTTGCGCACCACATCCGCAGCGGCGAGCGGCGCATCATCGGCAAGGGCCGCGAGGTCGTGGCCCAGCGACGGGATGGCACCCTGTTCCCGGTGTTCCTCTCCGTCGGCCGGATCGCCTCCGTCGATCCGCCGCGCTTCGTCGGGCTGATCAGCGACATCACCGATCGCAAGCGCGCGGTCGAGGCGCTGCGCCGCGAGCGTGACCGCGCGCAGGCCTACCTCGACCTGGCGCAGGTGATGCTGCTCGCCCTCGACGAGAACGGCACCATTTCGCTGGTCAATCGCAAGGGCGGCGAGATCCTCGGCTGGCCGGAGGACGAGCTGGTGGGCAGGAACTGGTTCACCACCTGCCTGCCGCCCGAGCTGCGCGGCGACGTCCAGGCCATTTTCCGGCGCTTTTTCGACGGCGCCGCGACGCCCGACCAGTACGCCGAGCACGAGGTCGTCACCCGCAGCGGCGAACGCAAGCTGATCGCCTGGCGCAACGTGGTGCTGCGCGACGAGCGTGGCCTGGTCATCGGCACCCTGTCCTCGGGCGAGGACGTCACCGACCAGCGACGCCGGATGGAGGCCCTGCGCAAGAGCGAGCAGCTGCTCCGCGACGCGCAGTCCATCGCCAACCTCGGCAACTTCGAGACCCGCCTGCCCGACGGGCCGTCCTACTGGTCCCGGCAGATGCACGTCATCCTCGGGACCGAGCCCGAGGCAGGACCGCTGTCCTGGGCCGACTACGCGGCGCGCTGCGTCCACCCGGGCGACCGCGACAGGGTCGTCGCGGCCTGGAGCCGCCTGACCTCGGACGAGCAGCCGCTCGACGCCGAGTACCGCATCGTCCGGCCGGACGGCTCGATCCGCTTCGTTCACTCCATCGCCCGGCTGGGTCGCGATGCCGAGTCACGGGTGCAGGCTGCCGGGACCCTGCACGACATCACCGAGCGCAAGAACGCCCAGGAAGAGATCCGCCAGACGCAGGAACGCATAACGCAGTTCGCCCGCCTGTCGACGATGGGCGAGATGGCCGCCGGGCTCGCGCACGAGATCAACCAGCCGCTGACGGCCATCGCCACCTTCGCCCAGGCGCTGCGGCGATTGCTGGCTACGCCCGGTGCGGCCGATCCGGAGGACGTCGAACTCGCCCTGTCGCAGATCTCCGCGCAGGCGCTGCGCGCCGGCGAGGTCATCCGCCGCCTGCGTTCCTTCGTGAAGCACCGGGAGGCGCATACGGAACTCATCGAGCCGCGCCGCCTGATCGCCGAGCTGATGACCTTCGCGGAGCCGGACGCGCGCCTCAACGATATCCAGGTCCGCGTCGAGGCCGCGGAGGACCTGCCGCTGGTTGCCTGCGATCCGGTGCAGATCCAGCAGGTCCTGCTCAACCTGATCCGCAATGCGATCGACGCCACCAACGAGGCCTCCCCCGCCGGCCGCGAGATCAGGATGCGGATGCGCCGGGACGAGGACGGCGCCGTGGAAATCAGCGTGGAGGACCGCGGGCCGGGCATCTCGGACGAGGTCGCCCAGCACCTGGGCAACCCCTTCTACACGACAAAGCCGACCGGGACGGGCCTCGGGATCGCCATCAGCCGCTCCATCCTGAGGGCCCACGGGGGCCGCCTTGCACACCGGCCAACACCGGGCGGCGGCGCCACTGTATTCTTTACACTTCCGGCCATGCCAGGGAGCGACAAATGAAGGAAAAGCCGGCGACAGTGTTCGTCGTGGACGATGACGAGGCCGTGCGGACCTCGCTCAGGCTGCTGCTGAAGTCGGTCGGGCTTCCGGTCGAGACCTTTGCGTCCGCGCAGGAGTTCCTCGACCAGTTCGACCCGGGCCGGGCGGGCTGCCTCGTGCTCGACATCCGCATGCCCGGGATGAGCGGCCTCGAGCTGCAGCAGCACCTGAACGACCGGCACTCGATCATGCCGATCGTGTTCATCACGGGCCACGGCGACGTGCCGATGGCGGTGGAGGCGATGCAGGCGGGCGCGGTGGACTTCATCCAGAAGCCGTTCCGCGACCAGGACCTGATCGACCGCATCAACCGGGCCCTCGAGAAGGACCGTGAGATGCGCGGCGAGCTGCGCGAGCGCGACGAGATCCGGCGGCGCATGTCGCAGCTCACGCCCCGCGAGCGCGAGGTGCTGGAACTGGTCACCCAGGGCAAGGCCAACAAGGTCATCGCCGGCGACCTGAACGTCAGCCAGCGGACCGTCGAGATCCATCGCGCGCGCGTGATGGAGAAAATGGGAGCGAACTCGCTCGCCCACCTGGTGCGCATGGTGATCGAGGCGCATCGCGAGGACTGATTCCACGCGGACCGCGCGTCCAACGGCAACCCCTGTCGCGCCGCGATAGGGGTTTCCTCTTATTCAGGTGTGCTTGAACGCGCCCGGATACTCCCGCGACCGGCGCCGCCCCCGCTTTATTTCCATCGTGACGGCGCCGCGATGCGCCATGCCTGCCGACCTCGAGAACAACGACGACCGCGGCGTCTCCACCGTCTTCATCGTCGACCCGGACGAGGCGATGACTCGGCACCTCGCCGAGCTCCTGTCCGCGCTGGGCGCCGAGGTGCAGGTCTTTACGACCGCGGCCGCGATGCTCGACGCGCCGGGCCCGGCGCCTGCCTGCGTGATCAGCGAGCTGGAGCTGCCGGACATGAGCGGCATCGAGCTGATCGCTGCGCTGCGCTCGCGCCAGGTCCGCTCACCGGTGATCCTGCTCGCTGCGGACGGCGAGATCGCGACCGCCGTGAAGGCCATGCGCGCCGGAGCGCTCGACTTCATCGAGAAGCCGCACGTCGACCGCCTGCTGGCCTGGCACGTCGGGCGCCTGCTCGAACACGTCACGCCGGGCGACCGGTCGCAGGGCTGAGCCGTGGCCGAGGACGCGAGAGAGAGCTGGTTCCAGGAGCGGCAATCGGCCTGGCTGTACCGGCGGCTGGCCCAGGTCGAGCCGGATCCCCCCAAGCGCCGTCTGTTCGAGTCGCTGGCGGCGGCCGCCGAGGACCAGGCCCTGACGTGGGCGAAGCTGCTGCCGGAGGACGGCACGCACGCGAGCTTCAGCCCGTCTGCCCGGGCCCGCCTGGTCGCGGCGCTCATCGCCCGGCTCGGCCCGCGCCGCCTCAGGCCGGTGCTGGTCGCCATGAAGCTGCGCGGGCTCTCGGTCTACGACCGGGCCACCCTCGACGGGCATGCCATGCCGACCCGTGTCGAACAGGTCGGCGCAAGGCACCGCGGGGGGGGTGGCAACCTGCGCGCCGCGGTCTTCGGGATCAACGACGGACTGGTGTCCAATGCCTGCCTGATCCTGGGCGTGGCCGGCGCCGGTGCCGGTCCGGGACCCGTGCTGACGGCCGGCGTCGCCGGCCTGCTGGCCGGGGCCTTGTCCATGGCCGCGGGCGAGTACGTGTCGGTGCGCTCGCAGCGTGAGATGTTCGAGTACCAGATCGGGCTCGAGCGCGACGAGCTCGCGGAGTATCCGGACGAGGAGGCCGAGGAACTGGCCCTGATCTATGCCGCGCGCGGCATGGAAGTCGGCCGCGCGCGCGAACTGGCGCGTGAGCTGATGAGGGACCCGGACCACGCCCTCGACACGCTCGCCCGCGAGGAACTCGGCCTGAATCCCGACGACCTCGGGTCGCCGTGGGGCGCCGCGCTGTCCTCGTTCGCGGCCTTCGCGGCCGGGGCGATCGTCCCGCTGCTGCCATTCCTGCTGGGCCCGCCGGGGGGCGGCGTGCGCGCAACGGTGCTGCTGACCGGGGCGAGCCTGTTCGGCGTCGGCACGGCGCTGTCGCTGTTCACCGGGCGCAGCGCCGTCATGGGCGGGCTCAGGATGATGGCGATCGGTGGTGGCGCGGGCCTCACGACCTGGCTGATCGGGCGGCTGCTCGGCGTCGGGCTGGGCTGACCGCGGGCGGCACGAGCCGCGGTTCGGTGAATCGCGCCGCGAGCCGGTCGAGCTCGCGCAGCCTTCGCTCCTTCACCTGCTCGATCGGACCCTCGAGGCGCCGCAGCAGCACGGGACCGAGAGGCTCGCCGAGGCCGGCGAGCCACTCCCCCGCCTCGGTTGCGTCGCGGTGCTCCCCGAGGCAGTCCTGCAGGCTCCTGAGCGCCTTGAGTTCCCTTGGTGCCTCGATCCCGAGCAGCGGCATCAGCGCCTCGCTCGCATAGCGCGCGTGCTTCGCGGCGAGCCGCAGCTCGTGCAGCGCCTGCGGGTCGTCGACCCGGGCCGCGAGCGCGCGCCGCAGGCGTTTCCATCGCCGGGCGAGCCGCCTGTGCACGACTTTCGCGGCGTCCACGTCGCCCGGCACGAGGCGCCGGTCGCTGAGCGTCGCGGCCAGGCGCAGGGTCCGCTCGTGATAGGCCTGCGACCGAAGGTGCTTCCTGAGCCGCCTCCTCGCCGCGTCACGCTCACGCTCGAGCTCGACGACGAGCGCCCGGCCGGCGCCGGGTGTCAGCACCCCGCTCTCGCGGGCCAACGCGGCCAGCCACGACCGGCGGACGTCGGCCTCACGGACCTCCTCGAGCTCGACGGCCATGTTGCGCAGGTCGCGACGCGACCGCGCGAACAGCGTGGGCCGCAAGGCCGGCTTCAGCGTGGCCAGGAGCGACCGCAGGCTACGCGCCGCGACCCGGGTGCGGTGGACGGCCTGAACCCCTGGCGACCGCTCCGCGGCCTGCAGCTCCGCCAGGAAGCGCGCGTGGCGGGCCTCGATCAGCCGCCGCAGGTCGGCGGCACGCGGCCCGGCGTGGCGTGGCGTCACGCCGGCGTGCCCGCGACCTGTTCGAGGCAGGCGACACGCCGGCGCAGGGCGTCGCGCTCCTCCAGCAGCTCGACCAGCATGGCCGCTGCGGCAGCGTGCACGTCGAATTCCCGGGCCAGGCGCAACGCCCGCGACACCCGGGCGACGTCCGCCGCCGTCAGGGTCCGGGACGTGGCCTGCTGGCAGGGGTGAACGAGGCCGAGCTCGACATATTCCATGACGACCGTCGCCTCGACGCCAAGCGCCTCGCCGAGGTCCTCGAAGGCGATCGTGCCCGGGTCGGGCTCATGCCTTGTGCGTGGCATGGGCTCCTCCGAGGTTGGCGCGCGGGTCGAATGGCAGCTCGCGGCGCATGCGCTCGAACAGCTCGCGCGCCGCCGGAGTCTCCGCCGGAGGCAGGACCACCTGCAGCACGACGTACTGGTCGCCCGGCGGCGTCCCGGGCAGGCCGCGGCCCTTCAGGCGGAGTTTCTGTCCGGCGCGGCTGTTGGGCGGCAGGCGCAGCTCGACGGTGCCGCCCGGCGTCGGCACCGGTACGACGCCGCCGAGGGCGGCCTCCCAGGGCGCGACTGGCAGCGTCAGCGTCACGTCGCGCCGGTCGACGACGAACAACGGATGCGGCCGCAGCGCCACCTTCAGGTACAGGTCGCCGCGGCCGCCGCGGCCGACACCGGGCGCGCCCTGCCCGGCCAGCCGGATGACCTGTCCGTCAGTGACCCCGGCGGGAATCCTGACCTTCAGCTGGCGGCTGCGCAGCTCGACGCGGCCGTCCCGGCCGGTCTCGGGATGCTGCAGGCCGATGGTGTGCGTCCCGCCCGCATACGCCTGCTCGAGCGACAGGTCGATCTGCGCGTGGTGGTCCTCGCCGCGAACGTCGAACTGCCGCCCGGGCCCCCGGCCGCCGAACGGGCTGCCCTGGCCGAACAGCTGCTCGAAGAAGTCACTGAAGCCCCCGGCGCCGCCCGGACCCGAGAATTCGAAGCCCTGGCCCCAGTCGGGCGGTGGGCGGAAGTCCTGGCCCGGGCGGTAGTCGCGGCCCAGCTGGTCGTAGGCCGCGCGTTTCTCGGGATCCTTCAGCACCTCGTAGGCCTCCTGGACCTCCTTGAATCGCTCCTCGGCGTTCGGTTCCTTGCTGACGTCCGGGTGATACTTGCGGGCGAGCCGCCGGTAGGCCCGCTTGATGTCCTCGGCCTTGGCGTCCCGCCCGACGCCGAGCACCTCGTAGTAGTCCTTGAACTGCATTGAAATCGGTTCCGATGGGTCCCACTTGGGATGTAGGTAGTTTCGGTCACTTTTCAAGGCCGCGACGTCCGTAAGGCGCGCAGGACCGCCGCGCGCCCCGGCCGCCGGTCCGGCCACCCCGGGAGGACCCCATGCCGGTCGCAGCAAGCCAGGATCCCGTCCACGTCGCCTGTCCCGCCTGCCACGGCCTGGCACGCGTCCCGGCGGAACGCCTGGGGGATCATCCGCGCTGTCCGCGCTGCAAGTCCCCCTTGTTCACCGGACATCCCACCGAACTCGACGCAGGGGCCTTCGAAGCCCACGTGGCGCGCGGCGGCCTGCCCGTCGTCGTGGACTTCTGGGCTCCCTGGTGCGGCCCCTGCCACGCGATGGCGCCCCGCTTCGAGGCGGCCGCCCGGCAGTTCGAGCCGCGCCTGCGATTCGCCAAGGTGAACACCGATGCCGAGCCGCAGCTCGCGGCGCGCTTCAACATCCGCAGCATCCCGACGCTGATCGTGTTCCGCGGCGGGCGGCCGGTGGCGCAACAGGCCGGGGCCCTGGACGCGGGATCGCTGGCGCGTTGGCTCGAGTCGGTCGTCTGACGGAGCGCATAACGCCGGAACGGGCCCTCATCGGGCAGCGTCCCAGCGGCGCTCGCGCAGTCTGTTTGGCGCGGTCAGCGGTCGGCCGGTCCCGCTTCGCTCGGTCGGGCCCTTCGGGCCGATCCAAACTCCCTCGCTTCGGGGACCGGCCCTCCCTCGACCGCGCCCGAACGGCGGCAGCACGCGCGAGGCACGGGCGCGAAGGGCGGCGTCCCCCGGAGCGAGCGAGTTGTGCTTGCGGAGCGCAGCGGAGCCGAGCGAGCGCAGCGGGGACCCGCCCGTCGAGCGTCCGTGCCGGGCAAGACCGGCCGACCGAAGACCGCGCCAGGCAAACCGCGCAAGCGCAGCGGGGATCCGCCCTTTGAGCGCTCGAGCCGTGTGCGTCGGGTGCGTCGGGCGCGGCGCTACTTCAGCGAGTGCAGCCCCATGATCTTCAGGACGTACTTCTCGTACACCGGCGTGATCGAGCCGGTGCGGACCTTGCGCAGGAAGTACTTCTCGAACGCGATCTTGGCGACGTGGACCCAATAGCCCTGGCGCGCCCAGGTGACGTTGCGCGGCGGAATCTGCGGCAGCGCGACGAAGGCGGCGCCCGAGTCCCCGAAGTCGGCCAGGCACAATGCGTTCCAGGTCGCCCTGGCTTCCGCGGGCCGACCCGACAGGTCCGCGGCGATGTTCTCGGCGATCGCGCTCACCATCGACTCGATCATGAAGCCGGTCTTCGGGGCGCCGGTCGGCACCGGCGTCACCTCGACCGGCGGGATGGCGATGCAGACGCCGGCGGAGAAGATGCTCGGGTACTTCCTGCTGCGCTGGTGCTCGTCGACGATGACGAAGCCGCGCGGGTTGCACAGCTCCGGGACCGCCGCGACGGCGTCCACGCCCTTGAACGCCGGCAGGATCATGGCCCACTTGAACGGCAGCTCGTGCTCCTTGCGCAGCTTCCCCTCGTCGTCCATCTCCTGGACGCGGAGCTTGCCCTCCTGCGCCTCGGCCACCTTCGCGTTGGTGATCCACTTGATGTGGCGCTGCCGCAGTTCGGACTCCATGAGTCCCTTGCTGTCGCCGACGCCGCCCAGGCCCATGTGGCCGATGTACGGCTCGCTGCTGACGAAGGTCATCGGTACCTTGTCGCGGATCCTGCGCTTGCGCAGGTCCGCGTCGAGGATCATCGCCATCTCGTAGGCGGGACCGAAGCAGCTGGCGCCCGCCGCCGCGCCGATGACCACCGGGCCCGGGTTGGCCACGAACTTCTCGTACGCCCGCCAGGCGCGCTCGGCGTGGTCGTGGGTGCAGATGGACTGCGTGAAGCCTTCCGGTCCCAGTCCCGGCACTTCCTCGAAGGCGAGCTTCGGGCCGGTGGCGATGACCAGGTAGTCGTAGTCGATGACCTTGCCGCTCTTGAGCGTCAGCTTCCGCCCGGGCGCGTCGATGTGCGTCGCCAGCTCCGGGACGAACTCGATGCCCTTGCGCTCGAAGGGCCGGCGCATGTCCACACGGGTCTGCTCCAGCTTGCGCCAGCCGACCGCAACCCAGGGGTTGGACGGCGTGAACTCGTAGAACTCGCTCGAGCCCACCATGACGACCCGGTGGCTGACGTCGAGCTTGCTGCGCACTTCGTAGGCCGTCGGGATGCCGCCCAGTCCCGCGCCCAGTACCACTACGGTTGCCATGTCATGTCCCCTTTTGTCGGTGGTGGCCGGTTTCAGCCCTGGAGCTGCCTCCGGCGGTAGCTGTAATAGAGGATGGGTATCACGAGCAACGTCAGCAAGGTCGACACGAGGATGCCGAAGATCAGCGACACGGCCAGGCCGTTGAAGATGGGGTCGTCGAGGATGAAGAAGGCCCCCATCATCGCCGCCACGGCCGTCAGCACGATCGGCTTGGCGCGCACCGCGCCCGCGCGGATGACAGCATGCGCCAGGTCCTTGCCGGCCGCGAGCTCGACGTTGACGAAGTCCACCAGCAGGATGGAATTGCGGACGATGATGCCGGCCAGGGCAATCATGCCGATCATCGAGGTGGCCGTGAACTGCGCGCCCAGCAACGCGTGGCCGGGCATGATGCCGATCAGCGTCAGCGGGATCGGCGCCATGATGACCAGTGGCACCGCGTAGCTGCCGAACTGCGCGACGACGAGCAGGAAGATCAGGATCAGCCCGACCGAGTACGCGAGGCCCATGTCACGGAAGGTCTCGTAGGTGATCTGCCACTCGCCGTCCCACTTGATGGCGAACCCCGCGCTCGGGTCCGGCTGCCGCGTGAAGTACTGCCGGACGTCGCGGCCGCCCGGCTTCTCGTCCGCGACGCGCCCGACCATCCCGAACATGCCGTACAGGGGGCTGTCGAGCTCGCCGCCGCCGTCGCCGGTCACCCAGGCGTAGCGCGAGCCATCCTTGCGGTAGATGACCGGGTCCCAGCCGACCCGCTCCACGCGCGTGATCTCCGACAGCGGCACCATGTCGCCGGCCAGCGTCCGCACCCGCAGCGCCAGCACGCGATCGAGGCTCGCCTTCTCGGCCACCGGCAGCTCGACGCGCACGGCCACCGGGTACTTTTCCCGGCCCAGCCGGACGAAGGTGGCGTCGATCCCGCCGGTGGCCATGGCGATGGTCTCGGTCACCGCCTGCTGCGGGACACCCAGCATGGCCGCCTTCTGGCGGTCCACGGTGACGACCAGCCGGTCGACATCGGCCTCCAGGCTGTCGTCCACGTCGATGATGTCGGCCGTGCCGTCGAAGATCCTGCGGACCTCGCGGGCCAGCTCGCGCTGCGACTCGTAGGACGGCCCGTAGATTTCCGCGACGATCGGCGCCATGACCGGCGGTCCCGGCGGCACCTCCACGACCTGCACCGACGCAGCGTATTGCCGGCCGATCGCGGCCAGCGACGGCCGCAGGCCAGCGGCGATCTCGTGGCTCTGCCGTTCGCGGTCGTGCTTGTCAACCAGGTTGACCTGCAGGTCGCCGAGCTCGCTGCTCTCGCGCAGGTAGTACTGCCGGACCAGCCCGTTGAAGTTGATGGGCGCGGCGGTGCCTGCGTAGGCCTGGTAGTCCGTCACCTCGGGAACCTTGCGCACCTCCGCGGCCAGTTCGCCGAGCACCTGCGCGGTGCGCTCCACCGGCGTGCCCTCGGGCATGTTGACCACGACCTGGAACTCCGACTTGTTGTCGAAGGGCAGCATCTTGAGCACGACCCACTTGAGGCCAACGAGGCTGACCGCGGCCAGGATCGCCACCAGTGTCGCGCCGTAGAGGCGAAGGCGGTTGCGGCGCGCCGCAGGATGCGTCAGGAATGGCGACATCACGCGCTCGAAGAGCGGCTCGAGCGGCGCCTTCCCGTGGCCCGCGTGCTGGCTGAAGTCGTGGCCGGCCATCATCCGGTTCGACAGCCACGGCGTGAACACGAAGGCCACGACCAGCGAGATCACCATGCCGAGGCTGGCGTTGATGGGGATCGGGCTCATGTACGGCCCCATCAGCCCGGTGACGAAGGCCATCGGGACGAGCGCAGCGATCACCGTGAAGGTCGCCAGGATCGTCGGGCCGCCGACCTCGTCGACCGCCTGCGGGATCGCGTCCAGCAGCCTGCGGCCGCCGAGCGCCATGTGGCGGTGGATGTTCTCCACGACGACGATCGCATCGTCGACCAGGATGCCGATCGAGAAGATCAGCGCGAACAGCGACACGCGGTTGAGCGTGAATCCCCAGGCCCAGGAGGCGAACAACGTGGCCGCGAGCGTGACGACGACCGCGGCGCCCACCACGACGGCCTCGCGCCAGCCGAGCGCGAGCAGCACCAGCAGCACCACCGACGCCGTGGCAAAGGACAGCTTCTGGATCAGCTTCTGCGCCTTGTCGTTGGCCGTCTCGCCGTAGTTGCGCGTCACCGTCGCCTCGACGCCTTCCGGAATGACGACGCCGCGCAGCGACTCGAGCTGCGCCACGACCCTGCGCGTCACGTCCACGGCGTTCATGCCCGGCTGCTTCGACAGCGCGACGGTCACCGCGGGCACCTCGCCGGTCAGCTCGATGCCACGGCTCGATGCGGCGGGGCCGGCGCCCATCCACACGTACTGGTCCGGCTGGTCGGGACCCGCCGACACGCGCGCCACGTCCTCGAGGAAGACCGGGCGCCCGTCGCTCAGGCCGACCACCAGTCCCGCGACGTCCTCCCGTCCGGCCAGGAAGGTGCCCGCCTGCACCGGCGTCTCGACGCCGCCGCCGACCAGTCCGCCCGCGTGGCGCACGATGTTGGCGGCCTCGAGCCGCGCGACCAGTTCGGTTGCCGTCAGCCCGTGGCCGGCCAGCCGCTGCGGGTCCAGCTCGACGTGCACGACGTCGTCCGGGCCGCCCACCGTGTAGACGTTACGCGCGCCGTGCACGCGCTTGAGCTCGCCCTCGAGCGCATGCGCGACCTTCCCGAGGTCGTAGGAACCCCGCGCGGGGTCGCGCGTCCACAGCGTCACGGTGACGACCGGCACGTCGTCGATGCCCTTGGGCTTGATGATCGGTTGCAGCCAGCCGAGGTTGGGCGGCGGCATGTCGAGGTTCGAGAAGATGGCGTTGTACAGGTGGACGATCGCGGTGTCGCGCGGCACGCCCACCTCGAACTCGACCGTCAGGACCGCCGCACCCGGCCGCGCCACCGAGTACAGGTGCTTGACGCCGGAGATCTCGGCCAGCACCTGCTCCATCGGCTCGGCGATCAGGCTCTCCACCTCCGCCGCGCTGGCGCCGGGGAACGGCACGATGACGTTCGCCATCGTCACGTCGATCTGCGGCTCCTCCTCGCGCGGCGTCACCAGCACCGCGAACAGCCCGAGCAGCAGGCCGGCGAGCGCCAGCAGCGGCGTGAGCTGGTTGGTGAGGAAAGTACGGGCGACGCGGCCCGAGAAGCCGAGTGGGGCGGCGGACATTCGCTAGCGTCCCTCGACGACCAGCGTCGCCGCCACCGGGTCGGCGGCAACGCGTTCGCCCGCGGACAGCCCGGCCAGCACCTCGTATTCGTCCCCCGCCTGGCGTCCGAGCCGGACCTGGCGGAGCCGGACCTGCCGGTCCTCCCCGACCACGTAGACGGCGGTCACCTCGCTGCGCCGGACCACGACGCGCGCCGGGACGCGCAGCGCCGCGGGTTCGCCGGAGCGGAAGCCGGCCTTGACGAACATCCCCGGGTAGAGATCACCCACGCCCGGCTCGAGGTCGATGCGTACCCGGACGGTATTGGACGCCGACGCGGCAGCCGGGAATACCGTCACCTGCGCCGAGTCGAGCACCTGCTTGCCCGCGTAGACGCGCGCGGCGCCGAGCCCGCGGATCTCGTCCGCAAACGCCTGTGGCACATCGACGTTGACGCGGAGCGCGCCGAGGGCGGCGACGGCCGTCAGCGGCTGCCCGGGACTGACCGCCTCGCCGACCTCCACGTGGCGCGCGGTGACGACGCCCGCGAACGGCGCGCGGATCTCCGTGTAGCCGAACTGTTCCTGCGCCGCCGCGACGCCCGCCTCGGCAGATGCCAGGCGCGCCTCGGCCGCGTCACGGTCCGCGGTCGCGCGGTCGAGGTCCGCCCCCGACAGCAGCTTCCTGGCGGCGAGGTCGCTCACGCGCGCGTAGCGCGCGCGGGCTTCGGCCGCCACGGCTCGCGCCTCGGTCAGCGCCTGCTGCGCCCCGTCCAGCCTCGCGCGCTGCTCGACACCGCTGATCCGGAGGATCATGTCGCCGCGCGCCACGGGGTCGTCCACGTCACGCCCGAGGGCCACGATCCGGCCCGAGGTCTGCGCGGCGATGGTGGCCTGCTGAACGGCCTCGACGATGCCGTCGAACATCCGCTCCCCCTCGCCCGGGCCCGCGGCAACGACGAGGGTCTCGAGCTGGGCGCCCGGCGCGGTCGCCGTGACCCCGGGTTCGTGGCCTCCGCCGCAGGCGGCGAGGACGGGAATG
The DNA here is from genome assembly GCA_018261655.1 of Pseudomonadota bacterium. GTDB lineage: Bacteria > Pseudomonadota > Gammaproteobacteria > Steroidobacterales > Steroidobacteraceae > SG8-30. Next base: position 10,199 of record JAGTSG010000014.1, on the reverse strand, counting down.
GTCAGCAGGAGGACCGCGGCAAGACGGGCAGGCAGTCGGCCCATGGCAGGGGTCGCCTCAGTTGAAGGCGCAGCCGGCCTTGAGGCCGAGCCGCTTGAAGATGAGGGCCGCCGGGCAGAACCCGGTGAACGCGGACTGCAGGAGATTCAGTCCGACAAAGGCCGTGAGCCACAGCCACAGGGGGCTGACGAAATGCGCCAGCAGCAGGCTCAGCAACACCATGAAGCCGGCCATGGCGAACACCGCGCGGTCGATGCTCATGATTCTCAATCCTCCAGTCCATTCGGAGGCGCAACTTTGCGCTGCAGCATGCGACCGATCAGTAACCAAAGTCACTCCGTTGATTCCACCTCCGGCCGCAGTCCGCGCGCGCGAATCGCCTCGAGGATCCCGGGGTGCGCCACCAGCTGTCGCGCCTCCCAGATGGACCAGTACCCCGTACGGTAGGCCAGCGCCGCCGACGGCAACTGCGGCGCCGCAACGAGCGGGTTGCCGCGCGACTCGACCAGGACCCGCGCCGACGGGTCGCGAGCCGCCAGCGCCTGCAGGTCGGCCGGCCGCCGCAACTCGGGCAGCGGGTCGCGCAGGCGCCCGACGAAACCGAGCTGGCCGTGGTAGTCACCGAGATAGGCGACCGTCAGCCCCTGTTGCTGCAGGGCGGCGACCTCGGCCGCGGCGGGGCCCACGCCGTACGGCCGGCCGGTCGCGGAGCCGAGCAGGGCCGCCGTCACCAGCGCCAGCGAGAGCGCGACGGCAACGTGGAGCCGCGCCGCGCCCTCGATCAGACTCACGCGAAACGGCAGCGCGGCCCAGGCGAGCACGGCGCACACCGCCACGGTCCAGGCCGGGTGGACCTCCTCGAGCCAGCCGTCGTGCCAGTCCCCGCCGGGCCAGATCGAGGCGATCATCGCGATGGCGACCGCCATGAGCGGCAGCAGCGCCACCACCCGCCCGGCGCGATAGGACATCGCATAGCTCGTGGCCATGCCGCGCGCCGCCAGCAACGCGACCGCCGGCATCAGCGGCAGCAGGTACTGGGGCTGCTTGCCGCTGATGACGCAGAAGACGAGGAAGACGGGAAGGGCCCACGCCAGGCAGAACCGCGCCCCCGGCTCGAGCGCGAGCACGGCGTCCTTCGCGCCGCGCAACGCCGGCCGCCACAGCATCCAGGGCAGCGACATCACCGGCACGAGGGGCAAGTACCACCAGAACGGCCGCTGGTGCGCGAAGCTCTGCGCCAGCCGGTCGGCCGTCTGGTTCCAGAGGATCATGCGCGAGTATTCCTCGCCCCCCGCGATCGCGGCCGGCACGACCCAGGCGAGCGCGATGGCGGCCCCCAGCAGGAAGCCGCCCCCGAGGCGGAGGTACCACGCGCCGGGTCGCGCACGGGCCACTGCGCTCCAGACCGGGCCGAGCGCGGCCGGCAGCAGCAGCTGCAGGAGCGCCACCGGGCCCTTGGCGAGGATCCCGAGCCCGAGTCCCAGACCGAACAACCACCAGCCGCGTGCGTCATCCGCGCCGGCGCGAGCCAGCCCCAGGATCCCGAGCAGGACGCAGGCGGTGAGCAGCAGGTCGAACATGATCAGGGTGCTGGTGACCGCCCAGACGAGCATTCCCCCGGTCAGGATGACCGCCAGAGGGGGGACGTCCTCAACCTGCGGCCAGAGACGCCGGGCCAGCCGCCACAGCAATCCCCAGGCCGCGAGACCGACGAGCGCGGGAACGAGCCGCGGCCACCACTCGCTCACCCCGAAGGCCTTCCAGCCGATCAGGATCATCCAGAACAGCAGCGGCGGCTTGTGGGTGTAGAAGTCGCCGTTGAGGTGCGGCACCAGCCAGTCGCCGCGCGAGTACATCTCCCAGGCCACCGTCAGGTAGCGGGTCTCGTCGATGGCCAGCGGCACCCGGAACGCGACCGCGACGGCGGCGACGAAGGGCCAGGCCAGGAACGGCGCATAACGCCACGCGCGCTTGCCCATCAGGCGTTTTCCCAGGTCGTTTCAACCATGGCCATCGGCGCGCATCCCGACAGGCCGGTAGATCCCGGCAGGCTGATCACTCCGCTGCGGCGGCATCCAGCAGGCGCTTCACGGTCACCGGGTTCAGGATCGTGCCCAGCAGGGCGCCCACCGTGCGGTGGGCCTCGATCGGATGCCGCAACGGCTTGTCCAGGAACAACCGGTAGCGATTGCGACGCCCGTCGCGCACGCGCTCGACCACGCCCGCCTCCTCGAGGTCGGAGACGATCTTCTGCACCGCCCTCTCGGTGATGCCCACCGCGACCGCGACATCCCGGAGCCGGGCCTCGGGATCGCGCGCCAGGCAGATCAGCACGTGCCCATGATTGGACAGGAAGGTCCAGTGCCTGCCCTGCCCCGGCGGTTGCGCAGCCGGCGGACCCGGATCCCTGCCGACCCCCTGTTCGCCCTTTGCCGTCGGTCCCATGCGTGCACTCCACCCGGGCGTGGCGCCGGTTTCAGGAACGGATACCGTACAAACGAATGCAAGTTCTTGTTTAATTGTTCATTAATACCGTTTCAAGAGAGGATTGTCACATGGGCAGCCTTGCGGGAGGTTTACGGATTTCCGCGATGGAGGCCGGCGCCGCACCTGCCGCCCGTCCAGGACAGGTGCCGCGACGGCCCGGCAGGGGGACCGGGGAGCGCTTGAACGCCGCGCCCGCGGCCCCACGTTGGCGACGCGCCCCGGACTGATAGCATGGCGGCCCCGTCCGGAACCCGGCGCGGGCGGCCGCGGTCAGAACGACGCGAACCGGATCCACGGAGAGAGAGCCCAATGAAACGCATCCTGCTGTTCCTGGTCACCAACTTCGCGATCCTCATCGTCGCGAGCATCACGCTGAGGCTCCTCGGCTTCGAGCCGTGGCTCGACCAGCAGGGCATCAACTTCAATTCGCTGCTGGTGTTCGGCGCGCTGATCGGCTTCGGCGGCGCGTTCGTCTCCCTCGCCATGTCCAAGTGGACCGCGAAGAAGATGATGGGCGTGAAGGTCATCGAACAGCCGCGCACACCGACCGAGACCTGGCTGGTGGAGACGGTGCGCCGGCAGGCGCAGCTGGCCGGCATCGGCATGCCGGAAGTCGGCTTCTTCGACTCGCCGGAGCCGAATGCCTTCGCCACCGGTGCGAACAAGAACAACGCGCTGGTGGCGGTCTCCAGCGGGCTCGTCAACCGCATGTCACGCGAGGAAGTCGAGGCCGTCCTCGGCCACGAGGTCAGTCACGTCGCGAACGGCGACATGGTGACGCTCACGCTGATCCAGGGCGTGGTCAACACCTTCGTGTTCGTGTTCTCGCGCGTCATTGGCAGCGTCGTCGACAAGGTCGTCTTCGGCAACCGCGAAGGGCACGGCCCGGCGTTCTGGATCACGACGATCGTCGCCGAGCTGGTGCTCGCCTTCCTGGCGACCATGATCGTCATGTGGTTCTCGCGCCAGCGCGAGTTCCGCGCGGACTCCGGCGGCGCAAATCTCGCCGGACGCCACAACATGATCGGCGCGCTGGAGGCGCTCAAACGCAGCCAGCCCCACGCCCTGCCCGACCAGATGGCCGCCTTCGGTATCGCCGGCGGCCTCGGCCAGGGGCTGAAGAAGCTGTTCCTGAGCCACCCGCCGCTCGACGAACGGATCGCTGCGCTGCGCAACCAGTGACGCCGGCGCGGCCGCCGAATCCACGGCGGCCGCCGCCTGCGAACAAGGTGGGGAAGGCCGCGCGGCGTGCAGCGCCGCGCGGGCTTCGCCGTGAAGCCACCCCTCCCCAGTCACCGGACGCAGGAAAGGCCCGACCGTGAGCGTTGCCATCGTGTGGTTCCGCCGCGACCTGCGGCTGACCGACAACCCTGCGCTCGAAGAAGCCCGGGCCAGCGCGGACGTCGTCGTCCCGGTCTACCTGCACGCGCCTGAAGAGGACGGCCGCTGGTCTCCCGGCGCGGCGAGCCGCTGGTGGCTGCACCGCAGCCTCTCGTCGCTGGCAGCCGACCTGGACCAGCGCGGCAGCCGGCTCGTGATCCGTCGCGGCCCTAGCCTGGAGGCCCTGCTCCAGCTGGCCAAGGAAACCGGCGCGACCTCGGTGCACTGGAACCGTCTCTACGAACCGGCCGCGATCGCCCGCGACCGGGCGGTGAAGTCGGCACTCGTCGCCCGTGGCCTGCATGCCGCCTCGCAGAACGGCCACCTGCTGTTCGAGCCCTGGACCGTCCAGACCCGCAGCGGCGACCCCTACCGCGTCTTCACGCCGTTCTGGAAGACCTGCATGGCCTCCGTGGATGGGATAGCGCCGCCGCGCGCCGCGCCCCGCCGCATCGGTGGCGGCGAGCATGCGCTGGCCAGCGTGCCGCTCGAGGAACTCGACCTCGCGCCCCGCATCCGCTGGGACGCGGGGCTCGCGGAGGCCTGGCAACCGGGCGAGCCGGGCGCGCTGAAGGCGCTCGACACGTTCACGCGTGACGCGCTGGCGGACTACGGGCGGGATCGTGACCGGCCGGACGTGGCGGGTACGTCGCGCATCTCGCCGCACCTGCACTTTGGCGAGCTGTCGCCCCGCCAGGCGCTGGCGGCCGCCCGCCAGGCGGCTCCCGGCGGCGGAACCGGCGCCGATGCCTTCGTGCGCGAGCTCGGCTGGCGTGAGTTCGCGCACCACCTGCTCTATCACTATCCTCACACCGTCGACACGCCCCTCGACGGCCGCTTCGAGCGTCTCGACTGGCGCCGCGACACGGCGCAGCTCGCGGCCTGGCAGCGCGGACTGACCGGCTATCCGGTCGTGGACGCCGGAATGCGCGAGCTGTGGCACACGGGCTGGATGCACAACCGCGTCCGCATGGTCGTCGCCTCGCTCCTCACCAAGAACCTGTTCATGCACTGGCTCGAGGGCGCGCGCTGGTTCTGGGACACGCTGGTGGATGCCGACCTGGCGAACAACACGCTGGGCTGGCAGTGGACCGCCGGATGCGGCGCCGACGCGGCTCCCTACTACCGGGTCTTCAACCCGGTCCTTCAGGCGGAGAAGTTCGATCCCGGCCGGCACTACATCCGGCGCTGGATCCCAGAACTCGCCGCCCTGCCCGACCGCTGGGTGCACTGCCCGTGGGCCGCGCCGGCGGATGCGCTGGCCGCGGCCGGGGTCACGCCCGGCGTGACCTACCCGGAGCCCATCGTCGATCCGCGCGGCAGCCGCGACGACGCGCTGCGCCGCTTCGAGGCCCTCAAGGCCGGCGCCTGACCGGTCGCGTCGCGGAACACGAATCCAACGTCCGGCAGCCCGCGAAAGGCAGGGGTACCACGCGGTCTCCATGCCATCCACGCCTGTACTGGACAGGGAGGGTTCGACTTGAGGAAACACAGGGCGGCAGCCTGGATCGGGCTGATTGCGGCGGGGCTGATGGCCACGTCGGCGCAGGCCGGCCTGCCGGCGAGCGTGCGCGACGCCGGACACGACCTGCGCCAGGTCGGACAGGGTCGCCTGACCTGGCTCGGTCTCGGCATCTACGAGGCCAGCCTGTGGACCGCCGATGGCCGCTTCGACGGATTCGAGGGCGGCAAGCCGGTGGCGCTCGCGCTGTGGTACGAGCGCAAGTTCTCGCGCCAGCAGCTGATCGAGATCACCGCAGGCGAGTGGGAACGCCTCGCGCTCGCCCCGGCGCCCGCGCGGACGGCCTGGTCCCGCGAGCTCGACCGGATCTGGAAGGACGTCGCCCGTGGCGACAACCTCACCGCCGTCGTGGTGCCGGGCCAGGGAACCCTGTTCTTCGACAGCCGGGGCTTGCTCGGCCAGGTGAAGGACCCTGAGTTCGGTCCCGCCTTCCTCAGGATCTGGCTCGACTCGCGGACGGCGATCCAGGACCTGCGCGCGCAGCTGCTCGGCGAGCAAGGAAACGACCGCTGATGCAGCGCGCCGCGACGCAGGACGCCTGGCGCCCCTGGCGGGCGCTGCTGCGGTGGATCGCCTCGGACCACGCCGACCTGCCTGCGCCGGCCCGCCCCGACGCGGTGGACTGGATGCGCATCGTGCCGTTCATCCTGATGCACGCTGCCTGCCTGGCCGTCTTCCAGGTCGGCGTCAGCGCCACCGCCCTGGCCGTGGCCGCGGCGCTATACGTGCTGCGGATGTTCGCGGTCACGGGCTTCTACCACCGCTACTTCTCCCACCGCAGTTTCAGGACCTCGCGTACTGCCCAGTTCCTCTTCGGCCTGCTCGGCGCCAGTTCAGCGCAGCGCGGTCCGCTCTGGTGGGCGGCGCACCATCGGCACCACCACGCCTATTCGGACCGTCCCGAGGACCCGCACTCGCCACGGCACAAGGGCTTCCTGTCGAGCCACATGGGGTGGTTCCTCACGCAGGGCGGCTTCCGGCCGGATCTCTCGCGCGTGAAGGACCTGGAGCGATTCCCGGAACTGCGCTGGCTGGACCGGTTCGACATCGTGGCGCCGGTCGCGCTGGCCGTGGCCCTGCTGTGGGCCGGCAACTGGCTCGAGGCCCACCGGCCGGAACTCGGCACCAGCGGCGGTCAGCTGCTGGTCTGGGGCTTCTTCGTGTCCACGGTGGCCGTGTACCACGCGACCTACACCATCAACTCGCTGTGCCACGTGTTCGGCCGGCAGCGTTACGCCACCGGCGACGACAGCCGCAACAACTTCTGGCTGGCGCTGCTCACGCTGGGCGAGGGCTGGCACAACAACCACCACCACTATCCCAGCTCGGTCCGCCAGGGCTTCTACTGGTGGGAAATCGACCTGACCTGGTACGGCCTGAAGCTGCTGTCGTGGCTCGGCGTCGTCTGGGACCTGAAGCCGATTCCCGTGGCGGTGCGCGACGCGCGGCCGGGAGACCGGCCATGAGGGTCGCCATCGTCGGCAGCGGCATCGCAGGCCTCACCGTCGCGGCGGGACTCGCAGGCCGCCACGAGCTGACGGTGCTGGAGGCCGAGGACTGGGTCGGCGGCCACACCAGCACGGTCGACGTCGAGGAAGACGGCCGCCTCGTCGCCGTGGACACGGGCTTCATCGTCTTCAACGACTGGACCTACCCGAACTTCATCGCGATGCTCGGGCGGCTCGGCGTTGCCTGGCAGCCGTCGGACATGAGCTTCAGCCTGCAATGCGAGCGCACCGGGCTCGAGTACAACGGCACCTCCGTCAACGCGCTGTTTGCGCAGCGCCGCAACCTGCTGAACCCGCGGTTCCTGCACATGATCTGGGAGATCCTGCGCTTCAACCGCGTCGCACCGCGCTTCCTCGCCGCGGGCGACGAGAACACGCCGCTCGGGGACTGGCTCGAGGCGCACGGGTTCCGCGGCGCCTTCATCGAGCGCTACATCGTGCCGATGGGCCGCGCCATCTGGTCGGCCGACGCCGACGCGATGCTGCGCTTCCCGGCACGCTTCTTCATCGACTTCTTCCACCGGCACGGATTCCTTTCCGTCGACGACCGCCCGCAGTGGAAGGCGGTCACCGGCGGCTCGCGGGAGTACGTCCGCAAGCTGGCCGCGCCGTTCGCCCGGTCGATCCGCACCTCGACGCCGGTGGCATCGGTGCGGCGCCTGCCGCACGAGGTCGTGCTGCGAACCCGCCGCGGCGAGACCGTCCACGCCGATGCCGTCGTGTTCGCCTGCCACAGCGACCAGGCGCTGGCGATGCTCGAGGACGCGTCCGACGCGGAGCGGCAGATCCTCGGCGCGTTCCCCTACGCGCCCAACGACGTGATCCTGCACACCGACGAGTCGGTGCTGCCGCGGCGTCCGCTGGCCCGCGCGGCGTGGAACTATCACCTGCGCCGCGACGCGGGTCGCGGAGTGGCCCTGACCTACGACATGAACGTGCTGCAGGCGCTCGGGACGCGGCGCCGCTACCTGGTGTCGCTCAACCTCGGTGACCTGGTCGACGAGAAGCAGGTCCTGCGCCGGTTCAGCTACAGCCATCCGGTCTACACGCCGGAGGGTGTCGCCGCGCAGAAGCGCCACGGCGAGATCAGCGGCCAGCGCCGCAGCTTCTACTGCGGCGCATACTGGCGCAGTGGCTTCCACGAGGACGGCCTCGTCAGCGGGCTCACGGTCCTGTCGCAGTTCGAGCGGTGGACAGACAGTGCAGAGCTGCCTCTACGCAGGGTGGGTTAGGCATCGCCGCCGGGCGCCGGCGGGGAACGCCTTCCGCTACCGGCTGTTCATGGTCTATCTCGACCTGGCAGAGCTCCCCGGCGTCTTCGATGCCAGTTGGCTGTGGTCGGCCCGGCGGCCGGCGCCGGCCTGGTTCCGTCGCAGCGACTACCTCGGTCCCGCGGAATTGCCGCTCGACGAAGCAGTCCGCGCGCGCGTCGAGGCGCAGGCGGGCGTGCGACCCGACGGGCCGATCCGCATGCTCACCCACCTGCGCTACTTCGGCTACTGCATGAACCCGGTGACGTTCTACTACTGCTTCGACGCCACCGGGACCGCCGTGCGTTACGTCGTGGCGGACATCAACAATACGCCCTGGGACGAGCGCCATGCCTACGTGCTGGACGCCGGCACCGCCAAACGCGAGGGCCGCGCCCTGTGCTGGCGGTTCGCGAAGGCATTTCACGTCTCGCCTTTCATGCCGATGGGCATGGACTACGACTGGCGATTCGACGAGCCGGGCCCCTCGCTGCACGTGCACGTGGAGAACCACCGTGACGGCGAGCGCGTGTTCGACGCCACGCTGGACCTCAGGCGGGAGCCGATCAGTGCGCGCGCGCTGGATCGCGCCCTGCTCGCCTACCCGCTCATGACGCTGAAGGTCGTGGCGATGATCTACTGGCAGGCGCTGCGCCTGCTGCTGAAGCGGGTCCCCGTCTTCACCCACCCGTCGAAGTCCGGGCCCCGCGAGACCGCAACGACGAGGACCTCCCCATGAAGCCTTCCATCGTTCCCGCGGCAGGTGCGAGCCCGGTCGCGCAGGCAGGCCCCATCCAGGCACTCGGCCGGCGCTCGATGCTCGGCCTGTTCTCCCGCCTCCCCGACGGGCGGCTGCGCATCGTCGAGGACGGCGAGACGCTCGACTTCGGGCGCCGCACGGCCCGCTGCCCGCTGTCCGCGACCCTCGAGGTGAGGCACCCGCAGTTCTGGGCGGACGCCGCGTTCGGCGGGACCGTCGGCGCCGGCGAGTCGTGGATCCGCGGCGACTGGACCTGCGACGACCTCACGGCGCTCGTGCGCATCATGGTGGTCAACCGTGAGCTGATGAACGCCATGGATTCCGGTCTCGCCGTCGTCAGCGCCCCGCTGCGGCGCCTCCTGCACTGGTTGAACCGCAACAGCCCCGAAGGCAGCCGCCGCAACATCGCCGCGCATTACGACCTCGGCAACGACCTGTTCCGCCTGTTCCTGGACGAGACCATGGCCTACTCCTGCGGCATCTTCGAGACGCCGCAGGCGAGCCTGTACGAGGCCTCGGTCGCCAAGTTCGACGCCGTGTGCCGCAAGCTCGACCTGCGCCCCGGCGAAAGGCTGGTCGAGATCGGCACCGGCTGGGGCGGGCTGGCCGTGCACGCGGCGAAGCACTACGGCGTGCACGTCACGACGACGACGATCTCACGCGAGCAGCACGACTACGCCGCGGACCTGATCGCCCGCGAGGGCCTCGGCTCGCAGGTGACCCTGCTGCTCGACGACTACCGGGACCTGAAGGGCACCTACGACAAGCTGGCGTCGATCGAGATGGTCGAGGCCGTCGGGCATCGCTACCTCGACACCTACCTGGGCAAGTGCTCGGCGCTGCTCGAACCACGGGGCGCCGCGCTGATCCAGGCGATCACGCTCCAGGACCAGTTCTACGAGCAGGCGCTGAAGTCCGTCGACTTCATCCAGCGTTTCATCTTCCCGGGCAGCTTCATCCCGTCGGTGAGCGTGATCCTGGAGTCCGCGAGGCGCGCCACGGACATGAAGCTCTTTCACCTCGAGGACATCGGCCCGCACTACGCCACGACGCTCCGGCACTGGCGCGAGCGGTTCTTCGCCCGCCTTCCCGAGGTCCGTGCGCTGGGCTACCCGGACGAGTTCGTGCGCATGTGGGAGTTCTACCTCTGCTACTGCGAGGGCGGGTTCCTCGAGCGGCAGCTGGGTGACGTCCACCTGCTGTTCACCAAGCCCGGATGCCGGCGGCCGCCGGTCGCCACCGCTTTCCCGCCGCGTCATCAGAGTGAAGTGAAAGCTTAAGTTCCCCGTCAT
>JAGTSG010000048.1 GCA_018261655.1 Pseudomonadota bacterium | reverse complement strand
GTCGTCCTCCATGATCTGCTCGATCAGGTGCGCGCCGCCGACGATGCCGCTGCACTCCGGGATCAGGTCCTCGGTCGTCATGTCGTGCAGGTCGAGGTTCGGCGAGCAGCAGTAGAACTTGGCGCCGGCTTCGTGGGCGTCCTTGATGAAGTCGTAGACGGTCTTCGGCGACCCTTCCTTCACGAACAGCTTGTCGGCGACGCCCTTCTTCATCAGGCGCCCGGCGGTGGCGGTGCAGATGACCTCGACCTCGTACTCCATCGCCGCGGCGACGGTGGCCTGGAAGATCGGCGCGCCGAGTTCCTCGCCGTTGCGCGGGTCAGTGTTGGCCATCACGATCACGAGCTTGCTAGCCATGGGTGCTCTCCGCCGGGGACGCAAAAATTGCCGCAGCGCAGCAACCTGCGCCGCGATACGTATTAGCCGACACTAATATACTTTCATCACGTTTGCCAAGCGCCATCGTCGGCCCGGCAGCAGCCCTTGCCTATACTGGACATCGACGGGCTGGTTTCGCCCTGCGAACGGCCGCCCGGTCAGGGCTCCATCAGGCCCAAGACCTGTACCACGCCGGTCATGATCGGCACCAGCGCGTCCTCGATCGCCTGCCGACGTTCGCGCAGCGCCACGAGGCCCGGCGCCGGGTCGGCCGGACCTTCCTCGAATTCCATGATCAGGTCCTCGACCATCGCCGTCTTCATCCCGGGATGGCCGGTGAAGCCCAGCGCGCGCGTTCCGATGCGGAAGATGCAGGGCTCGCCCTGCTCATCCACGGCGAGGACCTGCGCGCCGTCGGGCAGTACCGGCCGGTCGCGCAGGTAGCGGACCAGCGGAAAGCGCTCGGGCAGGAAGCCGTTCAGGGCGTCGTCCCGGGTGCGCCGGCCTTCGCCGACGTCGAAGAGCAGCGGCGCCGCCGCCGAGCCGCCGCCGGCGGCCCTGCACAGGATCTGCGCCCCGAGGCCGATGCCGAGGACCGGGCTGCCCGTCGCCAGCGCGTGACGGGCGAGTTCGACCTCGGCCCCGAGCGTCGGGACGTCGCGCCCGCCGGCGCTGCCCCAGGGACCGCCGCCGAGCAGCACGAGGCCGCCGGCCACGTCGTCCGGACCGGGCAGCGAGCGTCCCCCGGTGAAGGGCCGGTAGTACCGGAAGCGGATGCGGCGACCTTCGAGATGGTCCTCGACCAGCCCGAGATAGTCGGCCGACGTGTGCTGGATCGTGGCCAGCGTCCGGACGATCACCGGCTCCCCTCCGGTCCGCCGGACGTGCCGCCGAGCGCTGCCTCGAGGGCGCGCCGGAAGTCGGCCGGCGTTACGCTCAGCGCCGCCAGCTCGCGATCCCGGAAGAAGTCCTCCACCGCCGGGCCGGCCGCGGCCGGCGGCAGGCCCTTCAGCGCCGCCTCGAGGTCGAAGACGACCCTGGGCGGCGCGACGAAGAAGTCGCCGGTGAAGATGACCTGCCCGATGCGGTTGCCGGGGACACCCTCCAGCCGGACCTGGGCCGCGACCGTGCCGCCCGGGCCGGCGTGCTCGCCGGTGAGGCTGGCGGCCTGGTCCGCCTCGTCGATCTCGTGCACGAATTCATCCGTGCCGATTTCCTCGTCGTGCAGGCGCTGCGCCAGTGCTTCCTCGGCTTCCGTCAGTGCCGCCCGGTACCAGGAAAGCCCGAGCCGCCCGGCGAACCCGGCGAGCAGGGCGTCCTCGAGCTGCGCCATCGTCGGCGTCGCCGCGCCCAGCAGTTCCCTGAGCGTCACCACGCGTTGCGCGGCGCTGGCTGCGCCGTGCCGGGCCAGCTTCGCCGACGGCACCTTGAGCGCCGACAGCATGCGGCCCGGGTCGAGGTCCACCAGCACCGTGCCCTGGTAGATCAGGGTGTCGCCGTCGAAGAACCCGCCGGTGCCGCTGACCTTGCGGCCGTCGATCTCGATGTCGTTGCGCGGGCGGTAGCGCGCGTCCAGCCCGAGGCGGGCCAGGCCCGCGGCCACGGCCTCGCACACCGCGCGCGCCACCTCGCCGAGCGCGGCGACCCCCAGCGTGCGCCGGTGAAAGACCAGCGCCCAGCCGAGCTGGCCTTCGTCCATGTAGATGGCGCCGCCGCCGGTGATGCGACGCGCAGTGCCGATGCCCTCGCGGCGGCAGAACGCCAGGTCCAGCTCGCGTCCGAGCACCTGGTGGCGGCCCACCAGCGCCGTCGGTGGAAAGTGGATGAAGCGGATGGTGTCGGGGATGCGTCCCGCCTGGTGCAGCTCGATCATCGCCTGGTCGAGGGCGATGTTGAAGCGGCCCTCGCGCCGGCCGGCGTCGACGACCCGGAAGCCGCTGGCCATGCCCGGGTCAGGCCCGCACGACGGGGATGGCCAGCTGCCGGCGGATCCTGCGCAGGTCCGTCCTGTTCGGCTGGAACGGGTAGCTGGCGATGTTCGACGGCGGCGAGTCGCCGTACGGGCGGTCGCAGGCGGAGACGTCGTCGCGGAACTTGCCGGGGCAGCCGGAGGTGCGGAACGCGACCCCGTCATCGATCACGGCGTCCAGCTCCGAGGCCGGCAGCCCGTAGTCGCTCACCCTCCCGTGCTCGTCGAAGGACATCTGCTCGAGCCGCACGCCCGCGTAGTCGATCAGGTAGCGCGCCAGCTGCACGCGCCGCCACTGGTCGCGCGGCGTCGCCGGCAGGTGGTCCATCAGCGACCCCTGCTCCGGGAAGAAGCAGAACATGTGGCTGTGGCCGCCCAGGTCCACCAGCCGCTGCACCAGCTCGAGCGCCTCGTACTCGGTCTCGCCCATGCCGATGATGATGTGCGCGCCGAACTTCTGCGGCCCGAAGACGTTGCGGGCCTCGAGGAGGATTTCCCAGTATTTCTGCCACTTGTGCGGCGACTGCACCCCCTTGCCGCGGGTGCGGTCGAAGAGGGCGGGCGTGGCGGCATCGAGCGCCACCGTGAAGATGTCCGCGCCGAGGTCCCTGAGGCGCCTCACGTCGTCCCCGGTCATCGTGGTCGGGTTCGAGAGGATGGACACCGGAATCGCGCCGGGATCGATGCGCGCGGTCCAGGCCTTCAGCACCGACACGGTGTCCTCGTCCGAGCGGGGGTGGGTGATCATCGAGATGCACATGCGGTGGAACGGGCTCGCCGCCACGTCGCGCGCGACGATGTCCACCACCTGTTCCATCGGCACTGCCGGCCAGTCCACGCGGATGAAGTTGCGGTCGGCGTAGTCGCGCTCGGCCTCGCGATGCCGCGCCAGGCCGCAATAGGCGCAGTTGGCGCGACAGCCCTCGGGGTAGGTCAGCAGCAGGTTCAGGCAGCGCGTGCACCCGCAGCGGTGCATCTTCCCGGGCATCAAGCCGAGCGTCATCGCCGCGGCCGTGGACAGTTGCACGTACTCGGGCGAGCGCATGTGGGGGGTGAGCACGTTGTTGTTGGGCAGGTAGACGCCCGCGGGCGGCAGGTCTGCGTCCTTGACGCGGCGGCCGTTGCGCAGCTCCTGCGGGGTCCTCGCCGGCGGCCGCGGCTGCATGGCCGTGAAGGCGTTGAAGCCGAGGCCGTCGGGCGTGGCCTCGACCGTCGTGCCGGAAGTGTTCTTGATGCAGCTCATGGTGGGTCTCGCTGGTCGTGCTTCGTCGCCTTCAGGCGGCGCAGGGGCTGGTGACGGCCGCCGGGCGGCTCCGGCCGAGCTTGATCGCGCAGCAGGCGTGTTCCTGCGAATACGGCCGCCCGACCGCCTGCGCCACCGCCACCGTACCGTCGGCCGGGAAGGCGATGCCGTCGAGTCCGGCCATCACCGCATAGGCGTCGGTGATGCGCTTGTGCATGCCGGGGGGGCGTGCGCAGCCGAGCAGCACCTGGCGGTCCGGCAGGCGCCTGCGCGCCTCCAGGAAGATGCGGCCGACGTCGCTGGTGTCCGGCGTCGCGAACATGCCAGGCGCCGCGTAGAAGGGCATGATCACCACCAGCACCAGCGCATTGACGTCGTGGCGGGACACGATGTCGAGCGCCCGGGTCTCGCCGAGCAGGCGGCCGTAGTGCAGGCCGATGACGATGTGCGGCGTGATCTCCATGGAGGTCGCGCACAGCGCTGCGAGCGTCGCCTCGAAGTCCTCGACCGGGCGGTCGAGGTGGTAGACCTCGCGGATGGTCTGGTCCGCGCCGATGACGTCCATCATGGCGGTGTCGACGCCCGCGGCCTCCATCGCCCGCGCGCCCCTCTCGTCGGTCAGCGCCGTGTGGATGGCGATGCGCATCTGCGGAAAGTCGCGCTTCAGGCGCTCGACCACCGGGTAATAGCGCTCGTAGCGGATCTCGTTGCGCTTGCTCGAGCCGCCGGAGAGCAGGAAGCCCTGCAGGTTCTGCGTGTGCACGAGGTGCCGGACCTTCATGTCGAGGATCTCGGGGGAGGTCGCCGGGATCATCGGCTCGAGGATCTTGGCCTGGCAGTGGTCGCAGTTCAGCCCGCAGGCGCCGCCGGTGATGGAGAAGGACGGGAAGCTGTTCTTCGAGCAGCCCTTGAGCTCGGTGCTCGTGTAGTCGCGGAAGGTCGGGGTCGAGAACCGCAGCGGCCGCGACGGCGCCGTGCCGGACGCGGCCTGGAACTCGGCGACCAGCGCCTCGTCCAGCGTGGCGTCCTCCAGTTCCTCGATCCCGCGCAACGAATCGAACCAGCGCATGCTTCCTCCGTCAGGTTCGCCCGGCATCGTCAGTCGCGCCCGAAGGCGCCGGCCAGCTCGCGCACGTCAGGACGAATCCTGCCATGTCGGGGCTCGTCCGCCAGTGTGGAGATCCAGTCGGCACGGACCTCGTCCTCGTCGATGAGGTCGCAGCTCAGGCTGGCGAGCAGGTTCCGCGCCGCGTCGGGCAGCGTCTCCGGAAGCGTCCGGCCGGACAGGCGGCCCCACAGCCCGGTCCAGCAGCGCGCCACGGTCCACGGGTTGTAGCCCCCGCCGCCGAGCACGACCGCCCGCGGCGCCAGCGCCCGGACCCGGTCCACCGCGTCCCACAAGGCGACGTTGCTGAGCTGCATGCCCGCCAGCGGGTCGCCGTCCAGCCCGTCCGCCCCGCAGGTGATGACGATCGCGCCGGGGGAAAACGCCTCGACCGTCGGCAGTACGGCCTCGTCGAGCAGAAATCCGAACTCGCTGTCGGTCAGGCCCCTCGGCACCGGCAGGTTCCAGGCGTCGCCGGCGCCGCGGCCCGGCGTGGCGCCCGAATGCGGCCAGCGGCCGGCCTCGTGGACCGAAATCGTGCGGACCCGCGGTTCCCGGGCGAACGCTTCCTCGACGCCGTCGCCGTGATGGGCATCGAGGTCCACGTGCGCCACCCGCCCGACGCCGCGCTCCAGCAGGCGCCGGATGGCGAAGACCGGGTCGTTGAAGAAACAGAAGCCGCTGGCCCGGTCCGGCCGGCCATGGTGCGTCCCGCCGGCGGGGTGGAACGGCGTCAGGCCCTCGAGCGCGAGGTCGGCCGCGAGGATCGACCCGCCGACCGCCAGCGCCGCCTGGCGAAAGACGCCCGGGAAGACCGGGTTCTCGAAGTTGCCGATGTGGTGACGCTCGCGCACCGTGGGTTCGACCTGCTGCGTCGCGTCGGCCTGGCGCAGCGCGGCCAGGTAGGCGCGCGTGTGGAAGCTGGCCAACTGTTCGACGGTGGCCTCGGGGCTCTGCCGGAAGTCGCCGTCGCCCAGCCAGCCCAGCAGTCGCGACAACTCCATGACGGTCGCGACCCGGGCAATGGCGAGCGGGTGATTGCGCCCGGCCAGCACGGGCCGGCGGCCCATCGGGCTGCCGACGAAGGTGGCCCGGGCGGGGTTCGCGCCGTTCTCGGCCAACGCGGCTTGCTGCAACGCGATAACTCCCGATGCTTCCGACCCAACCGATCCGTATTGTCCCCGGAAAAGGGAAGCTGGCACCTTGAGAGGTGACCGGCCGCTAACCTTATTACTCTTTGCTAATTAAGCAAAGCCTGTTATATCTGCCGCCGCCGACACACCTGCAAGGGAGCACCTATGTCTGCAGATGGCACCAAGAGCATGTCCATCATCGTCACCAAGGGCACGCTCGACTGGGCGTATCCGCCCTTCATCCTGTCCACCACGGCCGCTGCGCTGGGGCTCAACGTGACCATGTTCTTCACGTTCTACGGCCTGCCGCTGCTGCTCAAGAAGCTCGACCTGCAGATGTCGCCGCTCGGCAACCCGGCCATGAAGATGCCGATGGCCGGCATGCACATGGGAATGCCGAACATCATGTCCATGATCCCGTTCGTGGACGCCGGCGCGACGGCCATGATGCAGAACATGATGAAGAAGAAGGGCGTCGCCTCGATCGAGGAGCTGCGCTCCCTCGCGGTCGAGTCGGACATCAGGATGATCGCCTGCCAGATGACCATGGACCTGTTCGAGTACTCGCTCGACGACATGATCGGCGGCATCGAGCTCGGCGGCGCGGCCACCTACATCGAGGTGGCGACGCAGTCGGACATCAACCTTTTCATCTGAGCGCGCAGCGCTCGCGACAACGAGGCAGAAGGCAATGGCAGACCAGGTCCTTGATGCAAAGGGATTGAACTGTCCCCTGCCCATCCTGCGGGCGAAGAAGGCCCTGGCAGGAATGGCGGCGGGCCAGACACTCGAGATCCTCGCTACCGACCCCGGCAGCATCAAGGATTTCGAGGCGTTCTGCCGCACCACGGGCCACTCGCTCGTGGAGCAGCAGAACGACGGGAAGATCTTCAGGTTCGTGATCAGGAAGGCCGGCTGACGCTGGCCTTTTTTTGCGTCGCGCGGCGCCGCCCGGGGGCGACGGCGACAGGCGGGCGGAAACATCGGTTCGGGGACACTTGAGCGGGCGCCGGCACCGGCCCTCCGCGGGAGAAGACGAATATGACAGTCCGGTCTAACAAGGTCCTGCTGTCGGTCGCGGCCGTCCTGGCCATGGCCGCCGCAGGAAGCGCGAACGCCACCAACGGTTACCTGACCCATGGCGTGGGCACCCAGAGCAAGGGCATCGCCGGCTCCGGCGTCGCGGATCCGCAGGAAGTGGCCATCGTCGCCAGCAATCCCGCCGGCATCGCCTTCGTCGGCGAGCGGCTCGAGCTCGGCCTCTCGATGTTCAGTCCGATGCGGGACTACGAGACCTCCTCGAGCCTGTACGACGGCCAGGGCGGCACTTTCACGATCGGCCCGAACAGCATCAGCAGCGAGAACGAGCTGTTTTTCATTCCGTACGTGGCGAAGAGCTGGAAGCGCGACGAGCAGAACACCATCGCGCTGTCGTTCTACGCGCGCGGCGGCATGAACACCGAGTGGCGCGGCGGCGACGCCACCTTCGACCCGGACGGCCCCGGCCCGGCGCCCGTCACGACCTACGACGGCACCTACGGCGGCAGCCTGTTCGGCGAAGACCACACGACGGCCGGCGTGGACCTGATGCAGGGCTTCCTGAACACGGCCTATGCCTGGAACAACGCGGAGAGGACGGTTTCCGTCGGCGCCGCGGCGATCATCGGGATCCAGCGCTTCCGCGCCGTCGGCGTGTCGGCGTTTGCGCCCTACACGAAGACCTTCGCGGAGAGCGGCGGGACGGTCCTGCCGCCCAACCTGTCGAACAACGGCTACGACTGGGGCTACGGCATCGGCGGATCGCTGGGCTTCCAGTGGAACCCGACGGAAAAGTTCAGTGTCGCGCTCGGCTACACGTCCGAGATCATGATGACGGAGTTCGACAAGTACAAGGACCTGTTCGCGGAGAAGGGCGGCTTCGACGTCCCGGCGCACCTCGATTTCGGCATCGCCTTCAGGCCGAACGCGGGGCTGACGTTCACGGCGGGCCTGCAGCAGATCTATTACGAGGGGATCCCCTCGGTCAGCAACCCGATCCAGAGCATCTTCGCCTGCCCGACGGCCGGCCAGGGTGGCACCGACCTCGAGAGTTGCCTGGGCGGCAAACATGGCGCGGGCTTCGGCTGGGAGGACATGACGGTCTACAGCCTGGGTGCGGCGTGGAAGTACGGCGAGGACTGGACTTTCCGCGTCGGCGCCAGCACCACCGACCAGCCCATTCCCGAGGACCAGATGACCTTCAACATCCTGGCGCCGGGCGTGATGGAGGAGCACTACACCATCGGCTTCACGAAGAAGCTCGACAGCGGCCACGACTTCAGCATGTCGTTCATGTACGCGCCCTCGGTGAAGGTCAGCGGCCCGCAGAATTTCGACCCCTCGCAGACCGTGACCTTCGAAATGGACCAGTGGGACCTGGAATTCAGTTACGCCTGGGGCAAGTGAACGCCGCCTGACCGCTGCGCCCCGCCTGTGCGGGGCGCAGCGCTTCGGCGCCCCGGGCCTGACCGGCCCCGATGCGTGACGACCTCAATGACCAAGGGACATCAACCATGAACATCCTGCCCGGGCTGTTGCTCGCGCTCGCCATCGCGGTGGCCGGCGGCTGGTCGGCGGACTTCATCGGCACGACGCTGATGGGCCTGCCCAAGAGCCCCATCAGCGGCATCATGATGGCCATCCTGATCGGCATCGCGGTCAGCAACCTGGTCAAGCTGCCGGCGGCGACCCAGCCCGGCATCAAGTTCAGCGTGGTGAGGATCCTGCGGCTCGGCATCGTGCTGCTCGGCATCCGCCTGAGCCTTGCGGAGGCGGGCGAGATCGGCATCAAGGCGCTGCCGGTCATCATCGGCACCGTCCTGACGGCGATCGTGCTGGTGTCCTACGTCGCGAAGCGCGTCGGCCTGACGGACCGCCTGGGCACGCTCATCGGGGTCGGGACCGCCATCTGCGGCGCGACGGCGATCGTCGCCACGGCGCCCACGATCGGCGCCAAGGACGACGAGACCAGCTATGCCGTGGCCTGCATCACCCTGTTCGGCGTGGTGGCGATGCTGGTGTACCCGTTTGCCGCCCACTGGTTCTTCGATGCCGATCCGTTCAAGGCCGGGCTGTTCCTCGGGACCGCCGTGCACGAGACCTCGCAGGTGGCGGGCGCCGGGCTCGTCTATCAGGAGTACTTCGGCGACGCCAAGGCGCTCGACGTGGCGACCGTCACCAAGCTGGTGCGGAACCTCGGCATGCTGCTGGTGATCCCGCTCATGTCCATCTACTACCACCGTCGCACGTCGGCAGGCGCCGCGCCGCCGCCGTGGTACACGATGGTCCCCCTGTTCGTGATCGGCTTCGCGCTGATGAGCCTGATCCGCACGCTCGGCGACACTGCCGGCGCCGACGAGAAGGTCCTGGGCCTGCTGACCCACGAGCAGTGGAAGCTGCTGGTCGACAACACCAAGACCGTCGCGGAGTACTGTCTGGCGGTGGCGATGGCCGCCGTAGGCCTCGGCACCAGCGTGGCGGGCCTCCGGAGCATCGGGCTCAAGCCGTTCGGTGTCGGCCTGTTCTCGGCGATCGTCGTCGGCATCGTCAGCGTGACGCTGGTCTCGCTGTTCTATTGAACTCCGGAGGGGTCAGGCCCCGCCCTGTCCCCGGGGGACACAGCGAGTCGTGACCCCGCTTCACGCCAGCGTGTGGAACACCCGCTGGACGTCGTCGTCCTGCTCCAGCTTGTCGATCAGTGTGAGGGCCTCGGTGGACTGCGGCTCGGGCAGCTCGGTGGGCACGGTGCAGATGTACTCGTGCTCGGCCGACAGCGGCTGGATGCCGCGGTCCTCGAGCGCCTTCTGCACCGTGCCGAAGTCCTCGAAGGCGCAGCGGACGACGATCTGCGGCTCGCCCTTCTCGCCGGTGGACTCGCCCATCTCCTCGAGCCCGTGGTCGATCAGGTAGAGCTCGAGGTCGTCCTGGTCGATCCCGGCCGGGTCGAGGCGGAACACGCCCATGCGCCTGAACAGGAAGCTGACGCTGCCGTTGCTGGCGAGGTTGCCGCCGAACTTGTTGAAGATGTTGCGGACGCTGGCCACCGTCCGGGTGGGGTTGTCGGTCGCGGTCTCGACGAGCACTGCCACGCCGTGCGGCGCGTAGCCCTCGTACAGCACTTCCTGGTAGTCGGTCGCTTCCTGCCCCGAGGCCCGACGGATCGCCGCCTCGACCTTGTCCTTGGGCATGTTGATCGAGCGCGCGTTCTGGATCACCCGGCGCAGCGCCGGGTTGTTGTTCGGGTCCGCGCCGCCGCTGCGGACCGCGATGGTGATGTCCTTGCCGATGCGCGCGAACTGCTTCGCCATGCGGTTCCACCGCGCGAACATCGCGTGCTTCCTGACTTCGAAGATGCGTCCCATGGATGATGTGCCCGTTGCCGGCCACGGCAGGAAGCCGCGGCCCTCGTGAGCCTGACATTGTCCCGCATCGGCGGGGGGCTGTGCCACCCCCGGCGCGCGCCGCGCCGGCGGGGCGCGTCAGGCGCGGCGCGGGGCGACGAGCTGGCCGCGCTGGTAGTCGAGGACCGCCTGCTCGATCTCCTCGCGCGTGTTCATCACGAACGGACCGTACTGGACCACCGGCTCGCGCAGCGGCCTGCCGGCGAGCAGCAGTGCATTGCCGCCCGTGGGGCCGGCCGTGACGACCACGCGGTCGCCGTCCGACAGCAGCCCCGCGGACCGGTGCGGCAGCAGCAGCCGGTCGGGGCCGACGCTCGCCTGGCCGTCGTAGGCATACAGGAACGCGTTGTGCCCGGTCGTGACCGGGATGTCCACGGACGCGCCGGCCGGGAGCCGGATGTCGAGGAACAGCGGCTCGGTCGTGCGTCCGCCGACCGGTCCGTGCCGGTCGCCGAAGGCACCGGCGATGACCTTGACCGACCCGCCCGCCTCGAGCTCGACCACCGGAATCCCGGCCGCGGGGATGTCGCGGTACTCGGCCGGGCGCATCTTCTCGGTGGCGGGCAGGTTGAGCCAGAGCTGGAAGCCGCGCATGCGGCCCTCGGCCTGCTGCGGCATCTCCGAGTGGATGATGCCGCGCGCGGCGGTCATCCACTGCACGTCGCCGGGGCCGAGGTCGCCGCGGTTGCCCTCGCTGTCCTCGTGCCGCATGTGGCCGTCGAGCATGTAGGTGACGGTCTCGAAGCCACGGTGCGGATGCGACGGGAACCCGGCGAGATAGTCGTCCGGGTTGTCGGAGAAGAACTCGTCGAGCATCAGGAACGGGTCGTGGCGCAGCCCCTGGGCGCGGCCCAGGCTGCGGCGCAGCTTGACGCCGGCGCCGTCGGAGGCGGCGACCGATTCGATGATGGACTGCAGGCTGCGGCTCGGCATGTGGGCAGGTTCCCGGGTTGCGGCGCGAGGCGGGCGCGGCGGATCAGCCGCCGCCCATCGGGGAGACGCCGAACAGGTACAGGTGGCCACGCGCGACGAACCAGACGTACAGCGCGAATCCCGCGACCACGGCGACCAGGTCGTTGAACCGCCCTTCCGGCAACGCCCTGCCGGGTCGCGACGGGCGCCGCTTGAGCGAGATCCGGTCGGCCACCGCCCAGGCCAGGAAACCGCCGAAGAGCAGCACGTCGGCCAGCATGCCGTTGGCCAGCAGGTGGGCCACGGCCCAGAGCTTGGTCGCGGTCAGCATCGGGTGCTTGATGCCCGACTTGATGCGTCCCGGCAGGTAGGTGGCCAGGAGCAGGGGGAACACCGGCAGCATCAGCAGCGCCGCCACGTGCCTGAGCCACGTGGGCGGGAAGTACAGCGGCACTGGTTCCGCGCGCGCAAGGCCATAGCCCTTGATCATCAGGAGAAATCCCATGATCGAGGCGACGCTGTAGACGGCTTTCCAGGCGTTCTCACCGAGCCGGGCCGCCATCCGGTCGCGCCACGCCGGCGCAATGATCGCCGTCGAGTGCGCCCCGAAGAAGAGGGCCATGCCGGCCAGCAGGTACGTCATTCCCATGTGCGAGTTCCCCTTTGCTCGAAGGCCGGCTCAGCCGCCGGCTCGCTTGACCTTGTAGCCGCGCTTCCCGAGTTCCTCGACCAGCAGGTCGCGGTGGTCGCCCTGGATCTCGATCCGGCCGTCCCGGACCGTGCCGCCCGACCCGCAACGGCGCTTGAGATCGCCAGCAAGGGTCTCGAGTTCCGCCGGTCCGAGCGGCAGGCCGGTCACGACGGACACCCCCTTGCCCTTGCGGCCGGCAACCTCCCGCGACACCCTGATCACCTGGTCCCGCGCCGGCCGCCCGTCCGCCTTGCGGCAGACGCAGTCGGCGACAGGGCGCCGGCAACCGGGGCAGATCGCGCCCAGTCCGGTCGTGTAGACGATCCCAGGCGCCGGCGTCCTTCCCATCCCGTTACTATACGGTGCCACATCCGCTGCCGGGCCGGGGGTTTCGGGGGTCTTGCGTGCGAACACGGCACGGAACACCCCCGAAACCCCGGACCCGGCACCGAAGAAGCAAATGGGTGATCACGCATGAGCCAGGTCGTTGCCAAGCCTTCCGGGTCCGGGCTGCCGGTCGTCGGTCATTTCATCGGGGGACGGCACGTCGCCGCAGCGGGGCGCTGCCTGCCGGTGGCCAACCCGGCCATCGGGAGAGTCATCCGCGAGGTCGCGGCGGCCTCGCGCGAGGACGTCACGTCCGCCGTCGCGGCGGCCGCGGCGTCGTTCCCTGCCTGGCGCGCGACCACGCCGCTCAAGCGCGCGCGGGTCATGTTCCGCTTCAAGGAACTCCTCGAGCGCAATCTCGACCGGCTCGCGGCGCAGGTCACCGAGGAGCATGGCAAGGTCCTCGACGATGCGCGCGGCGAAGTCCTGCGCGGGATCGAGGTCGTCGAGTACGCCTGCGGCGCACCGGAGCTGCTGAAGGGCGAGCACAGCAAGGACGTGGGGCCTGCCATCGACAGCTGGTCCGAGTTCCAGCCGCTCGGAGTGGTGGCCGGCATCACGCCGTTCAACTTCCCGGCGATGGTGCCGATGTGGATGTTTCCCATGGCGCTCGCCTGCGGCAACAGCTTCGTACTGAAGCCCTCGGAGAAGGACCCGAGCACCGCGCTGCTGCTCGCTGAACTGCTCAAGGAGGCCGGCCTCCCCGACGGCGTGTTCAACGTCGTGAACGGCGACCGCGAGGCGGTGGACGCGCTGCTCGCGGACCCTCGCGTGCAGGCCATCAGCTTCGTCGGCTCCACGCCTGTGGCCGAGTACATCTACCGTACCGGCAGCGCGAACGGCAAGCGCGTCCAGGCGCTCGGCGGCGCGAAGAACCACGCGATCGTCATGCCGGACGCCGACCTCGACAACGCGGTCGCGGCGCTGATGGGCGCGGCCTACGGATCCTGCGGCGAGCGCTGCATGGCCATCTCGGTCGCCGTCTGCGTGGGCGAGGCCACCGCGGACGCGGTCGTGGCAAAGCTGGCGGCGCAGGTCGGCCGGCTCAGGGTGGGTCCGGGCACGATGCCCGGCGCGGAGATGGGCCCGCTGGTCACGCGCGAGCACTTCGAGAAGGTGCGCGGCTACGTCGACCTCGGCGTCGCCGAGGGCGCGGAACTGGTCTGCGACGGCCGGGGGATCCGGATCCCCGGCAACGAGCAGGGCTATTTCCTCGGCGGATGCCTGTTCGATCACGTGCAGCCCGCGATGCGGATCTACCGCGAGGAGATCTTCGGGCCGGTGCTCTGCGTCGTGCGCGTCGGGTCGCTCGTCGAGGCGATGGCGCTGGTGGACGGCCACGAGTTCGGCAACGGCACCTGCCTGTTCACGCGCGACGGCGGCACGGCGCGCTGGTTCACCGACAACATCCGGGTGGGCATGGTGGGCGTCAACGTCGCGCTGCCGGTGCCCGTCGCCTTCCACAGCTTCGGCGGTTGGAAGCGCTCGCTGTTCGGGCCGCTGGCCGCCTACGGCCCGGACGCGGTGCGCTTCTACACCCAGCGCAAGACGGTCACGCAGCGCTGGCCGGGAGACGCCGCGGAACGCGCCCAGTTCGCGTTCCCGAGCTC
>JAGTSG010000047.1 GCA_018261655.1 Pseudomonadota bacterium | reverse complement strand
AGCCGGACCGGGGCATCGCCCGACCGATGATCCCCGCGCGATCGACGCCACGAG
Organism: Pseudomonadota bacterium; assembly: GCA_018261655.1. Classification (GTDB taxonomy): domain Bacteria; phylum Pseudomonadota; class Gammaproteobacteria; order Steroidobacterales; family Steroidobacteraceae; genus SG8-30. The sequence goes on along the minus strand of JAGTSG010000047.1, from coordinate 13,818 downwards.
GAAGCGCGCCATACTGGTGCGCACCGACACACTCGAGGCGCGAGCGGCAGAACGCGTCCGACACGAATGGCGGCGCGTGCCGCAGCAGCAGCGACGCCTGCAGGGCCAGCGCCATCCTGTCCACCAGCGACCGCGCCCGCGATTCCAGGTCGGCTTGATCGCCAAACTCCCTCAACAGCGTGGCGACCAGCCGGTCGAGCGCCGGATGCGCGCCGCGGGCCGACTCGACCTCGCGGAAGAAAGCCTCCAGGGCGTCCGGGCTCCTGCGCACCGCGCGCAGCACGTCCAGGCACTGGACGTTGCCGCTGCCTTCCCAGATGGCATTGACGGGCGACTCGCGGAACAACCTGGGCATTGGCGAGTCCTCCATCACGCCGCCTCCACCGATGCATTCCATCGCCTCGCAGGCGTGCTGCGGCGTTCGCTTGCAGACCCAGTACTTGCCGATCGGCGTGCATAGCCGAAGCAGCGCCTCCTCCTGTGCATCACCACGGCTGTCCAGCGCCCGCGCGAGGCGCAAGGTCAGCGTGATCGACGCCTCCGCCTCGAGTGCAAGATCGGCCAGCACGTTCTGCATCAGCGGCTGGTCCGCGAGCAGGCGTCCGAAGGCGCTGCGCCCGGCGCAGTGGTGCAGCGCCTGGGCAGCCGCCATGCGCATCCCGGCACTCGAGCCGACCATGCAGTCGAAGCGCGTCATGGCAACCATGTCCATGATCGTCCGCACGCCCCGGCCCTCCGCGCCCACGCGCCAGGCCAGGGCCCCGCGCAATTCGACCTCGGAGGAAGCATTCGACTGGTTGCCCATCTTCCGCTTGAGGCGCTGGAGCTGCATCGCATTCAGAGTCCCGTCGGGCCGCCAGCGCGGCATCAGGAAGCAGGTCAGGCCTGCCGGCGCCTGCGCCAGGACCAGGAACACGTCGCACATCGGCGCCGATACGAAGAACTTGTGGCCGATGAGCTCGAACGCCTCCGCACCCTGCTCCACGCCGATCCGGATGGCCCGGGTCGAGTTCGCCCGGACGTCCGAGCCGCCCTGCTTTTCGGTCATCGCCATCCCGGCGGTCAGGCCTGCCTTGCGCTCCGCCGGGACGTTGCGCGGATCGTAGGCGGTTGCGGTGATTCGCGGCTCCCAGTACGACGCCAGCGCCGGTTCCATCCGCAGCGACGGAACGACCGCCGAGGTCATCGTGACCGGACAGCCGTGGCCGGCCTCGACCTGCGACTGCAGGTAGAACTTCGCGGCGCGCGCGACCTGCGCGCCGGGCCCCGGTCTGGTCCAGTGCGAGGCGTGCAGCCCCTCCTCGATGGCGACCTGCATCAGCTGGTGGTAGGCGGGATGGAAGTTCACCTGGTCGATGCGGTGGCCGAAACGGTCGTGCGTCTCGAGCTCGGGCGGGTAACGGTTCGCCAGCTCGCCGAGCCGCAGGTACTCCGCGGTGCCCACGCGAGCGCCAAAGGCCCGCAGTCCCGATTCGGCCCAGCCGGCGCCCTCGCGTGCCACCGCCTCGCGCAGCGCGACGTCGGACTCGTACAGGTTGTAGTCGGCCAGTGGCGTCGGCTGGTTGATCACCTCGTGGGTGGCGGCCAGGTAGTCCACCCGTCCCGCCGGCTCATCGGATCGGGTCTCCGGCGCGGAAGGTCGGGAGTCGGATGCAGGGTCGTGCATGGCGTCCTTCCTCGAGCGAGCGTCAGACGGCGTTGACTGCGGAGGGCCATTCTCCCGCCCCGCGCAGCCCCGTACATCCGCATTCAACCCGCACTCTGACGACGGCCGCGGTCTCGTATCCGGTTACTGCTGCGCGCCCGCCGCCGCGTCGGGCAGAAGCAGGCGTCCGACCGCGCGCAGGCGTTCCGCGCCGCGGACCTCCTGCGGAAACAGCGGGATCTCGACGATGGGAACGCCGGAGCAACGATCGCGCAGCCGCTCGAGATGGGGCTGCTGCTGCCGCATCTTCTGCGCGAGAAACGGCGAGTCGGTCACCTGCACGACGTTGTTGACGACCAGACGCCCGATCCCGAGCCCGTAGCGCTGCAACTCGCCGAGGACCGTATCCAGCTGGCACACCGCCAGGGCCTCGGGAATCGTCACCAGTGAGAACGTGACGTCACGGCGCAGGAACGCCATGCAGTCCGCGGCCAGGTCGCGCCAGCGGCCGATGATCTCCATCACCGACTCCTTCCGCTCCCCCGTGGTCCGCAGGTGCGTATAGATCCGCGGCGCCGTGCGCAGGTGTTCGGCGAGCATCGAGGGCATGCCGAGCAAGGCCAGCGTCTGGCCAAGCGGGGCCGTGTCCCAGATGACGTTGCGGTACCTCGCCGCGAGCGCGAGGCGACGGATGTAGTCGACCATGAACTCCTCGTTCAGCCCGGGCAGCACGGACGTCATGAACTGGACGAAGCTGCCATAGTCAACGTCGACGAAACTCGAGAACACGTCGTAGACGTCGCGGCCGAACTTCTCGTCCCACATGTGGCGCACGTCTGCGAGGCCCAGTTCGGTCAGGAAAAGCTGCGGACTCACCTGGCGCTCGCGGTGCTCGCCGTCGATCTCGAAGATGTGCGACAGGGACGGGGTCGGGTCGGTCGAGATCACCAGGCTGCGCTGGCCCGCCTCCGCGAGGCGAAGCGCCGTCGCGGCCGACATCGTCGTCTTGCCGACGCCGCCCTTGCCCAGGAAGACCTGGACACGGGTGCTGTCCGGGGAGCCTTGTGACGTCACGTCGGCCATTGCATGCATTCTCCGATGGAAAGACTTCGCCCGCACCACGGGTCAGGCCGGGTCACGCCGTCCACCTGGTGGGCCGGCCTGATGCCCTGGCCGGCCCACCCGGTTCGTGGCACCCACTCACCACCTTGCTGAGCGCAACAGGCCCTGTTCCCGGCGGGGATCCGAAATCCGGGCGCCGGAGCTGCCGACTCGAGGCACTAATGAACTGAAAGGGCTGGCGGAGAGGGTGGGATTCGAACCCACGGTCCCCGTGAGGGGACGCCGGTTTTCAAGACCGGTGCATTCAACCGCTCTGCCACCTCTCCGGGTCGCACGGCTGCGCGGCGATTGTCCGGTCCGGGGCGAGCGGCCGCAAGGCAAGAAGTCGGCCGCCCGCGCCGGGGGTGGGAACCTCGGCCCGAACGCCCGGTCTTACCAACCACGAAGTTCGTTTCGCGTTACCTTGTTCGCAAAAGGGCCAGGACCTATACTTCGGGACAATCTTTCAAGGAGACACACGCAATGGACAGGCTGACCGACGTCCGCCGCACGCAGGCCACGGTGATCGCCGCGCCGGCCTCGGTGCTCGAGACCAACAAGGTCCTCAGGAACACCTACCTGCTGCTCGCTGCAACGCTGGCGTTCTCCGCCATCACCGCCGGCGCAGCCATGGCCCTCAGCCTGCCCCACCCGGGGCTGGTCATCACCCTGGTCGGCTACTTCGGCCTGCTGTTCGCCGTCCACAAGACGGCGCACAGCGCCATGGGCCTGGTGTGGGTGTTCGCGCTCACCGGCTTCATGGGCTACACGCTCGGGCCGATCATCAGCGCCTACCTGCAGTTCGTCCCGAACGGGCACGCGGTGGTCACCAACGCGTTCGCGGTCACGGCCGTGACCTTCGTCGGGCTCTCCGCCTACGCGGTGAAGAGCGGCCGGCGCTTCTCGTTCATGGGCGGCTTCCTCGTCGTCGGGATCATCGCCGCCTTCCTGCTGGGGCTCGTGGCGATCTTCTTCGAGATGCCGGCTCTGTCGCTGGCCGTGTCGGCGATGTTCGTGCTGCTGATGGCGGGCCTGATCCTGTTCCAGACCGGCGAGATCGTGAACGGCGGCGAGACGAACTACATCCTGGCGACCGTCACGCTGTTCGTCAGCATCTTCAACCTGTTCACCAGCCTGCTGCACCTGCTGGGGTTCGCGGGCGAGGAGTGATAGCATGCCGCGCGTCACCCGCAGCGGGCGGCGCGCAAGTCCGCTGGGTTCAAACTCCACCGTGTCCCGCCTGCAGGGGACTCAGTGGGGTCTGACCCCTCCTCACTTCTTCAGCAGTTCCACCCCACCCATGTACGGCCTGAGCGCCTCCGGCACGACCACCGACCCGTCGGCCTGCTGGTAGTTCTCGAGCACCGCGACCAGCGCCCGTCCCACGGCGACGCCCGATCCGTTCAGCGTGTGGACCGGCTCCGGCTTGCCAGTCTCGGGATTGCGCCAGCGCGCCTGCATGCGCCGCGCCTGGAAGGACTCGCAGTTGCTGCAGGAGGAGATCTCCCGGTACTTGCCTTGCCCTGGCAGCCACACCTCGAGGTCATAGGTCTTGCTGCTGCCGAAACCGATGTCTCCGCCGCACAGCGCCATCACGCGATAGGGCAGGCCGAGCCGTTCGAGCACGGTACAGGCGTGGCCCGTCAGCTCCTCGAGCGAGTCATAGGAGTCCTGCGGCCGGACCACCTGCACCAGCTCGACCTTGTCGAACTGGTGCTGGCGGATCATGCCGCGCGTGTCCTTGCCGTAGGAACCGGCCTCGGAACGGAAGCACGGCGTATGGGCCGCGAACTTCAGCGGCAGCGCCTCCGCGTCGAGGATGCTGTCGCGCACGAGGTTGGTCAGCGGAACCTCGGCCGTCGGGATCAGGTACAGGTCCTGCAGGCGCTCCTCGCCCTGCAGCTCGTCGCGGCTCTTCAGGGCAAACAGGTCCGACTCGAACTTGGGCAGCTGCCCGGTGCCCGTCAGCGTCTGCCGCGTGACGAGATAGGGAACGTAGGCTTCGGTATAGCCATGCTCGCGCGTGTGCAGGTCAAGCATGAACTGGGCCAGCGCGCGGTGCAGCCGCGCGATGCCACCGCGCATCACGGCGAAGCGCGCGCCCGAGAGTTGGGCCGCGGCGTCGAAGTCGAGGCCGCCGAGGGACTCGCCGATCGCAATGTGGTCACGCGGCGTGAAGTCGAGGCTACGCGGCTCGCCGACCCGGCGGACCTCGACGTTGGCGCTCTCGTCCCGGCCGTGCGGGACCGACTCATGCAACAGGTTGGGAATGCCGAGCAACAGCGTGTCGAGTTCCGCCTGCAGGACCGCGAGGCCCTCGTCGGCGCGCTTCAGCTCGTCGCCCAGCGACTCGACCTCCGCCAGCAACGGCGCGATGTCCTGGCCCTGCGCCTTGGCCTTGCCGATCGCCTTCGAGCGCGTGTTGCGCTCGTTGCGCAGCCGATCCACCTCGACCTGCAACGCCTTGCGCCGTTCCTCGAGGGCGAGGAAAGCGGCCTTGTCGAGGTCGAAGCCTTTCCTCGCCAGGTTGGCCGCCACACCGTCGAGGTCCGTACGCAGCAGTCTCGTGTCCAGCACTGTCTGTCTCCGGCCGGCCGCTCACGCCAGCCACTGTCGTCCGATGCTGATGCCGGCCCAGGCGCCCGTCAGGCACAGCACCACGCTGGCCAGCACGTAGGCGCCCGCCCGGGCGAAGCCATGCTGTTCGAGCAACAGCATCGTCTCCATCGAGAAGCTCGAGAAGGTGGTGAACCCGCCCAGCACGCCGACGATGACGAAAGCCCGCGCGAGTTCCCCGCCCTCGCCGCGCGCGGCGAGCGCGATCCAGACGATGCCGATCGCCGTGCAGCCCAGGACGTTCACGGTCAGCGTCCCCCACGGAAAGGTCCGCAACAACCAGACGTGAACCGCGGCGCCGACGAGGTAGCGCAGGACGCCGCCTAGCGCGCTGCCGAGCGCGATTGCCGTGAGGATCTGGATCAAGCGAGCCCCTGCAGGCCGGCGCCCTCGCCGGCGATCAGTCCGATTTGTCCGTGTCCCGGCGCCTGAGGCGCTCCAGCGCTTCGCCGATCCTGATCTCGAGCCCGCGCGGCACCGGATGATAATAGATCCTCGATCCCATCGCGTCCGGGAAGTAGGTCTGGCCCGGCGCGAAGGCCTCGGGCTCGTCGTGGGCGTACCGATATCCCTTGCCGTAGCCGAGGTCCTTCATCAGTCGCGTCGGCGCGTTGCGCAGGTGCAGGGGCACCTCCAGCGTGCCGTGCGAGCGGACGTCTTCCATCGCCGACCCGTAGGCGGCATAGACGGCGTTGCTCTTGGCCGCGCAGGCCAGGAAGACGACGGCCTGGGCCAGCGCCAGCTCGCCTTCGGGGCTGCCGAGGCGGTCGTAGGCCTGCCACGCCTCGAGCGCCAGCGTCAGGCCGCGGGGATCGGCATTGCCGATGTCCTCGACCGCCATGCGCAGGATGCGCCGCGCGAGGTAGGACGGGTCGCAGCCGCCGTCGAGCATGCGGCACAGCCAGTAGAGCGCGGCATCCGGGTCGCTGCCGCGGACCGACTTGTGCAGCGCCGAGATCTGGTCGTAGAACTGCTCGCCGCGCTTGTCGAACCGACGCTGGCCCCCGGCCACCACGTCGAGCGCGGTCTCCAGGGTGATGCGCCGTCCAGGCGGGACCGGCACCGCCAGGTCGGCGGCGATCTCGAGCAGGTTCAGGGCGCGGCGGGCATCGCCATCGGCGGCCTCCGCGAAGACCTTCAGCACGCCTTCATCGACCTCAGGCCGGTCGGCGCCGAGACCGCGCCCGGGGTCCGCCAGTGCCCGCTCGAGCAGGGTGACGAGCGCCGTGGGTTCGATCGGCTTCAGGACGTAAACGCGCGCCCGCGACAGCAGTGCGGCGTTCACCTCGAAGGACGGGTTCTCGGTCGTCGCCCCGATGAACACCAGGGTGCCGTCCTCGACGAACGGCAGGAAGGTGTCCTGCTGCGACTTGTTGAAGCGGTGCACCTCGTCGAGGAACAGTACCGTCGGCCTGCCGGTGGCGGCGCGGGTCTGCCGGGCCGTCTCGACGACCTGCCGGATGTCCTTGACCCCGGCGAAGACCGCCGACAGCGCCTCGAAGCGGGCGTCACAGGCGCGTGCGACGAGCCGCGCGAGCGTGGTCTTGCCGGTTCCGGGCGGTCCCCAGAAGATCATCGAGTGCGGACTGCGCGTCGCCATCAGCCGCGACAGCGGACGACCCTCGCCCAGCAAGTGGGCCTGCCCGACGATCTCGTCGAGCGTGACCGGGCGCATACGGTCTGCCAGCGGCCGCCAGGCCGCGGCAGCCGGCTCGAGATCGAGGCTGTCCTGGGGAGAACTCACCGCGCCATTGTAGTCGCCCGGAAGGACGGGCTCAGGCCTCGGGCGCCAGCCCGAACCAGCGTTCCACGCGGCCCGCCCAGCCGCCGAGGCCCAGCCAGGCCAGAGCCAGCGCCACGAAAATGCCTGTGCCGTTCGCCACGAGGTCGAGCGGGTCGGACTGCCGCGTCGCGGTCAGGGCGCCCTGCACGACCTCGAGCGACAGCCCCAGGAGGAATGCAGCGATGGCGGCGACGACGTAGCGGCGGCGCACCAGCATGCCCGTCAGCCAGAGCGTCAGGATGCCGTAGGCCGCGGCATGTTCGAGCTTGTCCCAGGCGCTGACGGTGGCGACCAGCGGCCCGGGCAGCAGGCTGCCGAGGACGATAGCGGCGCCGATCAGCAGCGCGCCGGCGATCCACAGGCCCTGGCGGACGAGCGGCAGCATGGGTTCAGGGGGAGCCTGCCGACCCGACCACATCCACCCCCGGTGGCGGCTTGAAGCCGAACAGGTTGTCGGCGAGCGCCGGGTTGAGCTCGACGTCCGTGAACCGGATCCGCGTCGTCTGCCCGAGGCGGTCGACGAGGTCCATGCGCTCGAGCGCCCCGTCCCGGAACCCGAGCCGGACCTGACGGAAGTCGGTGTCCTCGAGCCGCGGCGTCAGCAGCGCCCACTCATAGCCGTCGGCATGGCCGCCGTCCGCGACGACGAAGGACTCACTGGCCTTGCCCTTGCCGGACAGCAGCGAAGCCGGCGTGGCCGACAGGGCCTGGTCCGCCTTGCGGACCGTGACCTGCTCGAGCTCCACGTCGTACAGCCAGATGGTCTTGCCGTCGCTCACCAGCACCTGTTCCGACGGCGTCCGGTAATCCCAGCGGAATCGGCCGGGCTTTGACACGGCGAGGCTGCCGGCCGCCTCCTCCCGCACCGCGCCGCTGGCGTCGAGCACCTCCTGCTGGAAACCGGCGCGCAGCGTCGCCAGTCGCGACAGATAGCGGTCCACGCGTTCGGCGGCTGCCTCGGCCGGTTGCGACCGCGCGGGTGCGGCCACCAGGACGAGCGCTGCCAGCGCGACCGATGCGCGCGCGATCGGGTTCAACATGGGCTCAGTCCTCCGGCGGCGGCGCGACCAGGACTTCGCGGCTGCCGTTCGACTGCAACGGGCCGACGAGCCCTGCAGCCTCCATCGCCTCGACCAGCCGCGCCGCGCGGTTGTAGCCGATCTTGAGCCGGCGCTGCACGCCGGACACGGACGCCTTGCGGGTCTCGGTCACGATGCGCACGGCCTCGTCGTAGAGCGGGTCCTGCTCCGCGTCGCCGCCACCCGCCTCGCCGTTCTCGCCGCTCTCGTCCGCAAGCCCCGGCACCGGACCCTGCGGCCCGGAGAGCACCTCGTCGACGTAGGCAGGCTCGACGGTCGAGCGCAGCGACTCGACCACGCGATGCACTTCCTGGTCCGACACGAATGCACCGTGGACCCGGTTGGGAACCGAGGTCCCGGGCGGCATGTAGAGCATGTCGCCGTGACCGAGCAGCGACTCGGCGCCGCTCTGGTCGAGGATGGTGCGCGAATCGACCTTGGCCGACACCTGGAAGGCGATGCGCGTGGGAATATTGGCCTTGATCAATCCCGTGATGACGTCCACCGACGGCCGCTGCGTCGCGAGGATCAGGTGGATGCCGGAGGCGCGCGCCTTCTGCGCGAGCCGGGCGATCAGCTCCTCGACCTTCTTGCCGACGATCATCATCAGGTCGGCGAGCTCGTCGATGATGACGACGATGAACGGCGCCGGCTGCAGGGTCGGGATGTCGCCCTGGTACTTGCCGGCCTTGAACAGGTTCTCGACCAGCGGGTCGACCAGCGGCTTGCCGGCTGCCTCCGCGTCGCGGATCCTGCGGTTCATGCCCGCCAGGTTGCGCACCCCGAGCGCGGCCATCAGCTGGTAGCGGCGCTCCATTTCCGCGACGCACCAGCGCAGCGCGTTCGCGGCCTGCTTCATGTCGGTGACCACCGGCGCGAGCAGGTGCGGGATGCCCTCGTACACCGACAGCTCGAGCATCTTGGGGTCGACCATGATCAGGCGGACCTGCTCGGCCGTGCCCTTGTACAGCAGCGACAGCACCATGGCATTGATGGCGACCGACTTGCCCGAGCCGGTGGTGCCCGCGATCAGCAGGTGCGGCATGCGCGTGAGGTCCACCACCACCGGAGCCCCGCCGATGTCCTTGCCGAGGGCCAGCGCCAGCGGCGAGCCCATGTCGTCGTAGGCCTTCGACTTGATGATCTCGCCGAGCGTCACCAGTTCGCGCTTCTCGTTGGGGATCTCGAGGCCGACGACCGACTTGCCGGGGATCACCTCGACCACCCGCACGCTGATCGCCGACAGGGCGCGCGCGAGGTCCTTGGCCAGCGCACTGATCTGGCTCACCTTCACCCCGGGTGCAGGCTTGAGCTCGAAGCGGGTGACGACCGGGCCCGGCTGTACCGCCACGACCTCGACGTCCACGCCGAAGTCCTTCAGCTTGATCTCCACGAGGCGCGACATCGCATCGAGCGCCTCGGGCGAGTAGGTCTGGTCGCGCGGCGGCGGGTCGTCGAGCAGCTTCAGCTCGGGCAGGTCCTTTGACGCCGGTTTGGCGAACATCGAGACCTGTCTCTCCTTCTCGACGCGCTCGCTCTTCTCCGGCACGGGCGGCGCCGGCGCCTCGATCCTGGGCGGCGTGCGCGTGGCGGCCTTCTTCTTGCCCTCGCGCACCACGGCCTCGCGCTGCTCGCGCAGCTCGCGGCCCGCGGCCTGGTCGCGGGCCGAACTGACCCGGGCGTGGACCCAATGGACCGCGAACAGCGTCCAGTGCCCGAGGAAATCCATGACGGCGAGCCAGGACACGCCCGTGAACAGCTGCACGCCCGCGAACCAGAACGCGAGCAACAGCAGCGTCGCGCCGAGGAACGACGCGGCCGACGAGAGGTTCTCGCCGACCAGGCTGCCGAGCACGCCACCGGCGGTAGACTGAAGGCTGCCCGGGTCGAAGTGCAGCGTAGCGAGGCCGCAGCTCGTGACCAGCGCCAGGACGAAGCCGATGGCGCGCAGCGCAACCGTGCTGCGGGCGGCCGACTCCCCGGCCTGCTGCTTGAAGGCAAGCCACGCGCCATAGGCGATGGCGACCGGGAAGATGAAGGCCGGCAGCCCGAAGAGCATGAACAGCAGGTCCGCCGTCCACGCGCCGAGCGGGCCGATGAGGTTGCCGACGCGCCCGGGTTCGCCGGTGTAGCTGAAACTGGGATCGGAGGGATCGAAGCTCGACAGCGCCAGCAGCAGCACGAGCGCGGCCGCAGACAGCACCCAGAAGGCAGCCTCGCGCAGCGCACGCACCATCCCGGGCTCGAGCCCGCCCTCACCCTCTTCCTGCCTCGGTGCCGTCTGGGCCGTCATATTAATCTTTCGTCTGAGCTAACAGATCTAAGGTATTGATGATATGAGAATTAAAGGTGAGGCCGCAAGCGTTGCGTCGATCGGGGCCCGCCCCGCCGGGCCCGACCCCGTGCAAGGCTTTATTCGCGGCCCGCGCTCCCCTAGCATGGCGCGTCTCGTGAGGCCCGCGGGCCGGCTCGAGAACTCCGCGGAGAATATACATGACGACCCCACGGCACACGCGCCTCGCGATCCTCGGCTCCGGGCCGGCCGGTTACACCGCCGGCGTGTACGCCGCGCGGGCCAATCGCCAGCCCCTGCTGATCACCGGCCTCGAACAGGGCGGCCAGCTCATGACCACCACCGAGGTGGACAACTGGCCGGGTGACGTCGAGGGCCTGCTCGGTCCGGACCTGATGGAGCGCATGCGCCGGCACGCCCTGCGCTTCGGCGTCGAGCTGGTTTCCGACCACATCGCCAGCGTCGACCTCGGCCGCCGGCCGTTCCTGCTGCGCGGCGAGTCCGGCGAATACACCTGCGACGCGCTCATCATCGCCACCGGCGCCTCGGCCCGTTACCTTGGACTGGATTCGGAGACGAAGTTCCGCGGCCGCGGCGTGTCGGCCTGCGCGACCTGCGACGGGTTCTTCTACCGTGGCCAGCCGGTCGCCGTCGTCGGCGGCGGCAACACGGCGGTCGAGGAAGCGCTCTACCTGGCCAACCTGGCCTCGCACGTGACGCTGATCCACCGCCGCGACAAGCTGCGCTCGGAGAAGATCCTGCAGGACCGGCTGTTCGCCCTCGCCCGGGAAGGCAAGGTGACGCTGCTGTGGAACCACGCCGTCGAGGAAGTGCTCGGCGACGAGACCGGCGTGACCGGCGTGCGCGTCCGCAACGTCGTCGACGCGTCGGCCCGTGATCTGACCGTGCCGGGCGTGTTCATCGCCGTGGGCCACACGCCCAACACGCAGATCTTCGAGGGCCAGCTCGAGATGAAGGGCGGCTACATCGTCGTCAAGACCGGCAGCGCGGGAGACGCTACCGCCACCAGCATTCCCGGCGTGTTTGCCGCCGGAGACGTGGCCGACCACGTCTATCGCCAGGCCGTGACCTCGGCCGGCACGGGCTGCATGGCCGCGCTCGACGCCGACCGCTACCTGGAGCGCCTCGATTCGGGAGAGTGAGCCCGCCCTGCTGCGCGAGCGCGTCCTCCAGTCGATGGAGGAGGTTGGCGCGCAGGACTGGAATGCGCTCGACCTCGGCGGACGGCCGTTCCTGCGGCACGAGTTCCTGCTGGCCGCGGAACTGAGCGGATCGGCCGCCACCGGCACCGGCTGGACCCCGGCGCACGTCGTCGTCGAGTCGCGCGGCGTCCTCGTCGGGGCCCTGCCGCTGTACCTGAAGACCCACTCCTGGGGCGAGTTCGTCTTCGACTTCTCCTGGGCGCGGGCCTACGAGCAGCACGGCCTGGCGTACTACCCGAAGCTGGTGTCCGCGTCGCCGTTCACGCCGGCCACCGGCCCGCGCCTGCTCGTCCGGCCCGGTGCCGACGCGGCCGCGATCCGGACCGCGCTGCTCGCCGCCGCGAGGACACTGATGCGCGAAGTGCGGGCCAGCTCGCTGCACGTGCTGTTCGCCGACGTGCCGGACCGGGAGTGGCTGACGGCACAGGGCCTGCTGCCGAGGCTCGACTGCCAGTTCCACTGGAACAACGCGGGCTTTGCCGACTTCGACGATTTCCTCGGCACGTTCACGGCCGAGAAACGCAAGAAGGCCCGCCGCGAACGGCGCCGCGTCGCGGAGGCCGGCATCGAGTTCGTGGAACTGCACGGCGGCGACCTGGACGAGGCCACGCTCGAAGTCGTCTACGCGCTGCACGCGCGCACCTTCGCCGAGCGCGGCAACCCGCCCTACTTCACGCTGGACTTCTTCCGACGGATTGCCGCGGCGATGCCCGCTGCGCTGATGGTCAAGCTGGCGACGCTCGGTCGCGAGCCGGTCGCGGCGGCCGTGTTCCTGCGCGGCGCCGACACCCTGTACGGCCGTTACTGGGGCGCGGCGGCCGACTTCCACAGCCTGCACTTCGAGGCCTGCTACTACCAGGGCATCGACTACTGCATTCGCGAGGGCCTGGCGCGCTTCGAGCCGGGCACGCAGGGGGAGCACAAGATCGCGCGCGGGTTCTCGCCCTCGCCCGTCTGGTCGCTGCACGAGATCCGCCACCCGGGCTTTCGCGCGGCGATCGGCGAGTACCTCGTGCGCGAACGCGCCCACGTGCTCGACTACATGGATGCAATCCGTGCGCACGTTCCCTTCCGCAAGGCCGGCCCGGACGGTACCCTGCACCTCGATGTCGGGCGTGATCTTCCTCAATGAGTGGGACCCGCCGGAGGCGTTGCCGCCGACCCGGCGCGCGCTGCGCGAACCGAACGGGCTGCTGGCCGTCGGCGGCGCGCTGACGCCGGAGTGGCTGCTGCACGCCTACCGGCGGGGGGTGTTCCCCTGGTTCTCGGAGGGGCAGCCGATCCTCTGGTGGACGCCCGATCCGCGCGCCGTGTTGTTCCCGGACGAGTTCCGGCGTTCCCGCAGCCTCGCCAAGTCAGTCCGCAACCGCGGTTTCGAGACGCGGCTCGACAGCGCCTTCGCGGACGTGGTGGCCGCCTGCGCGGCGCCGCGCCGCGAGGAGCACGGGACCTGGATCACGCCCGCCATGTACCGCTCCTACGTCGAGCTGCACGAGCGGGGCATCGCCCACTCGGTCGAGACCTGGCAGGACGGCCGGCTGGTCGGCGGGCTCTACGGCGTGGCGATCGGCCGGGTTTTCTTCGGCGAGTCCATGTTCAGCCGGTCGCGCGACGCTTCGAAGGTCGCCCTGTCCCGGCTGGTCGACGAGGCGCTGGACCGCGACGTCCGGCTGGTCGATTGCCAGATGGAGACCGCCCACCTCGCCTCGCTGGGCAGCCGCTGCATCCCGCGCCGGCACTTCGAGGCCCTGCTGGACGAGCACTGCACCGGCGTCGGGGACCTGTGGCGCGGATGAGACACCGAATTGCACTGTGAGCCTGCCTGCGGCACAATCCGCGCGCCATTTGCAACAGCCGCGAGACTGGATGTCCAAAGAAGACGCAATTCAGATGGAGGGCGAGGTTGTCGACACGCTCCCCAATACGACGTTCCGCGTAAAGCTCAAGAACGGGCACATCGTCACCGCCCACATCTCCGGGAAGATGCGCAAGCACTACATCCGCATCCTCACGGGAGACCAGGTGACGGTGGAGATGACGCCCTACGACCTGACCAAGGGCCGGATCGTCTACCGCGC
>JAGTSG010000097.1 GCA_018261655.1 Pseudomonadota bacterium | reverse complement strand
GGCCATCCGCCAGCATGGCCTCGAGCGGACCGGTGACGAACCCCTTCACGCCGAACGAGCCGTCGTTCGACGTGTAGATCACGTCGAGCTGGTCGCCATACTCCGCCTGCAGCCGGCCGATGCGCTCGCCCTCGCCGGTCCAGAACAGCAGGCTGGCCGAGCGAAAGCCACAGATCAGCGTGACGTGATTCCCGAGCCGCAAGTGCTCGCGCATGATCGGGTACGCCGGCGGCAGCCCGACGCCACCCGCGGTGAACACCACCGTCTCGTCGGCGCCATACCGGTGCAGCTCGCTCGGGCGGCCCAGCGGCCCGGCGATGCCGGCGAACGAGTCGCCCACCGCCATCCGGTTCATCAGGGTCGTGCTCGTCCCCATCCCCTGGACGACGAGGTCGATGGTGCCCGCCTCCACGTCCCAGTCGGCGAGCGTCAGCGGAATCAGTTCTCCGTCGCCCCAGGCGAGCACGCGCACGAACTGGCCGGCGCGCGCCGAGCGTGCCACCAGCGGCGCGCGCAGCGTGAACTCGACGATGCCGCCCGCCAGCTCGGCCTTGTCCACGACGGTCGGGGTCGCCTGGCCGAGTTCCGTGTAGCGCGCCGCGCTGTCGACACGCCGGCGGACCTCCTCCGCCGTGAACGGGATCTCGCCGACGATCTCGCGCGCCGCCGCCTGGCCGTCGCCCGCGGCGCGGATGGCGGTCGAGCCGCCGCGCGCTGCGTCGCCGCCCGTGTAGACGTCCGGGATCGAGGTGCGTTGCGACCCTTCCTGTTCGAGCGAGATCGTCCCCCACTTCGACGTCCTGAGGCCCGGCTCGGACTCCGACACGATCGGGTTGGCGGTGTTGCCGAGCGCCATGATCACCAGGTCGACGGGCATGCGCTCGGTCCTGCCGGTCGTCACCGGGCTGCGGCGGCCGGAAGGATCCGGCGGGCCGAGCTCGTTGACGTCGAGCACCGCATGGGTGACGAAGTGGGTCTTGCCGTCGCCGAGGAACTCGCTCGGCGCGCGCAACTCTAGGACCTTGATGCCCTCCTCGAGCGCGTGGTGCAGTTCCTCGACGCGTGCCGGCATCTGCGCGATGGTCCGCCGGTAGACGATGGTGACGTTGCCGCCCAGCCTGCGCGCCGTGCGCGCCGCGTCCATCGCCGTGTTGCCGCCGCCGATCACGAACACCTCCTTGCCGCGGGTCTCCGGCAGGGGCGTCTCGTACTTCTCGTCGATCGCCCGCATCAGGTTGACGCGGGTCAGGAACTCGTTGGCCGACATCACGCCGAGCAGGTGCTCGCCCGGCACGTTCATGAAGGTCGGCAGTCCCGCGCCGGTGCCGACGAAGATCTTCCAGAACCCGGCCGCCTTGAGGTCCTCGAGGGTCGCCGTCTTGCCCACGACGAAATTGCGCACGAAGCGGCCACCGAGCAGGGTGATCTTGCCGACGACGTCGTCGATCAGCTCGTTCGGCAGGCGGAACTCCGGGATGCCGTAGCGCAGCACGCCGCCGAGCTCGTGAAAGGCCTCGAACACCGTCACCGGGAATCCCTCGACCGCGAGCAGGTACGCGTTGATCAGGCCCGACGGGCCGGAACCGACCACCGCGATGGGCGGCTTCTCCGCCCTCGCCCAGGGGCTGACGATGCCCGCAAAGCGGCTGGCGACGTCGGGGTTCGCCAGCTTGTCCCGCTGCGGCAGGTACCATTCGAGCTGGCCGATCTCGATCGGCCGCCGGGTATGCGTGCACACCCCCTGGCACTGCAGTTCCTGCGGGCAGACGCGTCCGGTCACGTTCGGCAGCGGATTGCAGCTCTCGATGAGCTCGAGCGCCTGGCGGAACCGGCCCTGGCCGAGCAGGTCGAGCATCTCCGGGATGTGGATCTTGACCGGGCACCCGCCCCTGGGCTCACGCCTGTTCTTCAGCAGGACCCCGACCTCGCAGGGCCGGTCCTGACACTGCTTGTCGCGCAGCACCTCGAGCCAGACGAACAGCTCGACCTCGCGCGCCGAGTAGCCGAGGCTCATGTAGCCGAGGTAGCCCTGGTTGACCAGCCCGAAGTCGTGCGTGCGCTGCTCCGGCGGGCGGATGTAGGGCGGGATGCAGGTCTCGCCGGGCCAGCCCTCGGCGAGGCCCCTGAACATCGGGTAACGCTCCGCGAGGTGCGCGTCGATCGCCCGGATGAACTTGCGCTTGAACTTGAGCGGCATGAACCAGATGAAGCGCATCAGGATCGCGCCCATCTCGTCGTCGCGCAGCATCAGCTTCCACAGGGTGTGGGTGAAGGCGGCGCCGAGTTCGTCCTGCTGGAACTCCCAGGCGATTGCCTGCACGCCATCGGCCACGAACACTGCGCGCAGCGACCGCGGGTCGCTCAGCAGGTGCCGCTTCAGCAGCGAGAGCTGCTTCTGGAAGACCTCGTTGTCGTCACTCTCGGTGGCCCCGTCGAAGGCCGCTCCCGCGACGCCCGCGTGCCCGCCGCTCGGCGCGTCCGGCGGCGGCCCCACCCGGGCCGGCCCGTTCGGGGTCACCGGATGATCTCCGAGTCGCAGTTGGCCGCGACGCGGGCGACCCGGCTCACCAGTTCAGGCGTGACCTTGATGCGCGCGAGCGCGCCCGGGATCACGTGCGCCACCTCCCTGGCGACGCCGTTCTCGACGATCGTGACCTTCTCGAACAGCTCGGGCACCTGCTGGTAGCAGGTCTTGCAGTTGACGCACTGCGGGACGTCCTCCTCGCGGATCGTCATCAGTCCCGACGCGGCGGCATCACCCGCGGAGGACGCCGGCACCGGCACGGCCGACTGGACCGGTGCGCCGCCGAAGGGCGCCAGCGCCGCCGCGAGGCTGGCCGGGGGCGCGCTCGAGGAGGCCGCCAGCTCGCTCATGGCGCGGGCGATCGTGTCGAGCGACGTTTCGCGGTCGGCCAGGGTGTCCTCGTAGCGTCGCTGCAGCGCCTGCAGCTCGACATGGTGGTCCGCATCGAGCTTCTCCACCTGCCGACCTGCGAGATACTGCAGCGTCCGCCAGTAGCGGCGACGCTCCTCGACCAGGTGAACGATGGTGCTGGACACCTCGAGCCGCTCGAGCCGCTGCGCGTCGTCCGTGGACCATATGAACGGGACCTTGCCCGCCCGCTCCGCCACCGGAAGGTCGATGTACTCGTGGACGGGGACCACGTCGCCCCCGGCGGTGGCCGCCAGCCTGCGGAACTGCTTCTTGAAGCGGGTCTCCTCCCGCGCGAAGTCCGCCGGCGTCAGCGGCACCTCGAGCAGTTTCGTCACCCCGTCGTCGACGTGGGTCAGCGTGGTCGTCGCCCAGTCTCCGTCGGGGTTGGGGTTGCCGTCGAGCGAGAACCGGCCGTGCAGGTCGCCGCCGCGGCGCGGGTCGTGCACGAAGACGGGGTTCATGCGGCTCTCGACCGCCAGGCGCGCGCGCCTGCTGGCCGCGGCATCGGCAATCCCATGCTCGGCCTGGCAGGGCGTGTAGACGTCGAGCACCGCCGGCGACCCAGTGTAGTTCAGGTACTCCATGACGCTGCCGAGGAAGTGCCCCTGCAGCGCCGTGACGGTCTGCACGACAAACACGTTCGGGTGGAACGCGGCAATCAGGCCGAGCTCCTTGCGGTCCTCCTGCTTGCCGGCGTGCGCCGCGCCGAAACGGGACAGGTCGGAGTCCTGGCCGGTCAGGCTCGCCGTCGAGGCCTGCCCGCCGGTGTTCGAGTAAGCCCCGGTGTTGAGCACCATGACCTTGATCGGGGTACGGGTCGTGAGCAGCCGCGACAGCGCGCCGAAACCGATGTCATAGGTCGCCCCGTCACCGCCGATGCTGAAGGTGGTCGGCAGCATCGCCAGTTCCTGTGGCGTGAACTGGTCCCAGCCGAACATGCGGAAGTACGGGTCGTGGACCGCCGGCTGGTACGCGTCCTCCAGCTCGAGCCGGGCGATGCGCAGCGCCTTGACGTCGTCGGCCGCGTCCGCCGTGATGCCCTCGAACAGGCCCTTGGCCACCGCCGGGGTGTCCTGGAACAGGCTGTTGACCCAGGGATCGTTGTACGGATTGAACGGGAACGTCGAGGCGTAGACGCTGCTGCAGCCCGTGGCATTGGCGATGACCGCCGAGGCCGGGCCATTGCCGGTGGGCCCGCTCTCCAGCAGGTAAAGCCGCTTCTCCAGCGTCGCCAGCGCTCGCTCGATGCGCTCGCGACGGGCCGTGTCGTCCTGGACCTGCACGCATTTCGCGCCGAGCTGCCCGATCAGCGCCTCGAGCTCGCGGACGTGTTCACTGCGACGCTTGCCCTGGATCGCATGGTTGGCGGACATCACCAGCCGGATGGCGGTGACCTCGCCGCAGCCGCGGCAGGCTCCGTGCCCGCCCGTGGTGGCATAGTAGTTGGCGCGGTCGAGCATCATCCGCTTGATGTCGCCGCCGGGGCGGATGGCGCCGTCGACGAACCGGGCCGGCGTGTTCGCCGTCTGGCTCACGAAGTGGAAACGCTCCTGGAGGTCCTCCAGCACGCGATCGTCCTGTACCCGCGACTCCAGCGCGCCCGGTCCGCAGACGTCCACGCACTCCATGCATCCGCTGCACTTCCAGGGATCGACGGCCACCGAGTAGAGCCCGCCGCTGCCCGGCTTTTCCTTCTCCATGGCGTCGAAGAACGGCCGGGTCCGCGCCACGGGGAATCGCGCCAGCACCTCGGCGAGCCTGCCGACATTGCGCCTGACCGTGGCGCTGGCCGCGTCGAGGCCCGCCGCTGCCGCGGCGACCAGCTCGTGGAAGGGCGGGTTCTCGCGACTCGCGCGATAGCGCTCGCGCACCGCCTCGCTCAACGCATGGACCTGCGCCCGCAGCTCCTCGCGCGGCGGACCGGCCAGGTCGAGCTGCCCGATGCCCGTGATCAACAGGTCGCGGATGTCGTGCACCGTGTTGGGAATCGCCGCATCCGGGCAGACGAGCGCGCACTCCATGCAGCCGGTGCAGCGCGCGGCGACGAACTCCGGGACGTCGCGGCGGAAGACGCCCTTGTCCTTCCACGCGGCGGTGCCGGCCGGCATGAAGAGCCCCGCGCCGGGGAACACGGGCGCCTCGGCGACCGTGCCCTCGCGAAACGGCGCCCCGGTCGTGGCCTCGTAGTAGCCGCGGTCCAGGAACCCGCCGTCCGGCGAGGAGCCGCCGATGCGGCACATGCCCGCCGAGACCGCGACGCTGCGGCGCGCCCGCACGAGGGGTTGCGTGTCCACGGCGGCGAATGCGGGCGAGTCGTAGTCCACCGCGCGGGTCGCCTCGAGGCCCTCGCGCATCACCGCCATGTTGCCCTCGACGACCGCGCCGCCCTTGGCGCCGAACTTCTTCGAGATCTGCTGGCGGATCTTCGTCAGCAGGGCGTCGCGCGACGCGTCCGCCACGATGCGGTCGACGTGGCCGCAGACCGCGCCGATGAAGGCGATGCCCATCATGCGGGTCTCGAGTTCCGGCGTCGGCGCGTGCCGCTTGGCCACCGCGAAGCCGTCGAGGATGAA
>JAGTSG010000046.1 GCA_018261655.1 Pseudomonadota bacterium | reverse complement strand
GATCACGCGCCTCGCGCGCGCCTACAACACCGTGGTGCCGAGCTCCGGCAAGGTGCTGACGGGCGGCGTGGACGCGAACGCGCTGCAGCGCCCGAAGCGGTTCTTCGGGGCCGCGCGCAACGTCGAGGAGGGCGGCTCGCTGACGATCATCGCGACCGCGCTGATCGACACCGGCTCGCGCATGGACGACGTGATTTACGAGGAGTTCAAGGGCACCGGCAACTCGGAGATCCACCTCGACCGGCGCATCGCCGAGAAGCGGGTCTTCCCGGCGCTCAACATCAACCGCTCGGGCACCCGCCGTGAGGAGCTCATCACCGCGCCGGACGAGCTGGCCAAGATGTGGATCCTGCGCAAGCTGCTGCACCCGATGGACGAGCTGGCGGCGATCGAGTTCCTCATCGGCAAGATGAAGGACACGAAGACCAACGGCGAGTTCTTCGACGCCATGAAGCGCGGGTAAGCGAAAAGGTGCCTGGCACCGCCGTCTGCCAGAATGGACCCTTCCGCCCGGCGCCACCTGTCCCGCGACCCCGTGATGCGCGGGCTGATGCGCGCGGCGGGCCCCTGCGTGCTGAAGCCACAGCGTCGGCGGAGCCCCTACGAGGCGCTCGTCCGCGCGATCGCGCACCAGCAGCTCACGGGCAAGGCCGCCGAGACCATCCTGTCGCGCTTCCTTGCGCTCTATGACGGCGGCCGCTTTCCCGGGCCGGCCGAGCTGCTGGCGACCGGGGACGACAGCCTGCGCGCGGTGGGCTTCTCGCGCGCCAAGGTGGCCTCGCTCAAGGACATCGCCGGAAGGACGCTGGACGGCACGATCCCGCCGCGCCGGGTCCTGGCCCGGCTGCCCGACGAGGCCGTGATCGAGCGCCTCGTCCAGGTCCGCGGCGTGGGTCGCTGGACCGTCGAGATGTTCCTGATGTTCACGCTGGCGCGACAGGACGTGCTGCCGGTGGACGACTACGGTGTGCGCAACGGTTTCAGGATCGCCTACGCGCGCGACGGGTTGCCGCGCCCGCGCGAACTCGCGGAATTCGGCCTGCGCTGGGCCCCGTATCGCTCGGTGGCGGCCTGGTACCTTTGGCGCGCGGTGGACCTGCACCGCGCGAAGTGACCGGCAGCGGGGGCGTACCCCCCTGGCTCACACCTTCCGCTCGAGCTCCTCGTCGAGGATCTTCGTGATCTCCTCCTCGACCCGCTCGTGGAACATGGAGAGGAAGAACCCGAGCCTGGCGTCGACGACCACCTCTGACTTGCTCACCTCGACGGTACCGGTCACGTTCGAGTGCTCGATGTAGACCGTCTCGCCCTCCCAGCGGCAGTCGGCGCCGTATTTCTCGCTGAGGCGCCCGGCGAGGTGGGACACCCGGTCGAGCAGCTCGGCGTGGCCGAGCTTGTGCCTGCGGCGGATCGTGATGTGGCTCATGCGTAGACTCCCCCCGTTCGCCTCGTCCATGGTGCGCGCCGGCGCGCTCAGTGGCTGGCCCCTGACTCCCGCGCCACCGCCCGCCAGCCTATGTCCCGCCGGTACTGCATGCCGTCGAAGCGGATCGCCCGTACGATGTCGTAGGCCTGTTCGCGGGCGATCCCGACCGTGGCGCCGAGCCCCACGGCGCACAGGACGCGCCCGCCGCTGGTGACGACCTGGCCGCCCTGGGACCGGGTTCCCGCATGGAACAACTTGCCCGGCAGGGCGGCGGCCTCGTCCAGTCCGTCGATCGGGTCGTCCTTGCGCGGCGCGTCCGGATAGCCGCCGGCGGCCAGGACCACGCCGACCGCGGCGCGCTCGTCCCAGCGCGCCTGCGCCGAGTCGAGCCGGCCGTCGAGGGCGGCCTCGCAGAGGCCGACGAGGTCGGACTGCAGGCGCGCCATGATCGGCTGCGTTTCGGGGTCGCCGAAGCGGCAGTTGAACTCGAGCACGTTGGGCGTCCCGTCCGGCGCGATCATCAGGCCGGCGTACAGGAAGCCGGTGTACGGCGTGCCCTCGGCCGCCAGCCCGCGCACCGTGGGCCAGATCACCTCGTCCATGATGCGCGCATGCATCGCCGCATCGACGACCGGCGCCGGGGAGTAGGCGCCCATGCCGCCGGTGTTGGGGCCGGCGTCGCCGTCCTGCAGCCGCTTGTGGTCCTGCGAGGTGGCGAACGGCAGCACGTGCCGGCCGTCCACCATGACGATGAAGCTGGCTTCCTCGCCTTCGAGGAATTCCTCCACGACGACGGTGTCGCCGGCGGCGCCGAAGGCCCCGGCGAACATGCCCTCGGCGGCCGAGATCGCCTCGTCCGCGGTGGCCGCGATCACGACGCCCTTGCCGGCCGCGAGCCCGTCGGCCTTGACGACGATGGGAAGGCGCTGCGCGCGCACCCAGGAAGCATCGAAGCTGTCGCGCGTGAATCGCGCGTAGGCGGCGGTCGGGATGCCGTGCCGCGTCAGGAACTCCTTGGTGTAGGCCTTGCTGCCCTCGAGCCGGGCGGCCGCCTTGCGCGGGCCGAAGCAGCGCAGGCCCGCCGCGGCGAAGGCATCGACGACGCCGGCCACCAGCGGCGCCTCGGGCCCGACGACGGTGAGCGCCACGGCCTCGCGCAGCGCCAGCGCGACCAGGCCCGCGACGTCCTCGGCCGACACCTGCAAATTGCGGCACTTCGGCTCGCAGGCGGTCCCCGCGTTGCCCGGCGCGACCAGCACCTCGGTCACGCGCGGCGACTGCGCGGCCTTCCAGGCCAGCGCGTGCTCCCGTCCGCCGCCGCCGATCACCAGGACCTTCATTCCCGCATTTCCTAGTGCCGGAAGTGCCGCATGCCGGTGAACACCATCGCCATGCCGTGCTCGTCGGCCGCCGCGATGACCTCGGCGTCACGCATCGAGCCTCCCGGCTGGATCACCGCGCGGATGCCGAAGCCGGCGGCCACGTCGAGGCCGTCGCGGAAGGGGAAGAACGCGTCGGAAGCCATGACCGCGCCCTCGACCTCGAGCCCCTCTTCCTTCGCCTTCATGGCGGCGATGCGGCTCGACACCACCCGGCTCATCTGGCCGGCGCCGACGCCGATCGTCATGCCGCCGCGCGCGAAGACGATCGCATTGGACTTGACGTACTTGCCTACCCGCCAGGCGAACAGCAGGTCCTCGAGCTCGGCGGGCTCCGGCTGGCGCCGGGTGACGACCCGCAGGTCGGCGAGGGACACGGCGCCGGTGTCGCGCGACTGCAGCAGCACGCCGCCGGCGACGCTCCGGATCTCGGAGCTGGCGGCGACGCCTGCATCGAGCGGCCCGGTCTCCAGCACGCGCAGGTTGCGCCTGGCCGCGAGCGCTTCCGCCGCCGCGGGCTCGACGGAGGGGGCCACGATCACCTCGACGAACTGGCGCTCCGCGATCGTCCTCGCCGTGTCCGCGTCCAGCGGCCTGTTGAACGCGATGATGCCGCCGAAGGCGGAGGTCGGGTCGGTGCGGTAGGCGCGGTCGTAGGCCTCGAGCGGCGTCGCCGCGACCGCCACGCCGCAGGGATTCGCATGTTTCACGATGACGCAGGCGGGCTGCCCGAACTGCCGCACGCACTCGAGCGCCGTGTCCGCGTCGGCGATGTTGTTGAAGGACAACTCCTTGCCCTGCAGTTGCCGCGCGGTGGCGATGCTTGCCGCGGTCGCCCCGGGAGCGGCGTAGAACGCCGCGGACTGGTGCGGGTTCTCGCCGTAGCGGAGGTCGAGCTTTTTCTCGTAGCGCAGCACCAGCGTCTGGGGGTAGGAGGTACCCGGTACCGGCCTGTCTCCGGACGGGGACAGGCCGGTACCGGGTACCTCTTCGCTCATCGCCCCGCCCAGGTACGCCGCCACCATCGCGTCGTAGGCCGCCGTGTGGGCATAGGCCTTGGCCGCGAGCCGCTGCCGGGTCGCAAAGGACAACCCGCCGTCGCGCGCCAGCTCGTCGAGCGCTGGCCGGTAATCCGCGGGATCCACCAGCACGGCGACGTAAGCGTGGTTCTTGGCCGCGGCGCGCAGCATCGCCGGCCCGCCGATGTCGATGTTCTCGACGGCATCGTCGTAGCTGCAGCCGGGGCGGGCGACCGTGGACGCGAACGGGTAGAGGTTGACGACCAGGAGGTCGATCGGCTCGATGCCATGCTCGCGCATCACCGCGTCGTCCGTGCCGCGCCGCCCGAGCAGGCCGCCGTGGACCCTGGGGTGCAGGGTCTTCACGCGGCCGTCCATGATCTCGGGGAAGCCGGTGTAGCCCGACACGTCGAGTACCGGAAGCCCCGCCTCGCGCAGCGCCGACGCCGTGCCGCCGGTCGAGAGGAGTTCGACGCCGGACCGGTGAAGTTCGCGGGCCAGTTCCGCGACACCCGACTTGTCGGAGACGCTGACGAGCGCGCGACGAATCCTGCTCATTCCCGGTCCTCGCTATGCTGCCGCGGTCCAGGCCGCCGGTCGGCCGGCGCGGCTACTGGGACAGCCCGTACTCTCGCAGCTTCTTCCGCAGCGTCCCGCGGTTGATGCCCAGGATGTCCGCAGCGCGGCTCTGGTTGCCCTCGACATAGTCCATCACGGACTTGAACAGCGGCATCTCGACTTCCCGCAGGACGAGCTCGTAGAGCCGTCCGGGCTTGTGCCCGTTGAGCGTGCCGAAATAGGCGCTCAGCGCCTCCTCGGTCTGGCTGCGCAGGGGAACCGGCCGCGACTGGCCGTTGCCGGCCGCACGTGGCTGCCTGGACCTGCGCGGCTCCCGGGCCGTTGTGGTCTTCATCATCAGCGCTTTCCCCGCTACCGCTTTGCGCGTGTATTTCGTGTCAGGCCGCCAGGCTTGCGCCGGCAGCGGCCCCATCCAGGAAATCCGCCGCGAGCCTCAGCTGGTCGACGGCCCGAGACGCTCCCATCAGCTCCGCCGGCAGCCTCGATACGCTGGTGAGCTGGCGGCAATACCAGCCGAGGTGCTTGCGTGCGATGCGGACGCCTGGCTCTTCGCCATAGAAGGCATGCAGCGATTCCAGGTGTACAAGCATGATATCACGTACCTCGCGCGGGGAAGGCGGCGGCGCCGCGACCCCGGTGGCCAGATACGAATTGACTTGACGGAATATCCATGGCCGCCCCTGGGCGGCGCGACCGATCATGATGCCCGCCGCGCCGGTCCGCGCCATCACCGCGGCGGCCTTCTCCGGCGTGTCGACGTCGCCGTTGGCGAAGACCGGGATGGAGACGCTCGCTGCGACCTCCGCAATCGTGTCGTACTCGGCGTCGCCGTCGAACATGTCGGCGCGTGTGCGGCCGTGCACCGCAAGCGCCGCCACCCCGATGGCTTCGGCCATGCGCGCGACGGCAACCGCATTGCGGCTGTCCCGGTCCCATCCGGTGCGCATCTTGAGCGTGACCGGGACGCCTGCGGCTGCCACCACCGCCTCGAGGATGCCGCGCACCAGCGGCTCGTCGCGCATCAGCGCGGAGCCCGCGGCGCGGTTGCAGACCTTCCTGGCCGGGCAGCCCATGTTGATGTCGATCACCTGGGCGCCCATCCCGGCGTTGAGCCGTGCGGCGTCCGCGAGCATGGCCGCATCGCCGCCGGCGATCTGGACGACGCGGGGCTCGGGTTCGCCCGCGTGATCGAGCCGGCGCCGCGACTTGCCGGTGTGCCACAGGCGTGCGTCGGCCGTGATCATCTCGGAGGCCGCGATGCCGGCGCCCATGGAGCGGCACAGCGTGCGGAAAGGACGGTCGGTGACGCCTGCCATCGGGGCGAGCGCCAGCGGCGCCGCCAGTTCGAATGGACCGATCTTCACGGCCGGCTCTGCGGGAGGTCGGCGCTGCAGCGCAGTCCCGCTGCTTCCGCCACGCAGATGTCGAGCTCGAAACCCACGGCGTCCCGGCCGGGGTCCACGAACGCGACCTCGGCGTCGGCGCGCTGCGCCGGGCCAAGCAGCCCCGAGGCGGTCGACTCGCCGCCGGGCAGGTACTCCGCGGGCCGCAGTTCCCGTGCGCCGATGGTGGAGCCGAAGCGGTCCTGCAGCGTGAGGCGCAGGATCGGGTACGGCTGCGCAAACGGGGCGCGGTTGACGATGCTGGCCCTGACCTTGATGCGGCCCGACTGGTTCGGTTCGCTCGCCGCGCCGAGCTGGCGCAGCTCGAAGGCCGACAGGTCGGCCGGTGCAGGCAGCTCGAGGCCGAGCAGGCCGTAAGCGCGCAGCACCCACGGCCCCAGCGCCGGGTTGCGCGACAGGTCCTCGCGCCAGTGGTGGGCCGCCTGCGCGGCGAGCGCCACGGCCAGGAGAACCGCGGCGGCGAGGAGGGGCCAGCGACGCGGACCCTCGGGCGCCTCGAATGCGGACGGCGCCGACAGTTCCTCGGCGGCGCTCAGGGCCGCGTCGCGACGCAGGGCCTCGGGGATCAGCAGCACCGGCGCGGCGGCTGGCTCCGGTGCGGCGGCCGGTTCCGCTGCGGCCGGCGGTTCATCGGCAGCCGCGGCGTCCCCGTCCTCGACGGGCGCCTCGTCGATCACGAGGATGGGGTATTCATCCGTCCGGTCGAGGTCAGCGACCGTGTCCAGCGCGGGAGCCGGCTCCGGTTCACCGTGAGCCGGCGCGTCCCCGGGCGGCCGCGTGGTGGCCGCGGGAAACGCGAGAATCGAGGCAACCTGTCCCGGGTCGGTCGCCTCGAACGTGACGTCGGCACCTTGCGGCCAGGCCATCTCTCCTTCGTGGACCTCGATGCCGGAGAAATCGCCGGCGGCGACCTCGTCGATCGCGCGCTCCAGGTCCGCGTCACCGGCGGGTTCAGCCGTGTCGGGCGGGGTAGCCGTGGTCGCGAGAGGGCCGGCCTCGATGAACAGCCGCTCGAGGTCCTCCGCCGAGCCGCGGAACTCCAGCGCCGCGTCAGGGATCGCGTCGATCTCGTCGTCGCCGCCCCGTGCCTCAGGCTCGCCGTCCTCCTCGAGGCCCCATGCGAGGACGGCGGCGGGGTCGTCGTCATCCATCCTGTCTGCGGTCTCGTCTGGCTCCGCGCCGGTGACGCCCGACAGCTCGATGAATTCCGTGCCCGGCAGCTCTTCCACCGTGATGGTGTCGTCGTCGGGCCGTTCCTCGATCGCGCGCGGCACGGGGTGCTCGCTCAGGTTGTCGAGGGCGCTGAATCCCGTCGAACAGATGCCGCAGCGGACTCTCCCCTGCGCGGCACGCAGCGTGTCCGCCGTAACGCGAAAGACGGTGCGGCATTCGGGGCACTGCGTGTACACGTGGATCAACCCGCTGCAGGAATCCGCTTGCGGCCGGACAGGACCGTCCAGCCGTCGCGATTCGAGAACCTGTGCATATCAAACCATGGACGGTATGTGGCCGCCACGCCTTCCGCCTGTGACTCCAGCATTCCGGCCAGCACGATGGACCCGCCGGGACGGGTGTGCGCAGCCAGGCGCGGGGCCAGTTCGACCAGCGGGCCGGCCAGGATGTTGGCGAGCACCACGTCCCACTCGCCGTCCCGGAGTTCGTCCGTCGCCATGACCTCGAGCTGCGATCCGAGCCGGTTGCGCGCCGCGTTCTGGCGCGCGGCGAGCAGGGCCTGCGGGTCGATGTCCACCGCGCAGGCGGCGGCCGCGCCGAGGCGCAGTGCCGCGAGGGCGAGCACGCCCGACCCGCAGCCGTAGTCGAGCACCGTCCGCCCGGCGAGGTCCGCCGCGTCCAGCCAGTCGAGGCAGCTTGCCGTCGTGGGGTGCGTGCCGGTGCCGAAGGCCAGCCCCGGGTCGAGTTCGAGGACCCGCGCGTCGGGGTCAGGCGCGGACTGGCCGCCGGGACAGATCCACAGGCGCCGCCCGAAACGCATCGGTCGGAAGTCCTTGAGCCATTCCCGTTCCCAGGCGCGGTCCTCGACGAGCTCCCAGTCGAGGCCTGCGGCGGGCAGCGTCAGCGACCGGGCGAGTCCCGTGACCAGCGCCGGTCCGTCCGCCCCGCCCGGAAACAGCGCCGTCAGCCGCACCCGCGGCCAGAGCGGCGTCGTACCAGGAGCGGGCTCGAGGACCGGGTCGTCGGCCGCGTCGGCCAGCGTGACGGAGAGGGCGCCGCGCTGGAAGCAGGCGTCCTCGGCGGCGGACGGGTCCTGCGCGCCGAGGTCGATGCTGAGCTGGACGAAAGGCATGGGGCAGGGCGAGGGGCGCCGGTCACTTGAGGCCGAGTCGCCGCTCCAGGTAGTGGATGTCGAGGCCGCCCTGCCGGAAGGCGGTGTGATTGAAGATCTCCTGGTGCAGCGGCTTGTTGGTCTTGATCCCCTCGACCACCATCTCGTTGAGCGCGTTGCGCATCCGGACCAGCGCGGTCTCGCGGCTCTCGCCATGGGAGAGGATCTTGGCGATCAGGGAGTCGTAGAAGGGCGGCACGGAGTAGCCGCTGTAGATGTGGGTGTCCACGCGGATGCCGGGACCCCCGGGTGCGTGCCACACCTTGACCGGACCGGGCGACGGGGCGAAGGTCTTCGGGTCCTCGGCGTTGATCCGGCACTCGATCGCGTGACCGCGGACCTCGATGTCCTCCTGCTTGAAGGGCAGGGGCTCGCCGGCGGCGATGCACAGCTGCAGCTTGACGATGTCCACGCCGGTCACGAGCTCGGTCACGGGGTGCTCGACCTGCACGCGGGTATTCATCTCGATGAAGAAGAACTGGCCGTCCTCGTACAGGAACTCCAGCGTCCCGGCGCTGCGGTAGCCGACTGCGGAGCAGGCCTCGCAGACCCGTTCGCCCATCTCGCGGCGTTGCCTGGGGGTGATTCCGGGCGCCGGTGCCTCTTCGATGATCTTCTGCCGGCGCCGCTGCAGCGAGCAGTCGCGCTCGCCGAGGGAGACCACGTTGCCGTAGTTGTCCGCGATCACCTGGAACTCGATGTGGCGCGGCTTCTCCAGGAACTTCTCCATGTAGACCATGTCGTTGCCGAAGGCCGCCTGCGCCTCGGCCTTGGCGACGTTGATCGCGTTCACGAGCGTCGCCTCGGTGTGCACCACGCGCATGCCGCGCCCGCCGCCGCCGCCGGACGCCTTGATGATCACCGGGTAGCCGATGTCCCTGGCCAGCCGGAAGCACTCGTCGGTGTCGTCCGGCAGCGGCCCGTCGGAGCCCGGCACGCAGGGCACGCCGTGCTCCTTCATGACGTGGATCGCGGAGACTTTGTCGCCCATCAGCCGGATGGTCTCGCTGCGCGGCCCGACGAAGACGAAGCCGCTCTGTTCGACGCGCTCGGCGAAGTCGGCATTCTCGGAGAGGAACCCGTAGCCGGGATGGATCCCGACCGAGTCGGTGACCTCCGCGGCGCTGATGATCGCCGGCATGTTCAGGTAGCTGTCCTTCGACTGCGGCGGCCCGATGCAGACGGTCTCGTCCGCGAGCAGGACGTGCTTCAGGCTCTGGTCGGCGGTCGAGTGCACGGCGACGGTCTTGATGCCGAGTTCGCGGCAGGCCCTGAGTATGCGCAGCGCGATCTCGCCGCGATTCGCGATGACGACCTTGTCGAGCATGCTATTCGATGACGAAGAGCGGCTGGCCGAACTCCACCGGCTCGCCATTGCGCGCGAGGACCGACACGACCCGGCCCTCCTTCTCGGACTCGATCTGGTTCATCATCTTCATGGCCTCGATGATGCAGAGCACCTGGCCGACCTTGATCTCGTCACCGACCTGGACGAAGGGCTTGGCCCCCGGCGCGGGGGAAGCGTAGAAGGTACCGACCATCGGCGCGGTGATCGACTTGTCGGCCGTGGGCGCCGGATTCGCGGGTGGAGGCCCGGCCGGCGCCTCGGCGCGCGGCGCCGCGGACGGCGCCGAGGTCGCCACGGCCTGCATGGGCACCCCATGGGAGACGGTCATCCCCTGCGGGTAGCGGCTGATGCGCACCGATTCCTCGCCCTCGGAAATCTCGATCTCGGCGATGCCCGATTCCTCGAGCAGCTCGATCAGTTTCTTGACCTTGCGGATGTCCACCTGTTCATACCCCCTGCCTGGACGCCGGGCCGGTCGAGCGGGGCCGTGAGCGCCAGGGAACAACCTGCGGCGCCGGGGCCGGCGATTGAGCCTGCCGCGATGTCCGGCCGATACGCGAGCCGCGTGGCGGCCCTCATTCAACCCGACCCACGGGATTTTGTCCACTTGATGACAGGAACGCGGCAGGATGGCAGCAAATCGCCGCAGTTCGGGCTTATTTCGCCCCAGTGTCCTGCTGTTTGAGGGAGGCCATCCCCGCCCGGATGCGTGCCCGTGCGGCCTCCATGTCGAGGCGCCCGGCGCTGACGTCCTCGACCGCCGACAGGATCAGCGTGGCCTCGGGGCGATGCAGTTCCCCGACGTGGACGGTGACGATGCGACCGGCCCGGTCGGTGAAGATGGTAAACGGAAATCCCGCCGTTTCCATCCCGAAGGCGCGCGCGGCGTCGAGGCCGTCCTGCTCGCCGATCAGGACCGGGTAGCCGATCGGCGTGTCCTGCATGTAGGCGACGACGTCGTCGCGGAAGTCCACGGCTACGCCGATCACCTCGAACCCCCGCGGCGCATACTCCGCCTGCAGCGCGTTCAGCAGCGGGATTTCCCTTCGGCAGGGCGGGCACCAGGTCGCCCAGAAGTTGATCACCAGCGCCCTGCCGTCCCACTCGGTGATGGATCGCGGCGTGCCGGTGGCGTCCGCGAGCGTGAACACCGGCCTCAGCCCGGGTACCTGGCTCGCCGGCCGCGCCGGCCGAACCTCGGGCGCGGGTGCACCGCGACCGAAGTAGTAGCCGGCCGCGAGCGCGGTCAGCGCGATGGCGGCCAGTCCAGCCAGCGCCGCCGGGCGGTTCATGCCCCGCATTCAGCCGCGAAGCGCGCCAGGTGGTCGCGGAACTCGGCCGCCGGGACGTAACCCACCAGCCGGAAATTGCTGCACTCCGTGCCGCGGCCGCTGAAGAACGCCGTGGTGGGCGGGCCGAAGATGCCGAAGCGCCTGAGGAGGGCCTGGTGCCCGGCATCGTTGGCGGTCACGTCGGCCTTGAGCAGCACGAACCGTCCGAGGTCCGCGCGCACCTGCGGATCCGCGAACGTGTACTTCTCCATCTCCTTGCAGGACACGCACCAGTCTGCGTAGAAGTCCACCAGCACCGGCTGCCCGGCCGCAGCGGCCGCGGCGAGCTCGCGGTCGAGATCCGCGACGTTCGCGATGGGCCGGAACGGCAGCGCCTCGCTCTCGCCGGCGGCGGCGCCGCCCGCGGTCGCGAACGACAGGCCCCTGAGCGGCTGCAGCGGGTCGCTGCCTCCGGCGGCCGCGCCGACCAGCAGGATCACGCCGTAGACCATCGCGAACAGGCCGGCGCCGCGCGCGACCAGGGACCCGCCGGTCGGCGACCGACCGGCGTTGCGGTTGAACCCGCCGAAGTAATAGCCGGCGACGAAGGCGAGCAGGGCCCACAGCGCGACCACCAGCGGGCCGGGCAGGATGCGCTCGAGCATCCACACCGCGACGCCCAGGAACGCCACGCCGAACAGGGCCTTCACCGTGTCCATCCACGGCCCGGCCTGGGGCAGGAGCTTGCCTTCCGCCACGCCGACGAGCAGCAGGGGCGCACCCATGCCGAGCGACAGCGCGAACAGGGCGAGCGCGCCGCGCAGGACGTCGCCGCTCTGGCCGATGACCGCCAGCGCGGCGACCAGCGGCGGCGCCACGCAGGCCGTGACGACCAGGGCCGACAGCGCCCCCATGATGAAGGTGCCCACGAGCGTCCCCGCGCGCTGGCGCCCGGACGCGGCGTGCAGGCGCGACTGCAGGCTCGCGGGCAGGTGCAGGTCGTACATGCCGAACATCGCGAGCGCCAGCGCCACGAACAGGAGCGCGAACAGCACCAGGATCCACGTCTGCTGGAAGAACGCCTGCGCCTGCTGCCCGGCCGCCGCGAAGGCGGCGCCGGCCACGGTGTAGGTCAGCGACATGCCGAGCACATAGGTCAGCGACAGCACGAAGGAGCGCCCCGGCGTCGCCTGCTTCCCCTGGCCGGCAATGATGCCGGAGAGGATCGGGATCATCGGCAGGACGCAGGGCGTGAAGGCGAGCAGCAGGCCGAATCCGAAGAAGCTGGCCAGCACGGCGGCGAGGTTACCGCTCGAGATCAGGATGGCGAGCCGGTCCTGCTCGGCGACGGTGCCGCCACCCCCGGCGGCGGCGGCAGAAGACGGGGTCCCCGGCGGCGGCAGGTCGACCGCGACGACCTTGGTCGTCGGTGGATAGCACAGGCCCGCGTCGGCGCAGCCCTGGTAGGTGACCTTGAGCTCGACCACGGTCGCGTCCGTCGACCGCGTGAGCGGCACCAGGGCGTCGAGCTGCTGGTAGTACACCTCGACCTGGCCGAAGAACTCGTCGGTCTTCTTCTTGCCGTCCGGGAGCTGGACCGCGCCGACGGCAAAGCCCGGGGTCTCGGTCTTCACCGCGACCCGGTGCCGGTAGAGGTAGTAGCCGTCCGCGATGGCCCAGTCGAGCGCCACGGCGTTGGCGCCGTCGGCCACGGCGGTGAGGCGGAACGCCTCGTCCGGCGGCAGGAACTCGTCTTCGCGGGACGCGCCGCTGAGCAGTCCCTGGGCGCCGGCCACCGCAGGCAGGAGGCAGGCCAGCGCGACCAGCCACTTCGTCATGGTTGTCATGTCACTCCAGGCTCCGGCGCGGGCGCGCCGAGCTCTCACGCGGGCGTCGCTACGGTCTGACCCAGCCAGGCAAGGTATCGTTCCGAGCCCCCTTCGAGCGCCACCGCAATGATTTCGGGCACGTCGTAGGGGTGCAGGTCCTCGATCCGGGTCGTGAGATTAGCGAGTCGCCCGCCCGTTGTCTTGATGAGGAGCAGGACTTCCGGGTCCTTCCGGACCTCCCCCTCCCAGCGGTAGGTGGACGTCACGCCGCCCACCTGGCTGACGCAGGCCGCCAGCCCTTCGGCCACCAGGGCGTCGGCCAGCCGGCCGGCCACGGCCTCGTCCGGACAGCTGCAGAAGACTATCAAGTAATTGTTTTTGATGGTCATTGTGTTCCTGCCAGGAGGCGACTGCGACCGGATTGTCGCCCTGGCGCCGGACCGGGGCAACACCGGGGCCATGACGCCTCGTTGCAGGTTCCCCTTGAATTCGGGAGCCGCGCCCCTATTATTAGCAGCCACCCATGGCGAGTGCTAACAGCGCTGGCCGGTGACCACCCAACCCGAAGTCCAGCTACTGGAACTACTCAAGGAGTGTTGATCCATGAAGATTCGTCCGCTTCATGACCGCGTGATCGTCAAGCGCGAGGAAGAAGAGCGCAAGTCGCCCGGCGGTATCGTGATTCCGGATACCGCAGCCGAGAAGCCGATCCGCGGCAAGATCATGGCGGTCGGCAAGGGCAAGATCCTCGAGAACGGCAGCGTTCGCCCGCTCGACCTCAAGGTCGGCGACAAGATCCTTTTCGGCAAGTACAGCGGCACCGAGGTCAAGGTGGACGGCGAAGAGCTCCTCGTCATGCGCGAGGAAGACATCATGGCCGTCATCGAGAAGTGACCCGGGCACAGACCAAGAATCCAGAGGTAATGACAAATGGCAGCTAAGGAAGTCCGTTTCAGTGATGACGCGCGCAGCCGGATGGTTCGCGGCATCAACGTGCTCGCGAACGCCGTGAAGGCGACACTCGGTCCCAAGGGCCGCAATGCCGTGCTCGAAAAGAGCTTCGGCGCCCCGACCGTCACCAAGGACGGCGTGTCGGTCGCGAAGGAAATCGAGCTCGAGGACAAGTTCGAGAACATGGGCGCGCAGATGGTGAAGGAAGTCGCCTCGGCGACCTCCGACGAGGCCGGCGACGGCACCACCACCGCAACCGTGCTGGCCCAGGCCATCGTCCGCGAGGGCATGAAGGCCGTGGCCTCGGGCGTGAACCCGATGGACGTCAAGCGCGGCGTGGACCTGGCGGTCGTCACCGCCGTGGCGGAGCTCAAGAAGCTCTCCAAGCCCTGCAAGGACTCGAAGGCGATCGCGCAGGTCGGTACGATCTCCGCGAACAGCGACGAGAGCATCGGCAACACCATCGCCGAGGCGATGGAGAAGGTCGGCAAGGAAGGCGTGATCACCGTCGAGGAAGGCTCGGGCCTGCAGAACGAGCTCGACGTCGTCGAGGGCATGCAGTTCGACCGCGGCTACCTGTCGCCGTACTTCATCAACAGCCAGCAGAACCAGACC
>JAGTSG010000045.1 GCA_018261655.1 Pseudomonadota bacterium | reverse complement strand
TCGCTGCCCGTCGTCATCATCTCCGCCAACGAGGACCCGGTCGTCATCCGCCGCTCGATCGGGCACGGGGCCGCGGGCTTCGTCCCGAAGTCCTCGACCGTGGACCAGATGGTCGAGGCACTGCAGGCGGTGCTCGACGGCGACACCTGGATCCCGGAGTCGGCGGAGGTCGAGGGCACGGGACTCGAGCCGCCGGAGGCCGACGTCGCCTCGCGCCTCGCCAGCCTGACCCCGCAGCAGTTCAAGGTGCTGACGATGCTGTCTTCGGGGCTGCTCAACAAGCAGATCGCCTACGAGCTGGGCGTGTCCGAGGCGACGGTCAAGGCGCACATGACCGCGATCATGCAGAAGCTCGGCGCGACCAACCGCACCCAGGCAGTGGTCCTCTCGCAGCGCCTCGCGCTCGACCAGGCGGGCCTGGCGGCCATGGAGCCTCAGGCCGACGCGTCGAACGCCTGAGCGACGGCCACGGCCCCCGCCCCGGCGCCCGGCCGCCGCGCGAACGCCGCCAGCAGCGCGCGCAGCGCCGCCGGCTTGACTGGCTTGCGCAGGATCTCGAATCCCCCGGCGCGCACCGCCTGGGCGAGCTCCTCGCTGGCATTCGCCGTGACCAGCGCGCCGGGCCGGCCGCTCCGGCCGCAGAGCCGGCGCAGGACGTCGAGGCCCGTCTCCGCCTCGCGCAGGTGGAAGTCCGCGAGGATGACGTCGGGCTGGCGCGACTCCGCCAGCGCCTCGGCGTCCGCAATCGTGCGCGCCGTGATCGCCTCGATCCCCCAGCGGCCGAGCAGCGCGGCCATGCCGTCGAGGATGTCCGGGTCGTCGTCGAGGCACAGCACCGACATCCCGCGCACCGGCATGCCACGCGTGCGGGGATCCATCGCGACGCGGCGTGCGGCGGCCTCGGCGCTCCTGGGCACGCGAATGGCGAACAGGCTCCCGCGGCCGGGAGTCGAGCTGACCACCAGCCGGTGGTCGAGGATCCTCGCGATGCGATCGCAGATCGACAGGCCGAGGCCCAGCCCCTTCTCGCCCCAGGGCGAGGGTTGCTCGAGGCGACGGAACTCCTCGAAGATCAGCGCCAGCGCATCGGGCGGCACGCCGGGCCCGGTGTCCAGCACCTGGATCTCGACGTCCTCGCCGCGCCGGCGGCAGCCCACCAGCACGCCGCCCGCCCGGGTATAGCGCAGCGCGTTGGCGATGAAGTTCTGCAGCACGCGCTTCAGCATGCGCGGGTCGGTGCGCACGACCAGCCGGCTGCGGACGACGTGCAGCTCCAGCCCGCGGTCGGCCGCCAGCGGCGCGAACTGTTCCGCCAGCGGTTCCAGCAGCTCCATCACGTCCACGGCGCGGATCTCCGGCTGCACCGCCCCGGAATCGAGCTTGGAGATGTCGAGCAGTGCGTCCACCAGTTCCTCGGCCGCGCGCAGCGACGTGTCCACGCGTTCGGCCAGGTTGCGCACCTCCGGGTCGCGCAGGTCGCGCGAGCGCAGCGCCGACACGAACAGCCGCGCTGCGTTCATCGGCTGCAGCAGGTCGTGGCTCGCCGCAGCGACGAACTTGGTCTTGCTGTGGTTCGCCTGCTCGGCCTCCAGCTTTGCCTGCCGCAGCTGGTCGGTGCGCTCCTCGACGCGCAGCTCGAGCGTCCCGGCGATCTCGCGCAGCTCGCTCTCCACCTTCTTGTAGTCGGTCACGTCGGTGAAGGTGGAGACCATGCCGCCGTCCGCCATCGGCTGCACGCGCGTCTCGACTACGCGGCCGTCCGGGCGCCGCCGCTCCGACACGTGCGGCGTGCCGCTGCGCAGGTGCGCCACCCGCCGCTGTACCAGCTGCTCCGGGTCGCCAGGCCCGCACAGGCCGCGCTCGGCGTTGAGCCGGATGGCCTCGACGATCGGCATCCCGACATACAGGAAGGCAGGCGGATAGCCGAACAGGGCCTCGTAGCGCTGGTTCCAGGCGACCAGCCGCAGGTCGCGGTCCACCATGCTGATGCCCTGCGCCATGTTGTCCATCATGGCCTCGAGCAGCCCGCGGTTGAGCCGGAGCTTCTCCGTGGTCTCGTCCAGCAGCGCCACCACCTGGTCCAGCTTCAGGCCGGCGCCCCTCAGCGTGCTGGTCAGCATCAGCCGCGCCGAGGCCGAGCCGATCGCACCGGCGAGCTCGCGCTCGACCGCCTGGACCAGGCCGAGGTCGGCGCGGTGACCGACGTCGAGCTGCTTGCCGGTCGCCCTGGCATAGGCGGCCAGCAGGCGCGCGGCGGCGCGCGGGCCGACGACGTGTTCGGCCAGGGTCATCAGGTCGCCGACGGTGGTGTTGCCCGGCAGCGGGGCGTCGCGCGAGCCCCGGCCGGCCTCGACCGGGGTCAGGAAGGCCGCGGCCTGCAGCTGGGCGCCGAGGCTCGGCCGGTAGCGCAGCGAGAACAGCACCAGCGCGCAGACGTTGCCGATGATCGACCAGAAGACGCCGTGGGTCAGCACGTCCGGCGCGGTCCAGCCGAACAGGGCCTCCGGCGCCAGGAAGGACCATCCGAAAGGTCCACGCTCGACCCAGGCCGGCCGCACGCCCTCGATGGCCAGCAGGCTCGGCAGCAGCAACGTGTACATCCACAGCGCATAGCCGACGACGAGGCCGGCCAGGATGCCCGCGCGGCTCGCGCGCTGCCAGTAGAGCGCCGCGATCAGGGTCGGCGCGAATTGCGCGACCGCGGCGAAGGACAACAGGCCGATGGACGCGAGGCTCGGCGCGGACGGCACGCCGCGGTAATAGAGGTAGGCCATCAGCAGCAGGCCGACGATGGCTGCGCGCCGCAGCCAGAGGACCAGATGCGTCGTGTCCGGCCGGCCGGTTGCCGGCTCCGCGCGGTAGCGCCAGACCAGCGGCAGCAGCAGGTCGTTGCTGACCATGGTCGCGAGCGCGACGCAGGCCACGATGACCATGCCGGTCGCCGCCGAGAAGCCGCCGATGTAGGCGATGAGCGCCAGCGACTCGTGGCCCGCCTGCAGCGGCAGCCAGAGGACGAAGCTGTCGGGCCCGACCTCCGGGCCGGCGGTCGCGAGGCCAAGCGCCGCGATCGGCACGACCAGCAGGCTGATGATGACGAGGTAGGTGGGGAACATCCAGCGCGCCTGGCTGAGGTCGCGCGGGTCCGAGCATTCGACCACGCCGACCTGGAACTGGCGCGGCAGGCAGAAGATCGCGGTGAACGCGAGCAGCATCTGCGTGATGAAGCCGGTCGGGACCTCGTCGGCGACGGGCAGCGACTTCGCCGCCGCGGAGAACTCGCCGGGCCCGCCGAGCGCCATCATCGCGAACACGCCGATGGCTATGAAGGCCACCAGCTTGACCAGCGACTCCACCGCGATGGCCAGCATCAGGCCCGGATGGTGCTCCGCGGCGTCGATGCCGCGGGTGCCGAAGAGGATGGCGAACAGCGCCAGCATGACCGCCACGTAGAACGCGCTGTCGGCGAACCAGGGACCGGCTGCCGCGTCGGGCGCCGCGCCCGTCAGCACGTCGATGCTCATGGCAACGGCCTTGAGCTGCAGCGCGATGTAGGGCACCGCGGCGGTCAGCGCGACCATCGTGACGGCAGCCGCGATCCGCGACGACTTGCCGAACCTCGAGGCGATCAGGTCGGCGATCGAGGTGACATTGTGGCGCTTGGCGACGCGCACCAGCCGCTCGAAGAACGGCATCCCGAACAGGAACAGCAGGATCGGCCCGATGTAGATCGGCAGGTAGGACGCGCCGTCGCGGGCGGCGCTGCCGACGGCGCCGTAGAAGGTCCAGCTCGAGCAATAGACGGCCAGCGCCAGGCTGTAGACGACCGGGCGCAGGGACCCGCGCGAGGGATACGTCGTGTTGCGGTCGCCGAACCAGGCGATCGCGAACAGCGCCCCGACGTAGGCAAGCGAAACGAGCAGCAGACCCCAGCCCGGGACCATCGCCCTCCCCCGAACGGCCGCAGGCGGCCGGTCCTTGTTCTAGTTGGCCGCGCCAGTGTGCCGCAGCGACACGGCGGATGGAAACCCGGCGTGTCCGCCCGCGCCCGTGCGGGGTAAGCTTCGCGCCCGCCCCGGCGCATCCTGTGCCCGCGGTGCGCCAGACGAGGAGATGACCGATGCGCCGCATGCCAGGAATCGTGCCGTGGCTCGCCGCCCTCGGCGCCGCGGCGTCCCTCGCCGCCTGCGCGCAGTCCCCGCGCGAGGAGGCCACCCTCACCCTCGCGACCTGGAATGCGGAGTGGCTGATCGAGCCGGAGGCCTTCGACGAGCTGGCGCGTGTGTGCATCGGCCGTGGCGGCCGCGCGGGAGGCCGGCAACGTGCCATCCCCTGCGACCTGGTGCCGGACCGGCGCTGGACCGGCACGGACTTCGACCGGCTGCGCGGGTTTGCGGCCACGGTGCCCGCCGACGTCTTTGCGCTGCAGGAGGTCGACGGACCGGCGCCTGCCGCGCGCGTGTTCCCGGGATGGGCGTCGTGCTTCACCGCGCGCCGGCACGTGCAGAACGTCGGCTTCGTCGTCCGTCCCGGCATCCCGTACCGCTGCAACGCGGACTACCGCGAACTCGGGCTGCCCGAGGATGACGTGCGCTGGGGCGCGGACCTGACGCTGTATCCGGGCACGCCCCGCGAGCTCAGGCTGCTCGCCGTGCACCTCAAGTCGGGCTGCAACCGCGACCCGCTGACCGAGGACTCGGACAACTGCCGCACGCTGCAGCGGCAGGTGCCCGTCCTCGAGGCCTGGATCGACGCCCGCGCCACGGAGGGCGCGCGCTTCGTCGTGCTTGGCGACTTCAACCGGCGTTTCGACCGCGAATTCGCGCCCGGCCGCGACCGCCACGGCAGGATCGTCGCGCTGTGGCCGGAGATCGACGACGGCGACCCCCCGGGGGCCGACCTGCTCGATCCGGCGGAAGGGGTGGCGGATGAGGCCTGCCGGCGGCAGGACCCCGTCCGGCCGCCGATCGACCACATCCTGCTCGGCGCGACGCTCGGCCGCGAGGTCGTGCCGGGTTCCTATCGCATGTGGCCCTACCCGCGTGACGGCGCGCGCTGGCCCGATCACTGCATCCGCACGGTGAGCCTCGACCTGCAGCCGCGGGAGAGGTGAGCCGGACGCGCTGGTATCCTAGGGAACGCGCCCCGAGGCGCCCGCTGCCACTGACCGGAGCCCGCGATGGCCTACGACCCGACCAACATCTTCGCCCGCATCCTGCGCGGCGAGATTCCCTGCCACAAGGTGTACGAGGACGACCAGACGCTCGCCTTCATGGACGTCATGCCGCAGTCCGAGGGCCACACGCTGGTGGTCCCCAAGACGCCCGCGGAGAACGTGTTCGACCTGCCGCCGGAAGCGCTGGCGGCGACGATCCGCACGGTGCAGAAGGTGGCGCAGGCGGTGAAGAAGGCGTTCGACCCGCCTGGCGTCATGATCGCGCAACTGAACGGCGCCGCCGCCGGCCAGAGCGTCTTCCACCTGCACTTCCACGTCGTGCCGCGCCATTCGGGCCGGGAACTGAGCCTGCACGCGGGCAGGATGGCCGACCCGCAGCAACTCGCTGCGCAGGCGGAGCGCATCCGCGCGCAGCTCGGCTGACAGGAGGCGTCACATCAGGACGAAGGTAATCCTCATCCTGACCTTGTAGCTGGCGATCTTGCCCTTCTCGACGACCACTTCCTGGTCCGCGATCCACGCGCCCGTGACGTTCTTGAGCGTCTCGTTGGCGCGCTTGATTCCCTTGGCGATGGCGTCCTCGAAGCTCTTGGTCGAGGTTGCCGTGACTTCCGATACCTTCGCAACTGTCATGAGTAGCTCCTTCTTGCGCCGGTCCCGCGACTGCGCCGGCTTCACCAGCGCTGCGGCACCTTCTCGATCCGGGACACGTCGTATCCCAACCCGTCCAGCCGGCCGATTATCTCCTGATAGACCTCGTCCGCCATCCGCGGTTCACGCGCCATGATCCAGACGTAGTCCCGCTTGCTGCGGCCGATGACCGCCCGCGTGTAGTCCGCGTCCAGGTCCCCGCGCAGCACGCGGCGCCGCCCCGGCCGGAGGTGCAGGATGTTCAGGAAGCTGTGGAACGCGCTGGTGCGCGGCCTCGTCGTCGTCCTCCCGATCGCCCTCACCGCCTGGCTGCTGTGGTGGCTCGGCACGACGGTCGAGTCGCTGCTGCACCAGGTGATCATCCTGTTCGTCCCGGAGGAACATTACCGGCCGGGCATGGGCATCGTCGCCGCGGTCGCGTTGCTGATCGCCGCGGGCACGCTGGTCAACGCCTTCATCGTCCGCCGCCTGTTCGCGGCCTGGGAGCGGCTGATGGACCGCATCCCGATCGTCAAGAGCGTCTACGGCGCCGTGCGCGACTTCGTGCAGATGCTGCCCGCCAGCGGCGAGCGCCGCGAGCTGCACCGCGTCGTGGTGGTGCGCTTCGGCGGCGCGGCGGCCATCGGCTTCGTGACCCGCGACGACGCCGCCGAGCTCGGAATCGGCCCGGCCGGCGATGGCGCGGTGGCGGTCTACTTCCCGATGAGCTACCAGATCGGCGGCTACACGCTGCTGGTGCCGCGTGCGCGGGTCGAGCCGCTCGACCTGCCGATCGAGACCGCGATGAGGTTGGTGCTCACCGGGGGGATGTCCGGGGCGCCGCCGCGGCACTGACACCCTCGCCGCCGGGCGCGGGTCGCACGGGCCAGAAGTCGACTTCGAGCGGGAAGTGGTCCGATCCGACGCGGGGGCCCGACTGCAGGTGATCGATCCGCAGGCCGGGCCCGGCCAGGCAGTGGTCGATCTGCATGTAGAGCGGCGGGAACAGCGTCGGCCAGGTCGGATTGAGTCCGCGTCCCGCCGCGCAGTCCCGCAGCCCGGAGTCCGCGAGCAGCGAAGCGAACCCGGGCGAGAAGGCCGTCGTGTTGAGGTCCCCGAGCAGCAGCACCGGAGACGGTGCGGACCGCGCGATCACGGCGAGCTCGGCGAGCTCGCGGTTCCGGCTCGCCGCGATGGCCTGGCCGAGCGGCCAGTTCGCGTGTGCGCCGATGACGGTCACCGGCGTCCCGCCCGCATCGTAGGAAAAGCTG
This sequence comes from Pseudomonadota bacterium, assembly GCA_018261655.1. Taxonomy (GTDB): domain Bacteria; phylum Pseudomonadota; class Gammaproteobacteria; order Steroidobacterales; family Steroidobacteraceae; genus SG8-30. Next base: position 15,739 of record JAGTSG010000045.1, on the reverse strand, counting down.
ACCGCCATGGCCGCGCCGTCGGCGAGCGGCCAGGCCCTGAAGCCCGCCAGCGGCTGCCGGCTGGCGACGAACACCTCCCCCGCCAGCGCGTGGTGCGGCAGCGAGTCCAGCCGGCGCAGCGCCTCGTTCCACTCGGGTGTCACCTCGAGGAAGACCGCCACGTCCGGGCCGAGCGCGCGGACGTAGTCCAGCAGCCGCTCGTGCTCGTCGTTGCGGAACCACACGTTGACGAGGGCGGCCCGGAGCCTCGGGCCTTCCGCGGGCGGTTCGCGCGCCGGTTCCAGGTAGTGCGCGAGCGGCAGCGCGTTGGCGAGCGCCAGGGACATGGCCGCCGCCGCGACGACCGGGCGGCGCAGCGCCAGCAGCGCGGCGCCGCAGACCGCGAGCGTCAGCGCGTACTGCGGGCGGAAGTGCGAGAAGAGCTCGAGCCACCAGGCAAGCTGGGCGAGTGAGCCCAGCAGGCCGGCGGCAGCGACGATCGCCGCCACGGCGACCCAGGCCGAACCGCGACGTCGGGTACCCGCGCTCATGAGCCCGCTATCCTAGCGTCACGCGACAGGCTGCATCGAGGCTCATCCATGAAGCGTCTCAACGTCTCCGGAACTTCTCCCTGGGAACCACGGGTCGGCTACTCACGCGCCGTGAGGGCGGGACCCCATGTCTGGGTGTCGGGCACGACGGCGACCGGTGCCGATGGACGCATCGTCGGCGGCGACGACACCGGCGCACAGGCGCGCCAGGCGTTCGCCAACATCGCGCTTGCCCTCGCAGGCGCCGGTGCCCGCCTCGACCAGGTGGTGCGCACCCGGATGTACGTGACGCGGATCGACGACTGGGAGGCGCTCGGCGCGGTCCATGCGGAGTTCTTCCGGGACATCCGGCCGGCCGCAACGATGGTGGAGGTGAGCCGCCTGATCTCGCCGGAGATCCTGGTGGAGATCGAGGCCGAGGCCTACATCGGCGACTGAGCGCTCAGGCGCAGGCGGCCTCGGCGCGTATCCGGCTCTGCGTGTACAGCAGCTCGACGTGGCGGATGCCCGACGTGCGGCGGGCGACGCGCCTGACCGCCTGGACCAGCCGCAGCAGGAGATGCTGGTCGGCGAGCGGACCGCCTGCGGCGTATTCCTCGGCCACGACGAGGTGCATCACGGTGATGCGCTCGAAACTGTCGCGGGTGTACAGGATCACGCCCACCGGCCGGCTGGCGTCGCCCTGGCGCTCGACAGCGAACAGGCACTGCACCTCGACCGGACCCGCCACGCGGACCTTGAGGCCACTGGCGGTCGCGTAGATCTCCGGGGCGCCATAGCGGCTGATCGCGTCGAGGATGCCCGGCCGCACCAGTTCCTGGCGGCGGTTGAAGAAAAGCAGCGACTCGAGCTGCAGGTGGTGTTCCTGCGGCAGGCTCGACACAAATGCGATGTCTCGCGGATTCCTGCCCTGGGCAGTCATGCGTCGTCCTCGTTCGAGTTCCCGTCCCCCCGACCCGGCGGCATGCGGTCGCCCGACAGGTACCCGGCAACCCCCCGGGGTGGCCGGAACATACGCCCGCCGCCAAACACTTGTCGAGCTTCACATATTGCCCCGGCCGGAGGCGCGCCCGGGGCCCCTGCGGCGAAATCACAACAAGGGTGCCGGAGCGGTCCGAGGGGCGCCCGATTGCGCGACTAACGTCACGAAAAACAAGGATTTTCAGGGCGTCGGCCCGGCCCTCATGACCAAAACGCGACCTGTGTCTCGTCTGCCACGTCAGAAACTGTCAAACAATCCGCGCGTGGGGCCCGGGCCGCCGGAAATCCGCCCATCGGGCGGACTTTGCGCAAGCCCCGGGACCGTCGTGGAGCAAGTCGCCTTGGCGCCGAAACCGATCACCGCAGACGTCGCGCCGCAAGGGACGGCCCCGGCCGAGGACGCGAAACCGTCACCGGCAGGCGCCGTCACCAACGTGGTCGTCCTGGCGGCTGACACCACGTTGCTCGAGTTGCTGAAGCACGCGCTGGACGGGCGCCAGCGCGTCTGGCGTGCTGACGACGCGATGCACGCGGCCGACCTGCTCGTCGCCGCCCAGTCGGGCGTATTCCTGGTCGATGCCGCGCTGACGACCCACGAGACGCCCGTGCTGATCGACAGGATCCACGAGCAGTTCCCCGACCTGCCGATCGTCGTGGCCGGCCGCCGCGACGACGAGCTCGAGCTGGGCCAGCGCATCTCGAGCGGCGTCGTGTTCCGTTTCCTGCACAAGCCGGCCTCCGCCGAACGCATCCGCAACTTCATCGACGCGGCGGCACGGCGCAGCGTCGACCGCTCCGCCGCGGAGCCCCGCAAGCCCGAAGGCAGCGCGCTCGCGGCCGTCCGCTCGATCCGGCTGCCGAAGCTGCGGCTGGATCCCGCGCTCGTCCGGCGGGCCGCGCGGCTCGCTGCGGTGCCGGTGCTGGCCGCGCTCGTGCTGTGGGCCGTGGTCGCGGTCGTGGAACAGCGCCCCTGGGAGCACGTCGCCCTGCCGAGCCTGCCGGTCGCGTCGGCACCCTCCGCGCCCGCGGCGGCGCCGCCGCCCGGCCAGGCGGAAACCGCGCGACTCCTCGGCGCGGCCGCCATTGCACTGACGCAGGGACGGCTCGCCGAGCCGGAGGGAGAGAACGCCATCGAGCTGTACCGGGCCGTGCTGATCCGCGATCCGGGCAATGCCGAGGCCCGCGACGGGCTCAGGCGCACGGCTGCCGCGCTGCTGCTGCGCGTCGAGGAGCTGCTCCTCGGGGATGACGTGCCCGGCGCCGCGGGCGCCCTCGACGCCGCCCGCAGCGCCGATCCCGCGAACCCCCGCCTGGAGTTCTTCTCGTCGCAGCTGGAGCGTGAACGCGAGCAGGCCCAGACCGCCTCGGCGGTGACGCCGGACCTCGGCGCCGCCCTCGCCGAGCAGGCCCTGACCGCGCAGATCAACGCACTGCTCGCCCAGGCCGATGCCCGCATGAAGGCCGGGCGTCTCGCCGGCGGCACTGACACGGCCGAGGCCCTCATCATGGAAGCGCGTCGCCTGCGTCCCGACGATGCCGGCGCCGCGCGGGCGATCAACGCCCTGTCCGGCCGCATGTTGCTGGCGGCCCGCGAGGCGCTGAGCGCCGGCGACGCCCCCACCGCGGACGCCTGGCTGGACCGGGCCGAGGCCCTCGGCGTGGAGACCGGCGCCGTCGCCCGCCTCCGTGCCGAGATGACCTCGATGCGGCTGGCCTCGGTGCAGGAAGACCGCTCGCGGCTGCTCGCGCTCGCGAACCAGCGTATCGCGCAGGGCCGGCTGCTCGAACCGACCTCCGACTCGGCGCGCTACTACACCGACCTGCTGCGTGCGGCCGACCCCGGCTACGCGGGACTGGCCGAGACCGAGTCGCTGCTGGCGGCCAGCCTCCTCGGCCGCGCGCAGGAACTGATCCGCGACGGGCGCCCTGCGGACGCCGAGCGCTTCATCGCGGCGGCCGATGCCGCAGGCGCCCGCGCGGCCGATCTCGCTGCCGTGCGCAACGAGGTCGCCGCCGGCCGCGCGCCCGGGCGCGCCGCCACGGAGGTGCTGCCGGAGAGCGTGTTGAAGCGCACGGTGAGCCCGCCGGTGCGCTACCCGCCCCGCGCCCGCGACCGGCGCATCGAAGGCTGGGTCGAGCTGGAGTACACCGTGGCTGCCGACGGCACCACCCGCGACGCAACCGTGCTCGCGGCCAGCCCGGTGGGCTACTTCGAGGATGCCGCGCGCGAGGCGGTCAAGGCGTGGAAGTACGAGCCGAAGGTCATCGCGGGCCAGCCCGTGGAACAGCGCGTCCGGCTGCGACTCGTGTTCCAGCTCGCCGCCGGCTGATCGGCTCCCCCCGGCGCGCGCGCTCGTGCCGGCCCCCTTGCGCGTCGACCCGGCGGCGACTACGCGCCGAGCCCGGCCTCGCCGAGCAGGAACGCGTATTCCTCGGCGATCTCGCGGAAGCGCTGGAACCGCCCCGACTTGCCGCCATGGCCCGCCTCCATGTGGGTGCGCAGCAGCAGCGGGCGGGTGTCGGTCTTCAGCCGGCGCAGCCTGGCGACCCACTTCGCAGGCTCGAAGTACTGCACCTGGCTGTCCCACAGGCCGGTGGTCACGAGCATGGCCGGATAGTCCTGCGTGGTGACGTTGTCGTAGGGCGAGTACGACAGCATGTGCTCGTAGTGCACCGCCTCGCGCGGGTCGCCCCACTCCACGTACTCGAGGGTCGTGAGCGGCAGGCTCTCGTCCAGCATGGTGGTGACGATGTCCACGAACGGCACGTGGGTCACGATGCCGCGGTAGTCGCCGGGGGCGAGGTTCACGACCGCGCCCACGAGGAGCCCGCCGGCGCTGCCACCCATGGCGAACACGCGCCGCGGGTCGCAATGGCCTTCGCGCACGAGGAAGCGCGTCACGTCGATGAAGTCGGTGAAGCTGTTCTCCTTGTTGAGCAGCTTGCCGCCGTCGTACCAGCGGCGCCCGAGCTCCTGCCCGCCGCGGACGTGGGCGATCGCATAGACGAAGCCGCGGTCGAGCAGCGACAGTCGCGCCGACGAGAACCCGGGATCCATGGAGAGGCCGTAGGCGCCATAGCCGTATTGCAGCAGCGGCGCGGTGCCGTCGCGCGCGACGCGCCGGTGACGGACGATGGACACCGGCACGCGCGTGCCGTCGCGCGCCCCGGCCCAGCAATACTCGGTGACGTAGTCCGCGGGATCGAAGCGGCCGAGCACCGGCTCACGCTTGAGGAGCTTCCGCTCGCCGGTCGGGACGTCGTAATCGTAGGTGGACACCGGGGTCGTGAGCGACGTGTAGGTGTAGCGCACGACGTCGGTGTCCACCTCGAGGTTGGCATCGAGCCGGGTCGTGAAGGCGGGCTCGTCCGAGGCAACGAGCGCGTCCGCGCCACCGGCCCAGGGATGGATGCGGATCCTCAGCAGGCCGCCTGACCGCTCGTTGATCGCGAGGAATCGCCTGAAGACGCTGAAGTCCTCGACCGCCGCGTCGTCGCGGTGGCCGACGACGTCGCGCCAGGCGTTCCGGTCTCCCTCGAGCCCGACCGGCACCTCGACGATCCTGAAGTTCGGCGCCCGCCAGTTGCTGCGGATGATCCAGCGCCCGTCGAAATGGTCCGGGTAGTATTCGTGGCCGTCCTCCCTGGCGATCATCCGCGTGAAGCGCAGCGCCGGGTCCGAGGCGAGCGCATAGCGGACCTCGGTCGCGTCGTGGCCGGCGCCGACGACCAGCAGGTAGCGATCGTCTTTCGTGTGGTCCACGGACAGGTACAGGCTCTCGTCCTCGAGCTCGTAGACCAGCGGGTCGTCCAGGGCCGCGGTGCCGGGCACGTGGCGCCGGACGCGGTAAGGGAGCAGCGTCTCCGGGTGCTTCTCGACATAGAGGACCGACCCCGCGTCGGCGGTCCAGACGACACCGGGGTCGACGTTCGCGATCTCGTCCGGCAGCAGCCGGCCGGTCGCGAGGTCCTTGAAGCGCAGCGTGTACTGGCGTCGCCCGACCCGGTCCTCGGTGAAGGCCAGCATCCGCTCGCCTGGCGCGACCGCCATGCCGCCGACCTCGAAGAAGTCCGATCCTTCCGCCATCAGGTTGCCGTCGAGCATCACCTCCTCCGCCGCCTCGAGGCTGCCGGGCCTGCGCGCGTATACCGGGTACTCGCGCCCCGTCTCGAAGCGCGAGTAGTACCAGTACCCCCGGTGGCGGTACGGCACGCTGGCATCGTCCTGCCTGATGCGTGCGACGATCTCCCCGTAGACGCGGTCCCCGAGGTCCTTCACCGGCGCGAGCATCGCATCGGTGTAGGCGTTCTCGGCCTGCAGGTGTGCGATCACTTCGGGCGAGCTGCGCGTGTCGTCGCGCAGCCAGTGGTACTCGTCCACCCGTGTGCCCTGCGGCGAGGTCACCGGGTGCGGCCGCAGGGGCGCGACCGGGGGGGCGGGCAGGTCCGTTCGTCGCGTCATCTCTCGCTCCCGGGTTGCGGCATCGCCGCGGCGGATCAATGGAGGGACGCCGACAGCGTCACGCGCAGGTCCTCCACTGCGGGCAGCACGCCCGACAGGTGGGGATTGATCGCCAGCGCGACCTCGAAGGCGGTCAGCGCAGCCGCCCTCTCACCGCGCCGCAGGCAGACCTGCGCGAAGCCGCAGACGGCGCCGAAGTGGCGCGGCTCGAGTTCAAGCGTGCGGCGGATGTCCTCGAAGCACTCCGCGTCGCGGCCCTCGAGGTAGGACAGCGTCGCGCGCTTGTTCCAGGCCTCGGACCAGTCCGGATACTCGTGCACCAGCGGCTCGATGAGCCGCCGGGCGCGGCCGAACTCCTCGCGCGAGATGGCGCGGCTCGCGAGCTCCAGGCGTCGCTCGACCAGCCTGTCGGGATGGCCCGACCACGTGGCCCAGATCGCAGTCTCGATCTCCTGCGGCGGGCGCGCCGGTTTCCTGGCGGTCAGCTCGCGGAACAGGCCATCGAGGCGCGCGGGCTGGGACGCGGCCGGGCGCCGGCCGCCCAGCGAGACGATCACCTTCAGGAGTTCCTCGAGCGTGACCATCCCGTCGTCAGTCGTCATTCCAGCCCTCGAGCCGCGCGCCGAGCGCGTCACCCGACAGGAACGCGGCCTCGACGCGCGCGTCCAGGCACCAGTCGCCACAGAAGCCGAGCGCGGCCCCTTCGTCGACGAGGCAGGGCTCGCCGAGCGGGCGTATGACCCGCGCATGGCGCCAGCGATGCGCCTCCGCCAGTGCGACGGGCGGCAGTTCCGCGGAGAGGCGCTCGGCAAGGCGGGCGCGCAGCGCCGCCGTCACGCGTGCGGCCTCGGCCTCGAGCCACTCGCGCGACCACTCCGCGTCGGCGTGGAGCACCCACGCGTCGAGCCCGCTGCGTCGCGGCTTGGCGGAGTTGCGCGCGATCCAGGGCAGCACCGGGTCCGGCGACCAGTCCGCGTCGAGCGGCGACTCGACGGGCCGCTCGAAGGCGAGCAGCAGCGCCCAGCAGGGCGCCATCCCGACCGCGGCGAGCCGGACGGCGGCCGTGCCGTGGCCCGCGGCGAGCGCCGCCGCCTGCGGCGCGGGCAGCCCCAGCACGACGAAGTCGAAGCCCTCGAACGTGCGGCCGGTGTCGTCCCGCAGCGTCCAGGCCCGGTGCGCGCGTTCGAGCCCGACGATCTGCGTGCCCAGCGAGAGGTCGAGGCCCTCCGCCAGCCAGCGCGGCAGCGCGTTGATGCCCGGCACGCCGACCCACAGCTCGCGCTGCTCCTGCTCGCCGCCGGGCCAGCGGGGAGACCAGGTGTCGACCTGCCCGGTCTCGCGGGCCGCGTCCACCACGGCGCGGAAGGCCGGTGTCGAGACCGTGAAGTACTGGGCGCCATGGTCCCAGGCCGCCTGCTCGACCCGCCGCGTCGCCATGCGGCCGCCCGGGGCGCGGGACTTGTCGAAGACCCGCACCGCGTGGCCGGCCGCCGCCAGCCGGCGGGCGCAGGCGAGCCCGGCAAGGCCGGCGCCGATGACGGCGAATCGCCCGGGTCTCATGGCTTGGAACTGGCGCGTCGCATGCCGCCGATTCTAAAGAACCCGTCGCGAACGCGCCGGGGTACGGGACCGCGGTCGCGTTCCAGGCGCGCCGGGACATGGTAGCCTCCCGTCCTGCGCGCGCATCGCGCGCCATACACCAGGACGCCGGATCCGCATGCGCCCCTTCCGCTGGCACCTCGCGCTCCCTGCGGCCGTCCTTGCGGGCTGCGCCGCGGCGCCATCGCCCTATCCCGCGGACCTGGAGTCACGCTTTTCACAGTACTCCGCTGCCGCGGCGTGCTGCGACGATCCGGGCGCCTTCCCCTGGGTGCCGCTGCCCGGGTCCGGGACGGTCGAGTTCGTGATCGGCAGCGAAAGCCCTGCGTTCGAGTTCCAGAGCGGCCTGAGCCGGTTCGCCGCGTTCCGGCTCCCGGAGACGCAGGAGCCTTTCAAGGTGCAGGTGAAGAGCTTCTTCGACGGACCCAGCGGGCCGGACGGGAGCGTCTTCTATCCGGTGCTCGCGATGATGGACGACGCCTTCATCGTCACGCGCGTGTCGAGCCTCGAGAACATCCGGCTCGACCAGGCACTGGCCACCCCGGGCGGCAAGGGCGGACTCGCGGTGGTGGCGCCGTTCGACCCGGGCTACAGCCGCGAGCGCTACCTCGTCGTGTTCACGCCCGCCGTGCTGCTCGGGGCGCCGCCCGCCGAGAGGCGCGAGGGCGACGTGCTGACGTCGCCGGCGCTCGAGTGGGTCGGCCGCCGCAACGAAGACGTGGTGACGCCGTCGCCCTTCGGCAGGCTGCGCATCACCGTGGCGCCCGCGAACCTCCCCGATCCGGGCTAGGCGCCGGGCCGGGTCCCGGCCCGCGCAGCACGAGGTGACGCCGGATCCAGGCCTCCCATCCCACGAACAGCGCGATGCCGCCGGCGAGCGGCACGAGTTCGTACACCAGTCGGTACGCGAGGATGGAGCCGAGCAGCGCCTCGGGCGGCACGTCGCGCAGCATCAGGAGCAGCATGGACTCGAACACGCCGAGGCCGGCGGGAACGCTCGACAGCAGGCCCACGAAGATCGCGATCACGTAGACCGCCGCGAAGGACGTGAAGGCGACGTCCGCGCCGGCCGGCAACAGCACGTAGAGCACGGCGATGCCGCAGAGCGCATCCACCAGCCCGAGCGCGTACTGGACCGCGGTCATCCGCAGGCTCGGCAGCTCCACCTGGAACCAGCGCAGGCTGATGGGCCCGCGCAGGCGCAGCACCGCCAGCAGGTAGGCGACGTGGGCGAGGAGCAGCAGCGCGCCGCCGATCATGGCGGTGCGCGGCGTCACCTGCAGCAGCGCTGCCGCTTCCCGGGCGTCGAGCACGAGTGAAGCACCGCAGAGCACGCCGAGCCCGGCGGCATAGGGCATGGCGGAGAGCACGATCACCTTGCCGACGTCGAAGCTGGTCAGCCCCTCGGACGCGTAGAAGCGATAGCGCACCGCGCCTCCCGACAGCGCGCCGAAGCCCACGGCGTGCCCCACCGGGCAGGCGATCAGCGCGGTCAGCAGCGGCCGCCAGTCCGGCAGCCCGGAGGCGATGTAACGCAGCATCGCGACTTCGTAGACCGCGAGGGACAGGTAGGCCAGCGCGGTGAAGAGCGCGGCCAGCGCGAGCCCCGTGGCGGGGATGGCAGCGAACTGCCGCGCCACGTCCGCGGCGTCGATGCGGCCGAGCGTGCGGTAGAGCACGACCGCCGCGACCACGATGATGGCGCCCGAGACGACCGCCGGCAGGACGCGTGTCAGCTTGCGACGTGCCGCCATGACCAATCCTGCCGGAGCGGGGCGCGCAGCCGCTAGGGCCTGGCCGCCTCGTCCCAGGCCACGAAGACCGCGCCGCGGAGGTCGCCGACGGCGAAGCCCGTGGCCTGGTCCGCGGGATATCGCTCACCGACCGCTGCCGCGACTTCGGGCGCGAGCGCCGCGCCGTGGCAGGTCAGGCACAACGGCGCGGTCATGACCGGCTTCATCCATCGCCGCAGCGTGTGGCCGTCGACGACCAGGGTCTCGGTGAACTCCAGCGAGGCCGGCTCCGCGCCGGCGGCGAGTTGCGTGGCGAAATACTCGAGGCCGCGCTGCTGCCACTCGGTCGGCGCATTCGCCGGGTTGCGGACCCGTGCCGCCGTGCGCCCGACGGTCGCGCCCGTCGCCGCCGAAACCTCGGCCGCAATGGCCGGCGCCCGCTCGCTGCAGACGCGGATCGCCGCGGCCGGGGACTCCGCCAGGGCCTGCGTGAGTTCCGTGATCAGCCGCCCGGCCAGCTGCTGGGCCGTCGCGCGACTGTCGAGCACCCAGCCGGCTGGCTCCTCCGCGACCGCCTGCGGCGGCATCGAGGAGAGGGCGACGACGAAAATGGACGGGAGCAAGGCGCGCATCGGACGACTCCTCGGGGCCGGTTGCAGCCATGTTGCGGGCGTTCCATCGAGTCGCCATCCGCGCAGCCCGCAGCGCGATCCGGCCGGTCACGCCGCGCATCATGGCCCTGCCCCTGCGGGCCCGCTACCCCGTCGAGCGACGGCGAGAGCCGTCGTCGCGGGGTGCCCGGTCCGCTGGTGGGGGCTCATCTTCCCGCGGCCATGAACTCCGCGACCGGCGCGACGACGGATGCGTCCGCAAGCAGGTCCCGATGGCCGAGCCCGGTCGTATAGAGGAAACGCGCGCCGGGCCAGGCGGTCTCGAGCAGCTCGGCTTCCGCCACGGGGATGATGTCGTCGTCCCGGTCGTGGACGACCATCGCCGCGACGCCCGGCCCAAGGCGCAGGGCCATCGGATCGAGCGTTTCCACGGCGCGTCCCGCATGCGCCTCGAACCAGAGGTCGAACGCGGCGCGTGCGGCGGGCGGCAGCCCCACCTGCTCGGCGAACGCCGCGATCATCCGGCTCGGGCGTGACGGGCTGCCGATCATCACCAGGCGCCGTGCGGGCAGGCCGAACTCCAGCGCGAGCGCCGCGGCCGCGCCGCCGAGGGAGTGGCCGATGATGCCGTGCACGTCGCCCAGCGAATCCGCCGCGGCGATGAGGGTGTCGGCCAGCAGCCGCGGGGTGGCGTGCACGCCCGGCGAAAGGCCGTGTCCCGGCGCGTCGGTGGCGACCACCCGGAATCCTGCGGGCACCAGCGCCTCGGCGAACCGCCTGAACTGCGTCGGACGTCCCCGCCAGCCGTGCTGTGCGAGCACCACCGGGCCGGCGTCACCCCATGCGAGCGCGTGCAGGCCGCCGGGCAGCCGGATGTCCCGCGGGAGCAGCGGTGACGGCCCGAGTTCCCAGGCCTGGGGCGGGTTGCGGCCACGGGGCCGGATCATGAGTTCGGCAGCGACGCGGGCGGCCAGCGCGGGCGAGAGGCGGCCGGACAGGCCGAAGGCCGCGCGCATCCAGGCAGGAACGGTGTCAGTCATGGCCCGCCCGCGGGAGGCTCGCGCGGTGGCCGCACCGGCCGGCACGAAGAAGGGCCGGCACGGTCGCCCGTGCCGGCCCCTGGGTTCCTTCCAGCGCGCGCGTCGGTCTCAATTGCCCGCGGGGGCTCCGCCTTGCGCAGCCGGTGCCGCGTCACCTTCGGCCGCGGGCGCGTCCGCGCCTTCGGCCGGCGCTTCCCCGGACTCCGGCGTGGCCGCCGTGTCTTCCGCAGGCGCCGGGACCACACCGCTGCAGCCCTCGACGCCGTCGATGAAGGGAATGGTCAGGTCGCCGCCGGCCTGGATGTCGCGCTCGCACTTGGAGGTGTCGGAGCGCAGCGGCGCGCTGAACTCCCACACGCCCGGCGCGAGCGGCAGGGTCTCGGCGCTGCCATTGCACATCGGCGCCCCGTTCTCGTCCGTCGGACCGGTGGTCGCGACCTCGACGACCATCATGTTGTCGTTGGCGTACTTGTTGGCCACGCCGCTGAGCGCCTTCGGCGTGAGGCGCACGGGCACGGTCTCGCAGGTGCCGCCCAGGGACACCGTCTTGACGGTCACCGTCGCGCGGATCAGCGGCAGTTCGTCGTTCTTGCTGCCGCCGCATCCCGCAACCGCCAGCGCGGCGACGGCCGCGACGAGAATGCCACTGCGGGACCTGGTCGAAATGTTCATGTCGGACTGCTCCCCCTGTTGAGCTCCAAGCAAACGGCGGGGGTGAATGCCCCCGCCGCAGCGGTAAATCCGCTCAGGTTTTGCCAGCCCGGCAGCGATCCGTCAAGTGGAGCGCGGTTTTTCGTCCCGCGGTTCGGACGAACAGGACCGCAGCAACGCCTGCTTCGCGCCTGGCGCGGCGATTTGTGCAGCCCGGGACCGGTCGTCGGTGCAGCAAAGTGCAGGTCTTGTATCTATTTGAATCAGTCACTTAACGAACTACAGCCGATTTTCTGCAGCATTTTTCGACGATCGTGCCGCACGGTCTCGCGCGGTCGTCGCCTGACCGCCGGGCCAGGCGCGCTCCAGCTCCCAGAGGACCGGCGAAAAGCCGCGGCGCACCAGCAGGCCGGCGCCGACGGGCCTGAAATGACGGCCCAGGCGGCGGCGATACCAGTCGGCGGGCCGCAGGTGGACACCGCCATCGCTCTTCGACCGGTCGGCCACCGTCCGCCAGTCCTCGAGGGTCAGCGCGCTCAGGTACAGCGTGCCGCGGCTCAACCGCCCGAGGTTGGCAAGGGCCCGGGCGGCGGCACGGTCGTCGAGGTACTGCAGCACGTCGTGGCAGATGACCAGGTCGAACGGCGCGGCCGGCCGGTAGTCCTCCAGCCCCCCGTGGATCCAGCCATAGCGGGCGGCCAGGTAGTCGCTGGGCTCGAGCCCGACGTAGCGGGCGCGGGGGAAGAACCGCAGGACCGTGTCACGCATGTGGCCGAGGCCGCACCCGGCATCCAGCACCCGACGGACCCGAAAGCCCAGGTAGCCCGTATAGGCGCAGGCCAGGGCCGCGAGCCGCGCCTGCTCGGCGCGGGTCGACACCCGCGTGGCCGGGTCCCGGTAGTAACGGCGATAGAACTCGGCGTCGAACCTCATCCGCCGATGATATCGGTGCCGGCACCGGGATTCGGGGCTTTCGGGCCCCCGGGGCAACCTGAGGCGAGCGTACAACGACTGCGGGCAGTCGCTAGGTAAATCCCCGGTTTTGCAGAGATTTTCTGTCGCCGAACATAGCTGCTGCGGCGCGCCATGCACCGGCTCGCGGCGGGAAGCCATGCCCGACTCATCCGACATGCCCGACAGACCCGACGAACGCGCTGCAACGCCCGGCAGCGTTGCCGCCGCCATGAACCGGGTGCTCGAGGCCGAGCGCGAGGCGCTGGCCGAGCTCGAGGCCTGTCGTGCGCAGGCCGACAGGACGCTCGAGGCGGCCCGCCGGGAAGCGCGCGCCATCCTCGATCGCGCAGAGCGCATGTCGCGCGACATCCACGGCCGGACGGAGCGCCTCGCGGCCGCCCGGGCGCTGCGCATCTCGGAAGCGGCCGCGCAGGAGGATGCGCGGCCCGGTGTGGCCGATACGCTGGCCGCATGCGTGACTCGAGCCAGGTCGCCTACGCGCAGGCCAGGATCCAGGCCCGCTTCGGCGACCGGCCGACGGAGACCTTCTGGCGCGAGCTCGAGGCCGGCCGCGACCTCCCGCACCTGATCGACGTCGCGCGCGCGAGCAGCGTCGGTGACGCGGTCGAGTCGCTCGCGCCCTCCCTGACCGCGCACGCGCTCGAGGCGCGGCTGCGCGGCCGCTGGCGGGGCGTGTGCACGGAGCTGGCCCGCTGGTATCCGCCCGCGTGGCAGCCGGCGATGCTGTGGCTCGGGTGGCTGCCCTGGCTGCCGCCGCTCGCGTGGCTGCAGCAGACCGGCATCGCGCCGGCATGGCTCGCCGAGGACCCGGTGCTTGGCGACCTCGTCGCCGCCGAGGCACCAGCGCGCGCGGACCTGCTCGCGGCGGGGCCGCTCGCGCCGCTCGCCGACGCCTGGCGCAATGGACACAACCTCGCCGAAGCGTGGCGATTGCACTGGCGCTCCACCTGGCCGGCCGGCCCGGCGCGTGAGCGAGGCGGCCTCGAGCGCCTCGACGCCGTGCTCGAGGGCTTCACGCCCGGCTCGGTCGTCGCGGCCGGGCCGGACTTCGACGCGGTCGTGGACGCTGCGCAGGCCGCCGCGATACGCGTCTTCCGCCGCCTGGCGGGCACGCCGGTCGCGGGCGTCGCACTGCTGGTGCTGCTCTCGCTCGATCACCTGCGGCTGCGCGCGGCGGTCGCCGTGGCCCGTTCCTTCGGGCAGGCGGGCACGTCATGACGTTCAGGCCCGCCGCCGCGCGCTGGTTCGAACTGCTCACCGACCGTGAGCATCTCGGCCGCGTGCTGGGCTGCCTCGCCGACACCGGCGCGGTGCAGCTCGAGGCCTACAGCAGCGTGGACGCGACGGCTGCGCTGCCGGACTACGCGCGCGTGCTCGAGGGCTACGGCCAGCTGGCACGGCGCTACCGGGCCTACTGGCCGCCGGTGCACGTGGACGCGGCGGCGGCCGCGGAACGCTCGGTGGACAGCGTGCAGGCCGACCTGGAGCGGCTGCAGGCATGGGCCGTGGAGGCGGACCCGCTGATCGAGACGCTGCAGGCGCTCGAGGGCGAGCGTGCGAGCGCGGGCGAGCTCACCGCCCTGCTCGAGCGTTCCGCCGCCGACCTGCCGGACCTCGCATTGCTGTCGGGCTGCGGCCCGACGCTCGAGTCCAGGCTGTACGCGCTCGGCGAGGCGGCCGCGCCTCTCGTGGTGCCGCCGCGGACGCTGCACGTCGTGCTGGCCGGCGAGCGCGGACGCTACCTGCTGGCGCTCGGCCCGCCGGACGAGGTCGCGCAGCTCGACGAGCACCTCACTGCCGCGCGCGCGCGCCCGATCGCGCTGCCGCGCCACCTCCCGCCGGGCCGCGGCGAGGCGGTCGCGGCGCTGTCGCAGCGGGTCGAGGAGATCGATCGCCAGGTGCAGGAGCGCCGCGCCGCGCTCGACGCCCTGGCCGAACGCCACGGCCTGCCGGCGATCCTCGCCGAGTTCGCCTTCCTCGACTGGCTGGTCACCAACGTGCCACAGCTGCCGGCGACGCAGCACTTCGCCTGGGTGACCGGCTGGACCAGCGACCTCGAGGGCGCCGCGCTCAACCAGGCGCTCGAGCGCGTCGGCCTGCCCGGCCTGCTGCACTTCCCCGAGCCGCCGCGCAGCTTCGACGCGCCGGTGGTGCTCGCCAACCCGCGCTGGGCGCGGCCCTTCGAGATGTTCGTGCGGCTGCTCGGCACGCCGGGCGCGGACGAGGCCGACCCGAGCCTGCTCGTCGCCGTGATCGCCCCGCTGCTGTTCGGGTTCATGTTCGGCGACGTGGGCCAGGGCGCAGTGCTGCTCGTCGCGGGCCTCGCGCTGCGCAAGACCTACCCGGCGCTCCGGCTGCTGGTGCCGGGCGGCCTGTCGGCGATCGCCTTCGGTTTCGCGTTCGGCAGCGTGTTCGCGCGCGAGGACCTGCTGCCGGCGCTGTGGCTGCATCCACTGGGACAGCCGCTCACGCTGCTCGCCACCAGCATCGGCATCGGCGTCGCGGTGATCACGCTCGGGCTGGTGATGGACGGCTTCGAACACGCCTGGCGCGGCGCGGCGCGCAGCTGGTGGCTGAGCCGCGCGGGCCTCGTCGTGCTCTACCTCGGGCTCGTCGCGTCGGTGCTCACGCCGGCCGCCGGCCTCGTCGCGCTCGCCGGCCTCGCCTGGTTCGTCGCCGGCGCCGCGATCGTGGCCCGCAGCGCTGCCGGGGCGGGCCGCGCGCTCGCGGAACTCGCCGAGACCGGGCTGCAGCTCGTCGTCAACACCGTGTCCTTCGCCCGCGTCGGCGCCTTCGCGCTCGCGCACGCCGGGCTCTCGGCCGCCGTGGTCGGCGTCGGCGAGGCCACCGGCAGCACGATCGGTTTCTGGGTGGCGCTCGCCTTCGGCAACCTCCTGATCCTCGCGCTCGAGGGACTGGTGGTCGGCATCCAGACCACGCGCCTGGTGTTGTTCGAATTCTTCATCCGCTTCCTGCGCGGTGAGGGGCGGCCCTTCAAGCCGCTGCCGCCGCCGCAGGGCCGGGAGCCCATGCATCGATAGGAGAAGACCATGAAGTTCTGGACTGCTGCCGTGATCGCGGCGACCCTGCTGGTCGGCATCCTCGCCGGCGGCGTCACGATCCTCGGCCTGATGGCCCCCGTCGCCGGCGCCGCCGA
>JAGTSG010000096.1 GCA_018261655.1 Pseudomonadota bacterium | reverse complement strand
GGCCTGGCCACCGCGCGCACGCTCAGCTTCCCGACGGTGGTGTTCTTCGGCGAGGAGTCCACGCTGGCGGCCATTCGCGCCGTGAGCCCCGGCTATCCGCTGCGCGGCAGGGTCAAGGTCGCCGATGCGCCCTTCGGCGAGGCGCGCGAGACGGCGGAGATCCCGGCCCGCGGTGAAGTGTGGTTCGACTCACGCCTGCTGGCGCGGCTCGGCGCCCGCGTCGGCGACAGCGTCAGCATCGGTGCCTCCACCTTCCGGGTCACGCGCGTGCTCGCGTATCGCCCGGACCAGGGCTCGGCCTTCGTGGACCTCGCCGCTTCGCTGCTGATGAACCTGGACGACATGCCGGCGACCGAGCTGATCCAGCCCGGCAGCCGCGCCACGCACGCCATCCTGTTTGCCGGCGTGCCGCCCGCGGTGCGCGAATTCAAGGCCTGGCTGGAGTCCACCAAGCTCCCGGCCGAGCGGCTGGTGGACGTGGCCGAGGCCAGCCCGCAGATCCAGGCGTCGATGGAACGCGCGGGCCGGTTCCTGAACCTGTCCGCGCTCGCCACCGTGCTGCTGGCCGCCATCGCCGTCGCGATGGCCGCGCGCCGCTATGTCCGGCGCCACCTCGACAACGTGGCGCTGATGAAGTGCATGGGTGCGTCGCAGGGCTTCGTGCTGCGGGTCACGGCCATCGAGCTCACGCTGCTCGCGATCCTGGCCGCGGCGGTCGGCACCGCGCTCGGCCTCGCGGCGCAGGCGGGACTTGCCTGGCTGCTGAAGGACCTGATCCGCGGCGACCTGCCGGGTCCTTCCTGGGCGCCCGCGCTGCTCGGCCTCGTCACCGCCGGGACGATCCTCATCGGCTTCGCGCTGCCGCCGATGCTGCAGCTCAAGCGCGTGCCGCCGGCGCGGGTACTGCGGCGCAACCTCGAGCCGCCGCCGCTGCGTTACGCCGCCGCCTACCTCGTCGCCGTCGGCGCGCTGCTGGCGATGCTCTTCTGGCTGGTGCGCGACGCGAAGCTCGTGGCCTACGTCGCCACCGGCACCGCGGCGACGCTGGGACTGCTGCTCGGCGCCGGGTGGCTGCTGGTGCGCGCCGCGGGCCGCCTGCGCGGCGGCGTCGGTGTCGCCTGGCGCTACGGCGTCGCCAACCTGTCGCGGCGCGGCCGGGAAAGCGTGGTGCAGGTGGTGGCCTTCGGGCTCGGGCTGATGGTGCTGCTGCTGCTCGGCGTGGTGCGCAAGGACCTGCTCGACACCTGGCGGGCCAGCCTGCCGCAGAACACGCCGAACCACTTCCTGATCAACATCCGCTCCGACCAGGTCGAGGACTTCAAGCGCTTCTTCACCTCGCGCGGATTCTCGGAGCCGCAGATGTTCCCGATGATCCGCGCGCGCATGACGGCGCTGAACGGCACGCCCATCGCGGAGCTGGCGCTCGAGGGCGACCGGGCGAAGGGCTTCGCCGAGCGCGAACAGAACCTGAGCTGGGCCGAGAACCTGCAGGCCGACAACAAGGTCGTCGCGGGGCGCTGGTGGACCAAGGCGGACCGCGGCAGGAAGCTCGTGTCCGTGTCCACGGACTACGCCGAGGAGCTCAGGCTGAAGGTCGGCGACGTGCTGTCCTTCGACGTCGCGGGCGAGCCGCTCGAGGCCGAGATCGCCAGCCTGCGCGAGGTGCAGTGGGACACGTTCAGGCCCAACTTCTTCCTGGTGTTCTCGCCCGGGACGCTCGACGGCATGGTGGGGACCTGGCTCACGGCGGTCAGCCTGGACGAGGAGGGCAAGCGCTCGCTGGTGCAGCTGGTGCGGGAATTCCCGAGCGTGTCCATCTTCGACGTCGAGGCGATCCTGAACCAGATACGCCAGGTCGGCGACCGCGCGTCGCTGGCCGTGCAGTACGTGTTCCTGTTCACGCTGCTGGCGGGCGTCACCGTGCTGCTGGCGGCGGTGCAGTCCACGCGCGACGAACGCGCCTACGAGAGCGCGATGCTGCGCACGCTCGGCGCCAGCCGCCGCGTGGTGCTCGCCGGCGTCGCGACGGAGTTTGCCGTGCTCGGCGTGCTGGCCGGGTTCCTGGCCGCCGTCGGCGCGACCGCGGGCGGCTGGTTCCTCGCGACGGAGCTGTTCAACCTCGAGTACCGGTTCGACCCGACGGTGTGGCTCGCGGGCATCGGGCTCGGGGTCGTGATCGTCGGTGGCGCCGGCACGCTGGCCGCGCGCTCGGTGGTCAACCAGCCGCCGATCACCACGCTCAGGCAGGCGTAACGCGAGAGGTACCCGGTACGGTCCTGCCCCCGACGGGGACAGGTCCGTACCGGGTACCTCCTACCGGGCGACCGTCAGTCCGATCCGACCGACCGGCACCGTCTCCCCCCGCCACGTAAAGCCCTCGACGCGGATCGTGTAGCGGCCCGGCGGCAGCAGCGTGGAGTTCAGCGCGAAACGGATCTCGCCGTTGGAGTCGCGCTGCAGGCGGTCGAAATGCAGCACGGCCGTGCCGTCGTCGCGCGCGATCGCGACGCGGAACAGGTTGAACCTGTTGCTGCGCGCGTCGAGGTGGACCTCGAGCCGCTCGGGCGTGCCGCCGCCGAGGCTGATGGTGCGGCCCGATTCCAGGTTCACCCGGACGCTGCGCGAGGTCGAGGGCGGGGTCAGGAAGCCCTGTTCGGCCTGGGCTTCCAGCAGCGCCATCCGCTCCTGCGCGATCCCCGCACGGTGGGCGAGCCACGCGCAGGCGATCGCGAGCAGGACGAGGCCGACGGCCGCGCCGGCCGCCACGCGGCGGTCCTGCCACCACGAAAGGCGCTGCCCGGTGTCCGCGGGCGAATCAAAATCTGCTTTCACATCAGGTACCTGCATGCGGTAGCCGGACTTCAACCCGTTCGGCCGGTCCCGGCCGTTATTCTATTCGTCTATCCGGACAGGAGAGTCCTACATGCTTCGCATTCTCAGCCGATCGGCGGCCCTGGTGGCCGGCGTCGCCCTGGTCGTCCCCGGGCCCCTGGCGCAGGCCGAGGCGGCACAGACCGCGCTGACCGTCTACAGCTCAGCCCGGCCCGGCGCCATCCCGGCCGACTGGTACCGGCCGCTGCCCGGGCAGGGCACGCCGCCGGCCAGTTCGCTGCCGGGTTTCGCCGTCGTGCGCGTGGACCGGGACCTGTCGCTGAAACAGGGCCGCTCGCTGCTCAAGTTCACCGACGTGGCGGCGCTGATCGATCCGACCACGGTCACGTTCCAGTCGCTGACCGATCCCGCCGGCACGCGCGTGCTGGAACAGAACTTCCAGTTCGACCTGGTCAGCACACAGAAGCTGCTGTCGCGCTACGTGGACCGCAAGGTGACGGTCGAGAGCCCGCAGGGCGACGGCGTCAGGCTGCTCGACGGCACGCTGCTCTCCGCAAACGACGGCCTGGTGATCCGCGGCGATGACGGGCAGGTGCACGCGCTGCAGCAGTGGAACGGCATCCGCTTCGGCGAGCTGCCCGGCGGCCTGATCACGCAGCCGACGCTCGAGTGGGACATCGCCGCCGCGAAGGGCGGCACGCACAAGGCCCGCGTCGCCTACCAGACCGGTGGCATCACCTGGTGGGCCGACTACAACCTGCTGTTCACGCCGGGAGCCGACGCCAATTCCGGTTTCCTCGACCTGGGCGCCTGGGTCAGCCTGCTGAACCAGTCGGGCGCGACTTACGAGAATGCAAAGCTCAAGCTGGTCGCGGGCGAGGTCAACCGCGCGCAGCCGGCGGCGCCGCCGTACGTCAAGAGCGCCATGCGTGCGGTCGCGATGGAGGCCGACGGGGGCTTCGAGGAGAAGGCGTTCTTCGAGTATCACCTGTACACGCTCGGCCGCACGACGACGCTGCCCAACAACTCCACCAAGCAGATCGAGCTGTTCGACGCGGCGAAGCGCATCCCGGCGCGCAAGAAGCTCGTGTACTACGGCGCGCAGGACCTCGGCTGGGGCGGTTCGCCGATGATCGAACGCGAGTACGGCCCGGCCTCCAACCAGGAAGTGGACGTGTGGCTGGAGTTCCGCAACGACAAGCAGGCGGGACTGGGCATGCCGCTCCCGGCCGGCCGCATCCGCGTGTCGCAGCTCGACACGGCCGATGGCAGCCTCGAGTTCATCGGCGAGGACACCATCGAGCACACGCCGAAGGACGAGAACGTGCGCGTGAAGCTCGGCGTCGCCTTCGACGTCGTGGGCGAGCGGACGCAGACCGACTTCACGGTGGACAGCCGCGGCCGCGTGATGGAGGAAGCGTTCGAGATCAAGCTGCGCAACCACAAGGACGAGGCGGTGGAAGTCGTCGTCCGCAAGGTCGCGAAGGACGGCGAGGCGGTCATCACTTACCGCGTGCGCTACAGCTGGTGACCCCGCTCAAGCGGTCTCGTGGCGCTTCACGTCACCACGCTGGCGCCGGCCGTAATCCTCGAGCTGCCGACGCAGGTCGTCGAAGGCGTCGCGCATCGCCACGTAGGCGTCCGTGTGCGGGCCTTCGGGCTGGTGCTCGCTGGTGGCGAACAGCTCGCCGCCCGGGACCGTCACGTCGATGCGCACGGAGAACGGGCCGCCCTTGTGGCGATGGGCGGGGGGCGTGTCGATGACGACACGGCAGCTGGTGATCGGGTCGTAGAACCGCTCGAGCCTCGCGGCCAGTTCGCGTGCGCGTGCCTCGACGGCCGGCGACGGGTCCATGTGCCTGAAGGTGACCTGCACGGGCAACAGCATGTGTCTGCCTCCTCGCGGCGGTCCACCTGGCTGACCCACAGCCGGCAAGCCGCCGTCTGATCCTGTCCCGATGCTGACGCCGCCCCTGCGGGGCTGGCAATACGGGGCGCCCGCGCCGGACTGCGCCGGGCGAAGCGGCCGCGGCAGACAGGCGGATCGTCCGGGAATTCGCGCGCGAGAAGCCCTGCTGACGCGGCTTCCGGGCCTC
Organism: Pseudomonadota bacterium; assembly: GCA_018261655.1. Classification (GTDB taxonomy): domain Bacteria; phylum Pseudomonadota; class Gammaproteobacteria; order Steroidobacterales; family Steroidobacteraceae; genus SG8-30. The sequence goes on along the minus strand of JAGTSG010000096.1, from coordinate 4,994 downwards.
CCGGATCGGGCGGGACCCGCTTGCTGCACCGCAAGCTGACCGCAAACCGTCGGCGGCGCGTATAGTGACCTGATACTGCGAGTCAGCTCCCAGGACCCGTCCTGATCCTTCGGCTGTCCCTCGGCCGACGGCGATCATCCTGCATGGAGGCGATGTATGCAGATCCTCATTCCACTCGATGGCTCCCGCGTCGCCGAGAGCGCCTTGGTGCACGGTCGCGCGCTCGTCCAGGCATTCGGCGGCGGGTGCGTCCTGTTGCGCGTGGTTCCCACGGATCCGGTCCAGCCGGGCGCGGTCACCAGCCTGCTCGACTGGCAGCTGCGTCGCCGCCAGGCGGAGCGCTACCTGTCGGAGGTGTGCTCGCACTTCGACACGACCGGGCACGAGGTCGTCACGGCCGTCGAGGAAGGACGCGTCGACGAGGAAATACTCCGCTATGCCGGCAACCATGGCATCGATCTCGTCATCCTGGCCGACAGCGGCGGAGGCGCCAGCGGTCCCGGGTGCCTCGGCGGCACGGCGGGAAAGATCATTGCGGGGCTGGACGCGTCGGTCCTGCTGGTCCCGCAGCGGGATCCGCAGGCGGCGGCCGAAACGTCCACCTACCAGACGGTGCTGGCGCCGGTGGATGGTTCGCCCGGGTCGGGCTGGGCCGCCAGGGTCGCCGCAGGGATTGCGATGGCCAGCGGCGCCAACCTGCTGCTGGTCCGTGTCGTCCGGGCGCCCGAGCTGCCGCGCCCCGCCGGATACTCACGCGAAACCCGGCGCCTCGCGGAGCGGCTGACGCAGACGGCCCGCGTGGCGGCCGGCCACTGGCTGCGCCTCCTGAGGTCGCAACTGCCGCCGCAGCTGCCTGTCGAGACGCAGGTCATCGTGGCCCCGAGCGTCGATCGGGTGATCAGGGAGTTGTCGGAGGTGCGGCGCGTGGACCTGATGGTCCTGAGCGCGCACGGGTTTGATCATGAAATGGATTGCCGCTACGGATCGGTGACAGAGCGCCTGCTGATGCACGCCACGCGCCCGATCCTCATTCTGCAGCATGACACCGCCGCCGCGGCCGGGGAGACCGGCCCGACCGAGGAGTCCGGTCGCTGGCGAATGCCGTCGATGGCCTGACCCTTCATGTCACGGGCGATCGAAGCGGGGTCGCTCGACTCCCTTGCCGCAGGTATTGCCGCCTGGCATGAGGAGACGGCCGACCCGCGTCGGCCGCGCGGCAGCGGGCGGCGCATGCAGCGGCAGCTGGCGCCACGGTTCGACGCGATCTATTCCCGCCTCGCGACATTCACGGCTCCAGCCGGGTCGAGCGAAGCCTCCGGAGTCGAGTGGCTTCTCGACAATCACTACCTGATCCGCGGCGCGCTGAACCAGCTCGGCCAGGACCTGCCGCCTGGCCACTACCGACACCTGCCGGCGGTCCGTGATGAGCAGGGCCGGCCGGCGCCGCGACTCGGCCGCATCACGCGCCTGCTCCTCGACGCCACCGGGATGCCGCTCGACCTGGAGCGGATGCAGGCCGCAGTACTCCGGCTCGAGGCCGACCTGCCGTTCCGGCTGGGCGAACTGTGGGCGCTGCCGGTATTCCTGCGCGCCGAACTCCTGCGCCAGCTCGCCGATGCGGCGTCGGGGATACTTTCCCGGCCAGAGCACGTCGTGGCGGACGATGACGGCAGCGCCGGCCCCGCATCCGGGACGGTCATCTCGACCTGCATCCTGGGACTGCGGCAGCTGGCCACGTTCCGCTGGCTGGATTTCGTCGAGCGGACCAGTCTCGTCGAGGAGGCGTTGCGCAACGACCCGGCGGGCGTCTATGGCCGCATGGACTTCACCTCGCGCGACCGCTATCGCAGGGCGGTTGAGGAAGTCGCCGACCGTTGCGGCCTCGCGGAGCCGCACGTCGCACGCGTTGCGGTGGACATGGCCGGGTTGCAGGCGCCGGGGGCAGATTCCTGCCGGCGTCACGTCGGCTACTTCCTCGTGGATGAAGGGCGCGAGGCCCTGGAGCAACGGGTCACGGCCCGGCCCGGCATGGCCGAACGGCTTTCACGCCTCGCGCGGCGGCACGCCACGGGCGCGTACCTCGGCCTGATCCTGGTCCCCGCCCTGACGCTGGTGCTGCTGGCGTCGTGGGTTCTCGCGGCGCAGGGACTGGCTGCGGCCTGGGTGCCGCTGTTCGCGGCGCTGGCGGTGATGCCGGCCACTTCCCTGGCGACACTCGCCGCGAACTGGCTCGTGACCCAGCTCGTGCCGCCGCAGACGCTGCCCAGGCTGGATTTCGAGCTGGGCATTTCGGCCGACTGGCCCACGGCCGTGGTCGTGCCAGCGATGCTCAGCGGCACCGAGGAAGTGCGCAGGCTGGCGCGAAACCTGGAGCTCAATTACCTCGGCAACGCAGACCCGGCGCTGCGCTTCGCGCTGCTGACGGACTTCCCCGACGCCGCATCGGAACGCGATGCCTGCGACGAGGAGCGGCTGGCACTGGCCGTCGCCGCCATCGACGAACTCAATGCCCGATATGGCGACGACGCGCGCCGTCCGTTCGCGCTGTTCCATCGCCGGCGACAATGGAACGAGGCGGAAGCCTGCTGGATGGGCTGGGAACGCAAGCGCGGCAAGCTCGCCGAGTTCAACCGCCTGCTGCTCGGCGATCGGGACACCAGCTTCGAGTGCTGCCACGCCGACATGGCGGAATTCCGTCGCGTCCGGCTGGTGATCACCCTCGACGCCGACACCCGCATGCCCGCCGGCGTCGCGGCCAGCCTCGCTGGCATCCTGGCCCATCCGCTGAATCGACCGGTGATCGACGCGTCCACAGGTCGCGTCGCGAGGGGTTACACGGCGGTGCAGCCGCGGGTCGAGACCGATCCGTCGAGTGTGGAGGAAACGCCCTTCGCACGCCTGTTTGCCGGCGATGTCGCGCTCGATCCCTACGTGCACGCCGTCTCCGACGTGTACCAGGACCTGTTCGGGGCCGGGATCTTCGCCGGCAAGGGCGCCTACGACCTGGCTGCCTTCCACGCCACCCTCGACGGCCGCATCCCCGAAAACCAGGTGCTGTCGCACGACCTGCTGGAAGGTGCGCACGGCCGGGTCGGCTATGCCTCCGACATCATGCTGCTCGAGGACTTCCCGGCGAGCCTGGCCGAGATGGTGCGAAGGATGCACCGCTGGGTGCGCGGGGACTGGCAACTGCTGCCATGGCTGTTCCGCGGCAGGTCCCGGGGAGCGTGGCAACCGGCGCGGCTCGCCGCCATCGACCGCTGGAAGCTGGTCGACAACCTGCGCCGGAGCCTGCAGCCGGCCTCGCAGGTCGCGCTGCTGCTGCTGGTCTGGCTGGCTGCGCCCGAGCCCTGGCTCTGGACACTGGTGCTGGTGGCGCTGCCCGGCGCGCCGGCGGCGGTGCAGTTCGTCACCGCCTCGCGGTCGGCCGCGTGGCGGTGGGGCACCTGGATGTCGACCCTGCGCGACGTCACCGAAAGGGTTGCCGGGGAGGCGTTGCGCTGGGTGGCGAACCTCGCCTTCCTGGTCTTCGAGGCCTGGGTCGCTACCGATGCGATCCTGAGGGCGCTCTATCGACAGTACGTCTCGCGACGCCGGCTGCTGGAGTGGGAACCCGCCGCGGCGACCGCCACGAGGTTGCGCGGCGCCGTCACGACGGCCCGCAGCTACGTGCGGATGTGGCCCTCGTGGGCATTCGGCCTGGCGGCGTTGCTCGTGGTCGCCTGGCTGCGGCCGGCGGCGATCGTGGTGGTCGTGCCGGTCGTGGGGCTGTGGTGCCTCGCGCCCTGGCTGGCCGCCGCGCTCGGGCGGGCCACGCCACCGCGCGTCGGCGCGCGCCTGACGGCGGAACAGGTGACGGAACTGCGCGTCCTCGCGCGCCGCACCTGGCGTTTCTTCGAGCAGTTCGTCGGGCCGGACGGCCACTGGCTGCCACCCGACAACGTCCAGGTCGCCCCGGGCTTCCAGGTGGCGCAACGCACCTCGCCGACCAACATCGGGCTCACGCTGCTCGCGACGCTGAGCGCCCGCGACTTCGGTTACCTGACGTCAGGCGAGCTCGTCACGCGACTGGAGGGCATGCTTCACACGCTAACCCGGCTGCCGACCTATCGCGGGCACCTGTACAACTGGTACGAGACGCGCAACCTGCGGCCGCTCGAGCCACGCTACGTCTCCACCGTCGACAGCGGCAACCTGGTGGCGGCGCTCATCGCGGTCCGACAGGCATTGCTGTCGGTCGACGTGGACCCGCAGCCATTGCCGCGGGTTCGATTGGGTCTCGCCGACACGGTGTCGCTGCTGGAGCGCCTGCTGCAGGACGTCGGGCGGGAGCCCGACGGTGAGACGGCCTCCGCACTCGCCGGGCGGCTCGGACAGGTGCGCCGTGAGCTGGTGGCGGGACGGGTCGACTTGCCCGCGGTGTTGCGGTCGATCGTCGAGCTCGTCACGGGCGAGCTGGAGCCCGAGCTGCTCAGGATGGTCGAGCGCGGCGTGAGCCCGGCGCGACTGCGGCAGGTCGAGGATCTCAGCGGCTGGATCAGGTGCCTGCGCATCCAGGTCGAGGCGGCCGGCCGCGCGCCTGAGGATCCGCAGGACCTCAGCCGGCGCGCCGCCCGCCTCTGCATGGACATCGATGCCCTCGTGACGGCCACGGACTTCCGTTTCCTGTTCGACCCTCGCCGCAAGCTGTTCCACATCGGCTACAACGCGAGCGCGGGCGAGGTGGACGGAAGCTACTACGACCTGCTGGCTTCGGAAGCGCGCATCGCGAGCTTCGTCGCCATCGCCAAGGGCGATGCACCCGCCGGCCACTGGATGCACCTCGGGCGGCCGCTCAGGCGCGTGCGCGGGTACCGGACACTGCTGTCCTGGAGCGCCACGGCCTTCGAGTACCTCATGCCGCGGCTGCTGATGATGACCCCGGAGTCGGGCCTGCTGTTTCACAGCTGCCTCGTTGCCGTGGCCGAGCAGCGGCGCGCGGCCGGCCGGCTGGG
>JAGTSG010000044.1 GCA_018261655.1 Pseudomonadota bacterium | reverse complement strand
GGCGCCGATCGCCTCGAGCATCGCCCGGACGTCTTCCTCGGTATGCGGGATGTAGGCCATCTGCGGTTCTCCGTCAGCGCGGGGTCAGGCTTCGCTCGCGAGGTGCTCGGCGTACTGGGACGCGTCGAGCAGCGCCTCGACGTGCGCGGCGGAGGCGGGCTTCAGCCTGGCGATCCAGCCCTGGCCGTAGGGATCCTGGTTGACCAGTTCGGGCTGCGCGGCCAGCGCGTCATTGCCGGCGAGCACCTCGCCGCCGAGGGGGCTGTAGACGTCGGAGGCCGCCTTGACGGACTCGACCACCGCGAACGCGGTTCCGGCAGCCACCTCGCGGCCGGTTTCCGGTACCTCGACGAACACCAGGTCGCCGAGCGCGGCCTGCGCGTGGTCGGTGACGCCGATCTCGACACTGCCGTCGGGCAGCGTCCGCACCCACTCATGGCTCTTCGTGTAACGAAGGTCCCCCGGTACGTTGCTCATGTCGTCCTGCTCCCTCCGTCGGCTGACGGTCTGTATGTCCGGCTCAGATCCCGATCACGGCCTTGCCATGGCGGACGAACGGGGGCTTGACCACCCGTGCGTCCAGCAGCTTGCCGCGGATGTCCACCTTCACGCGCTCGCCGGTCGCCGCCGGCACGCGGGCCAGTGGTCAGCTCGCCCTCGCCGATGCCCTCGACGACCACCTTCTGGTGGGCGCGCAGCACGCCGCGGTCCTCGAGCAGCAGCCCGACCAGCTTGCGGGCGACGCCGCCGGCCTTCTGCGCCTCGAGCGCGGGGCGGCCGACGAACTCGCGGCCGTCCTTCATGGCGATCGTCCAGGCGAGCCCCGACTCGAGCGGTGTGACGCCTTCGTCCATGTCGCTGCCGTAGAGGTTCATGCCGGCCTCGAGGCGCAGCGTGTCCCGTGCTCCCAGGCCGCAGGGCGCGACGCCGGCCGCAGCGAGCCCATCCCAGAACGGCCGGACGGCGGCGACCGGGAGGATCACCTCGAAGCCGTCCTCGCCGGTGTAGCCCGTGCGCGCGACGAACCACTCGCCGCAGGGCGCGGCGAAGAACGCCCCGAGCGCCATGGCCGGCGCACGGCAGGCAGCCGGCAGGCAGCCGAGGGCCTTGTCCCGCGCCTGCGGGCCCTGGACGGCGACGATGGCCAGGTCGCGGCGCGGCGTCACGCCGACGCCGAAGGCCTCCGCATGGCGGCGGATCCACGCGATGTCCTTGTCGGCGGTCCCGGCGTTCACTACCAGCCGGAACCAGGACTCCTCCAGGAAATAGACGATGAGGTCGTCGAGGACCCCGCCGTCCTCGCGCAGCATGCAGCTGTAGAGCGCCTTGCCCGGCTCGGTGAGCCGCGCCACGTCGTTGGCGAGCAGCCTGGACAGGAACTCGCGGGTGCGCGGGCCGCGCAGGTCGACTGCGCACATGTGCGAGACGTCGAACATCCCGGCATCGCGGCGCACGATGTGGTGCTCCTCGACCTGCGAGCCGTAGTGGACCGGCATGTCCCAGCCGCCGAAGTCGACCATGCGCGCGCCCCGCTCGAGGTGCGCGTCGTAGAGCGGTGTCCTCTTGCCCATCGTCCGATCCCTCCGGCCTTCAGGCTTCTACAGAAACAAAACGGGCGGCAGGCTCGCCGAGCCTGCCGCCCCTCTGTCCGTGGACCTGAGAGATTGGGAACCCGGGCCGCGAGGCCCTGGTGCCGCTCCCCTTCGGTGGGCCCTCGCGGGCCGCTCTCCAGAGGTCGCCAGATCCTTCCGTTCTTGTGCCTGAGCGTTTCCGGGCGGGTTGCGCCTTCGGCGCCGCGCGAGCGCGGACTCTCCGGACAGGTCTTGGGGCGACCGTCGCATTCTAGCCGCTGGGCGGAGACCCCGCTATCGCTGCGCGGGCGGTGCGCCATCAGGCTCGCACCCCGGCGGGCAGTCGTTCCGGCGGCGGCGAGCCTCGACCGCCGCCAGGTTGTGGAAGGCCTTCTGATAGCCCGGCTCGAGCGCCAGGGCGCGGCCCAGCGCCGCCCGGGCGCCATCCAGGTCGCCGTCGTTCATCAGCGCGAAGCCGAGGTTGTTCCACACCCGGGCCTTGTCGGGCGAACAGGCCGCCGTCGCCCGCCAGAGGGCCGACTCGCTGCGGTAGTCCTCGTTGCGGCCGACGGTGACCAGCCCGAGCAGGGCGCAAAGGAACACCGTCGCGGCGGCGGACACCCGGCGGGGCAGTGATGCGATCGCCGCGCCCGCGATGACGGACGGTCCCAGCAGCGCCAGGTAGAGATGACGGTCGTTGGCGACGTCGGCGCGCGCGAACAGGCTGTAGCCGGGGGCGAGCATCACGAACGGCCACAGCAGCGCGGCGGCCAGCCACGGACGCGGCCGCCACTGCCAGGCGGCGACCGCGGCGATCGCGGCCAGCGCGACGGCGCGCAGCGCGCCGTCGCGGTCGATGCCGGCCTGCGGGCGAAGGTCCGGGTCGATGTTGAGCTCGAGCAGCAGCAGGGGCCGGGTCAGCAGGTAGAAGACGGCCTCCACCTGGGTCGCGACGAGGGCCCCGGCGTCGTGCCGTGCCAGCGTGCCGAGCGCCAGCGCGCGATAGACCGGCATCGTCCAGAAGATGGCCGCGGCGACGAGCAGGATGGCGGCAAGGGGCGCCACCCGCCACGCCAGCTGCCGGACCGGCTCGCCGCGCGCCAGGGCCAGCAGCGCGAGGGCGGGCAGCGCCGCCCAGGCGGTCTCGCGGACGAGGAGCGCGGCCGCGAAGCACAGGGCGGACGCCGGCCACCGCCAGTCCGATGGACGCGCGGCGCGCAGCCCGAGCGAAAGGGTTGCCAGCGAGAACAGCGCCATCAAGGCCATCGACCGGCCGGACAGGTAGGTCACCGCCTCGGTCTGTGCCGGATGGAGCGCGAAGACCATGGCCGCAAACCAGGCGGCGCGACCGCTTCGCGCCGGGTCGAAGCCGGCCTGCGGAAGCCACAGCCGCAGCAGCGACCAGCAGCCCAGGGCGCAGGCGGCGTGCACCGCGAGGTTGGACGCGTGCATGCCGGCGAGCCCGAGACCGCTGGCATGGTTCAGCGCCCAGGAGAGCTTGAGCAGCGGCCGCATGCCCGGCATCGAGTCCCACCACGCGGCGAGCGACTGCACCGCGGGTTCATCCGCGATCACCGTGAAGTCGTCGAACTGGTAGGCGCCGGCAAAGGAGTTGGCGTACGCCAGCGCTGCCGCCGCCAACAGCAACGCCGCCTCGCGGCGGCGTTGCCAGGGATCGACGCGCTCCGGCATCACGCGGTCGTCAGGCTCACGGCAGCTTGATCAGGTCCTTCAGCCCCTTGGTGCCCTTCTTCAGCTTGTCGAACGTGCTGGGCGGCTCCGGCGGCGGCGCCTCGGGCGCTGGCGCGGGCGCGGCCTCGGCCGCCGCCGCTGCGGCGGGGTCGGCGCCGGGGCCGTACTTCTCGCAGATCGGCCGTATCTGCATCTGCCCGGCCTTGGACAGGGACGTGATGTCGCGGCCGGCGCAACGCGCTGCGATCGCCTTGGCATCCTCCACGCAGCTGTCCGCCACGAACGAGTAGTCCTCCTCGTCGATCGCGGCCTGGCACATCTTCCGCTCCAGCGCCGCGGCGTCGAGGCCGCAGAAGCCGAAGGCCTCGCGCCAGCCGGTGGCCTTCGACATCGACGAGAACTTCGAACGCTCGGCCATCACGTCCTGGCCGGCGCGCACCCCCTCGCAGTAGGCCGCCTTGTGGGTGGTGCGGCAGCCCGGCAGGGCCTCCGGCGGCATGCCGGCCGGAGGGTCGGGGGGCGCCAGCTCGCTTCCCAGCCGGCGACAGGCGTCCGCCTGGCCCTGGGCCATCATGGCCTCGAATTTCCGCAGGGGTTCGCCGGGATCGCAGGCGCCGCCGACCTTGCGACCCTCGAATTCCATCGTCATCTCACCGTCCTTGGACCGCATGACGTTCCGGCCGCGATACGCATCCGGCCCGAGCTGCTCGACTTCCCCCGAACCGGTGACGGCATCCGGCCCGCTGCAGGCGATCTCGTAGGTCAACTTGGCGCCGCTGGTGCGCACGTTGGTCATCTGGCAGTTGCTGTCCCGGTCCGCAGGCAGCATGTCCTCGGCGGCCGGCCTGGTCGGCTTGCAGACCTTGGTCTGCGACGGCGGCAGGGACATGCCTTCCATGCTCATCGTCTGCTTGACCTCCCAGTACTCGCCGGTCCCCGCTCCGGCCGCGGCGGTGATGGCGCTGATGGCGAACGCGACGACGGCTTGCTTGACGCGCATGACGACTCCTCCCCTGACCGTACGATTATGCCCGGGCCCGATGCGCTTTCAAGGGACGCGCAGCGGCGTCACACCTCGAGCCGCGCGGCGTGCCAGTCGAGGTGGGACTCGACGAAACTGGCGATGAAGAAGTAGGAGTGGTCGTAGCCAGGCTGCCGGCGCAACGTCAGCGGGATGGCCGCCTGGCGGCAGGCCGCCTCCAGGCGCTCCGGCTGCAGCTGCTTGTCCAGGAACGGGTCGTCCATGCCCTGGTCCACCAGGATGGCCGGCACGCGGCGGCCATCCTCGATCAGCGCACAGCTGTCGTAGGCGCGCCAGCGTTCCCGGTCTGCGCCCAGGTAGCCGGCGAGCGCCTTCTCACCCCACGGGCAGTGCATCGGCGCCGCGATCGGCGCGAACGCCGACACGCTGCGCCAGGTGCCGGGGTTGCGCAGCGCCGCGACCAGCGCGCCGTGGCCGCCCATCGAATGACCGAAGATGCCGGCGCGCGACTCGTCGACCGGGAAGTTCTCCGCCACCACCGCGGGCAGTTCGCGGGTGACGTAGGAGTACATCCGGTAGTTGACGGCCCAGGGAGACTCGGTCGCGTCGACATAGAACCCGGCGCCCGACCCGAAGTCCCAGGAATCGTGCTCGCCGGGCAGCTCGGTCCCGCGCGGCGAGGTGTCGGGCATGACCAGCACGAGGCCCAGTTCCGCGGCGCGGCGCTGGGCGCCCGCCTTGACCGCGAAGTTCTCCTCGGTGCAGGTCAGCCCGGACAGGAAATAGAGCACCGGCCGCGGCCCGTCGGCGGCCCGGGGCGGCACGAACGCCGCGAAGCGCATGGGCGTGCCGGTCTCCGCCGACTCGTGCTGGTAGAAGCCCTGCGTGCCGCCGAAGCAGCGATGGACGGCGACGGTCTCGAGGCCCATGTCAGTACACGACGACCGAGCGGATGGACTCGCCCGCGTGCATCAGGTCGAAGGCGTCGTTGATCCGCTCGAGCGGCATCACGTGCGTGATCAGGTCGTCGATGTTGATCCTGCCGTCCATGTACCAGTCCACGATCTTCGGCACGTCGGTGCGGCCGCGCGCGCCGCCGAAGGCGGTGCCCTTCCAGACGCGGCCGGTCACCAGCTGGAACGGCCGCGTGCGGATCTCCTGCCCGGCGCCGGCCACGCCGATGATGATGGACTCGCCCCAGCCGCGATGGCAGCACTCGAGCGCCTGGCGCATCAGGTCGACGTTGCCCACGCACTCGAAGCTGTAGTCGGCGCCACCGTCGGTCAGGGCGACCAGATAGGGCACCAGGTCGCCCTCGACCTCCCGCGGGTTGACGAAGTGGGTCATCCCGAACTTCGCGGCCAGCGCCTTGCGCTTCGGATTCACGTCAACGCCGATGATCCGGTTGGCGCCGGCCATGCGCGCGCCCTGGATGACGTTCAGCCCGATGCCGCCGAGGCCGAACACCACCACGTTGGCGCCCGGCTCGACCTTCGCGGTATTGATCACCGCGCCGATGCCGGTCGTGACCCCGCAGCCGATGTAGCAGACCTTGTCGAAGGGTGCGTCCTCGCGGATCTTCGCCACGGCGATCTCCGGCAGCACCGTGAAGTTCGAGAACGTCGAGCAGCCCATGTAGTGGTGGATCTTCCGTCCGTTGATCGAGAAGCGGCTGGTGCCGTCCGGCATCACGCCCTGGCCCTGCGTGGTGCGGATGGCAGTGCAGAGGTTCGTCTTGTGCGACGTGCAGGACTTGCACTCGCGGCACTCCGGCGTGTACAGCGGGATGACGTGATCGCCCTTCTTCACGGACCTGACGCCCGGGCCCACGTCCACGACGACGCCGGCGCCCTCGTGGCCGAAGATCACCGGGAACAGGCCCTCCGGATCGGCGCCCGAGCGGGTGAACTCGTCGGTGTGGCAGATGCCGGTGGCCTTCAGCTCGACCAGCACCTCGCCGGTCCTCGGCCCTTCCAGCTGCACGGTCTCGATCGCGAGCGGCTTGCCCGCCTCCCATGCCACCGCGGCTCGTACGTCCACAGACTTCCTCCCCCGGCTGGTCAGTCCCTCCGGCACGGCCGCAGGTTCGCAAGCGCTTGCCGACCCGGCCTACAATAGCCCAACTCGCCTGCCTTCGAGGACCCGATGGCCCTGCCCGAACGCCGTCGCTCAGTTGCCGTACGCGTCGGCCGCGTCGTCGTCGGCGGCGGCGCGCCCATCGTCGTGCAGTCGATGACCAATACCGACACGGCGGACATCGACGCCACGTCCAGGCAGGTCGGGGAACTGGCCCGGGCCGGCTCGGAGATCGTGCGCGTCACGGTCAACACGGACGAGGCGGCGGCCGCCGTACCGCACATCGCCGAGCGGCTGGCCGCCGCGGGCGTGGCCGTGCCGCTCGTCGGCGACTTCCACTTCAATGGCCACAAGCTGCTGAAGGCGCACCCCGCCTGTGCGGAGGCGCTCGCGAAGTACCGCATCAACCCGGGCAATGTCGGCCGCGGCAGCAAGCGCGACCCGCAGTTCGCCGAGATGATCGAGACGGCCTGCCGCTACGGCAAGCCGGTCCGCATCGGGGTCAACTGGGGAAGCCTCGACCAGGACCTGCTCACGCGCATGATGGACGAGAACTCGCGGTCGCCGGCGCCGCGGGACGCGATCGAGGTGCTGCGGGAGGCGACTGTCGTCTCCGCGCTCGATAGCGCGGCCCGGGCCGAGGAGCTCGGCCTGCCGCACGACCGGATCGTGATCAGCACCAAGGTGTCCGGGGTCCAGGACCTCATCGCGATCTACCGCACGCTCGCCGCCCGCTGCGAATATCCGTTGCACCTCGGGCTCACCGAGGCGGGCATGGGCTCGAAGGGCATCGTCGCCTCGACGGCCGCGCTCGCGGTGCTGCTGCAGGAGGGCATCGGCGACACGATCCGCATCTCGCTGACACCGGAGCCGGGCGGCGACCGTACGCGCGAGGTGATCGTCGCCCAGGAGATCCTGCAGAGCATGGGCTTCAGGGCCTTCATGCCGATGGTGATCGCCTGCCCGGGCTGCGGACGGACCACCAGCACCTACTTCCAGGAGCTGGCCCAGCGCATCCAGGGACACATCCGGCAGCGCATGCCCGAATGGAAGCGCCGGCACGTCGGCGTCGAGGACATGACCGTCGCGGTGATGGGCTGCGTGGTCAACGGTCCCGGCGAAAGCAAGCACGCGAACATCGGCGTCAGCCTCCCCGGCACCGGCGAGCGCCCGGTCGCCCCGGTCTACGAGGACGGGGAAAAGACCGTCACCCTGAAGGGCGAACGGATCGCGGAGGATTTCCAGGCGCTGGTCGAGGCCTACGTCGAGCGGAGTTACCCGTTGAAGGAGGCACCGTGACACGACTGACGGACCGCAGCTGCCGGCGCTGCCAGGGCGCCGACGTGCCCTATACCGGCGAACAGGCGCTCGCCCTGATGGGCCAGCTGCACGAGGACTGGCGCATCGTCGAGGACGGCAAGGCGCATCCGGTTCTCGACCCACGACGCAGGCGGCCTGACGGAGAAGGACTTCATCTGCGCGGCCAAGGCGGACGGGCTGCTCTGATGCCCGACGATCCGACCCCGCTGCCGTTCCTGGCGCCGTGCCGGACGCTCCCGGCCGCGGCGCCGCTTGGTTGGGTGCGGCGCGGCTGGCAGGACCTGCGTCGCGCCCCCGGCCCCAGCCTGGCCTACGGGGCCATGATCGTCGCGCTCTCCTGGGGCGTCACCGGGATCGGGATCAGGATGGGCAGCTACTGGGCGGTGCTCGTGCTGCTGTCGGGCTTCGTGTTCGTGGCGCCGGTGCTGGCGCTCGGCCTGTACTCGATCAGCCGCCAGCTGGGCGCCAACCTCAGGCCGACCCTGCGGCGCTGCTTCGCCGAGCAGAAGCGCAGCCTGGGCACGGCGATGGTCTTTGCGCTCGCGTTGCTGGTGGTGTTCCTGGTGTGGGCCCGCGCCGGGTCCATGCTGCACGTGTTCTTTCCCGTCCATGCAAGACCCGACTGGACCGAGCTCGCAGGGTTCCTGACGATCGGCTCGGCCGTCGGCTCGGTGTTTGCGCTGGTCACCTTCGCCTTCAGCGCATTCTCATTGCCGATGATCTGCGACCGGGACGCCGACGCGATCACGGCCGTCGTCACCAGCGTCAACGCCGTGCTGCGCAACAAGCCGGCGATGGTCACCTGGGTCCTGCTGATCGTCGGGCTCACGGCGGTGGGGTTCGCCACGGCCCTGCTGGGGCTGGCCGTGACGATCCCGCTGCTCGGGTATGCCACCTGGCACGGTTACCGGGAGACGATCGACGCGAGTGCCTGGCCGGTCCATTGAGCGACAGCCAGGAGGTGCCAGGTACCGCCTCCTACCTCGCCGGCAGCGGCACCTCGCCGGCGAGCCCCATCGCGCGCTGGATGAGGGTCCGCTTCAGGGGAGCGGCACGGTCGACGAGGCCGAGGCCCGTGCGCCGCAGCCATGACAGGGCCGGATCATCGTTGCTGAAGAGCCGCTTGAGGCCGTCCATCAGGGCCATCGCCGGCAGGTTCTCTGCCTTGCGCCAGCGCTCGTAGCGGCGCAGCGCGGCGCGGTCCCCCGGGTCCGCGCCCTGATCGAGCGACTCGCCGATCGCCTCCGCGAGCGCGGCGGCATCCATCAACCCGAGGTTGACGCCCTGCCCCGCCAGCGGGTGGACGCCGTGGGCGGCGTCGCCGACCAGCGCGAGCCGCGGCCCGGTATAGGCCAGCGCGTGCATGAGGCGCAGGGGAAACGAAGCGCGCCGGGTCGTGGGCCGCAGCGCACCCAGCACGCTGGCCGAGGCGTCGGTGACCGCGGCAGCGAACCCCGCATCCTCGAACGCCACGAGCGCCTCGGCCCGGTCCGGCGTCGTGGACCACACCAGCGATACGCGGCCGTCCGCCAGCGGCAGCAGCGCAAGGGGTCCCGTCGCCAGGAAGCGCTGCCACGCGGTGTCGGCGTGGGCTCGCTCCGGGGCCAGGTGCGCGACGACGGCGTGCTGGCCGTAGTCCCAGCCGCGCGTGTCGATGCCGGCGAGGCGCCGCACGGCCGAGTCGCCGCCGTCTGCGGCGACCACCAGCGCGGCCGTCAGCCGCCGGTCCCCGGAGGTGACCACCGTCATCGCATCTTCGGCCGGCTGGAGCGCCGACACGCCGGCGCGCATCAGCGTCACGCCCTGGGTGACGGCGCGCTCGGTCAGCGCGGCCTGGACGCTGCGGTTCTCGACGATGTGGCCGAGGTCGGGCTCGCCGAGGTCAGCCGCATCGAAGCGGACCGATCCCTGACCATCCGGGCTGCCCAGTTCGTCCCAGACCACCATGCGCTGGTAGGCGGCGGCGCCCCGCTCCTTGATTCTCGCCCACGCGCCGGTCCGCTCGAGCAGGCGCTGCGACGCGCGCGAGACGGCCGAGACGCGCAGGTCGAGGGCGTCGCCCGCCAGCGGAAACGGCGCCGGTCGCGGCTCGAGCATCGCCACCCGCAGCGACGCAGTCGGCGCGTACGCACCGAACAGCGCGGCGCAGGCGGCCCCCACCATGCCGCCGCCGACGATCACGACGTCGAAGTCGCGCTTGATCACAGCGGCACCCCGCGGGCGAGGCGCGGCAGCCGGCCAGCGAGGCCCATGGTGACGCGCGCGAACGCATGCTTGGCCGGCGCGACCAGGTCGAACAGCAGCAGGCTCGCATCGCGCAGCGCCCGGACCGGCGGCAGCGGGTTGCCGAAGACGCGCACCAGCGCGTCGGTGAAGGCGATCACGGTGCGCCGATCGGCGCGCCGCCACTCGGCATAACCCTCGAGAACCGCGGCAGCGCCCGGGTCGGCACCCTCGCCGCGGCGCGCGACGTCGTCGGCGATGACCTCGGCCAGCGCTGCGACGTCGCGCAGCCCCAGGTTGAATCCCTGGCCGGCGATCGGATGCAGCCCCTGTGCGGCGTTGCCGATGATGACCGCGCGCGGCGCGACCTGGCGGTCGGAGCGGGTCAGCGAGAGGGGATAGGAGTATCGCTTGCCGACCCGGGTAAAACGCCCGAGACGATAGCCGAACTTGTCCTGCAGTTCTGCGAGGAAGGCGTGCTCGTCGAGCTCCATCGCCGCCTTCGCCGCCGCGGGGGCCATCGTCCAGACGATGGCGCAACGTCCGTCCGAGAGCGGGAGCACCGCCATCGGCCCCTCCTCCGTGAACCGTTCGTAGGCGACGAAGTCGTGGAACCGGTCGGGGACGACGTTGGCGATGATCGCGTGCTGATCGTAATCCCAGACCGTGGCCTCGATGCCGAAGGCCTTGCGCACGACCGACCGTGCGCCGTCGGCCGCCACGACCAGCCGGGCCTCGAGTTGACCCTGCCAGGCCCCCTCGATGGCCAGGCGCACGCGCTCGGCACCGGGTTCTACGGCGGTGACTGACGCGGGACAGAGCACGTCGAGGCGGGAAGCGGTCCGGCAGGCGTCCGCCAGCGCGACGCCGAGGACGCGATTAGTGAGCGTGTGGCCCAGGGCCGGAACGCCCTGTTCCTCGGCCGACAGCCGCGCCATCGCGAAACGGCCGCGGTCGGAGATGTGGATGTGCCTGATCGGGGTCGCCTCGGCAGCCACCTGCCGCCAGGCGCCGATGCCTTCGAGGATGCGCCGGCTGCCGTTCGACAGCGCCGTGGTGCGTTCGTCGAAGCTCGGCTGGTCGTCACGGCCGGCAGGCACCGGCTCCACGACGACGACATCGAGCGGAAGGTTCCGCAGCGCCGCAGCCAGCGACAGGCCGACCATGCCGCCGCCGACGATCGCGATGTCGCAACGCCTCGATTCGACCGGTGTACTCACGTCCGACAGTTTACGCCGCGGCGACTCCGCCTGGCACGGGCGCTCGTCCCGTGTGCCTGGCGCGGTCTTCGGTCGGCCGGATCTGGTTGGCGGCATGGCTCGCACAGGCGCTCGTCGGGCGGGTCCCCACTGCGCTCGCTCGGCTCCGCTTCGCTCCGCAAGCACAACTCGCTCGCTCCGGGGGACGCCGCCCTGCGCGCCCGTGCCTTGCGCAGGCTGCCGCCATCGGGGCGTGCCACGCTGGAAGGCGGCGCTACGCAGCGCGGTCGAGGGAGGGCCGGTCTCCGAAGTGAGCGAGTTGTGCTTGCGGAGCGAAGCGGAGCCGAGCGAACGAAGCGAGACCGGCCGACCTGTGCTTGCGGAGCGAAGCGGAGCCGAGCGAACGAAGCGAGACCGGCCGACCGATGACCGCGAGGAATGGCGTTCGAGACCTTAGCGGGGACCCGCCCGGCGAGCGCCTGTGCCTGCTATGAGCCGCAGCGGGACCGGCGGACCGACCACCGCGCCGAGGCACCGCGATCCGCGCGGGGCCGATCAGCGCTCGATGCGCTCGACGCCGTTGTCACCGGCGACCAGCAGGACGTCCGCGGGGCGCCTGGCAAACAGCCCGACGGTGACGACGCCCGGGATCTGGTTGACCTCGGTCTCGAGTGCCGCCGGCTCGAGGATCTCGAGGTTGTGGACGTCCAGGATGACGTTGCCATTGTCCGTGACCAGGCCTTCCCGCCAGACCGGCTGCCCGCCCAGCTTCAGCAGCTTCCGCGCCACCAGCGAGCGCGCCATGGGAATCACCTCGACCGGCAACGGGAAACGGCCGAGCACGTCCACCAGCTTGGAGTCGTCCACGATGCACACGAAGCAGTCGCTGGCGGCCGCCACGATCTTTTCCCGGGTCAGCGCGCCGCCGCCGCCCTTGATCAGCTCCAGGTGTCGCGTCGCTTCGTCGGCCCCGTCGACGTACAGCTCGAGGTTCCCGGCCGAGTTCAGGTCCATCACCTCGATCCCTGCCGCGCGCAACAGGCGGGTGCTGGCCTCGGACGAGGACACGGCGCCGGCGATCCGGTCGCGCCACCCGGCCAGCGCGGCGATGAAGTGGTTCACCGTCGAGCCGGTGCCAACACCGACGGTCATGCCGTCCCGCACGAAACCGATGGCCGCGTCGGCGGCACGCTTCTTCTTATCGTCGGCGCTCATGGGCATTGCCTCGTCACTCGCTTCTGCCGGCCCCGGAAACGACTGTGCCCGCTTGCGCGGGCACAGTCAGAAGCTTTTCAGAACAGGCGGCTGGCGGACTTGCGATCAACCAACCGCCGTTCCTGCTGCCAAAAGGCTTACTTCTTCTTCGCAGCCTTCTTCTTGGTCGCCTTCTTCTTCGTAGCCTTCTTCTTAGCAGCCTTCTTCTTGGTCGCCATGTTGGATCTCCATGTCGGGTTAATCCGGGGAGCGAGTATATACATGGTTGACAGGATTGCAAGCAAGGGGTACGCGTCTTCGCGTCGTCGTCGCCGACGAAAGTTGGATGACGAATGCGAAGGGATGATCGACGCGACCGCCGGCGCGACGCAGCGACGATCCCGGCGGCGCGTTGCGCGCGCGTTGCCCGACATGCATCAAGTGGCTTTTTTTCCGGGGCGGCGCGTGTTGTCGCCGAGCGGTTCGCCGGCCAGCGAGTTGATGCAGCGCCACTGCTGCTCGGTGACCGGCGTGATCGACAGCCGGTTGCCGCGACAGCGCGTCGATGCTGAAGGCGTCGGGTTCGGACTTGAAGAGCCAGTACCTCACTCGCAACACTCCGTGGTGGATCCGGGCAGCAGGGTCCTGGCGTGCCCATGGACGCCGGCATCCGAGACGACGCCCCACAACGGGACGTCCCAGGACGCCTGCGCCAGCCGCTGCACCTGCTGGAAGTCGTAGGCCAGGCCGATGAGCCGGGGCTGCCGCCAGGCAGCGCGCCTCAACAGGAACGAGAAGTGCCGGTCGTAGAACCCGGCGCCCATGCCCAGCCGCGCGCCGCGCCGGTCGAAGGCCACGCAGGGCACCAGCACGAGGTCCAGCCAGCGTCCGCTGATGCCGACGCCCTCCGGCTCGTGGATCCCCCAGCGGTTCGGCCGCATGTTGCGGCCCGGGGTCAGCGGCGCGAAGCGCATGTGGCGCGCGCTGAAGCGGGTGATGACCGGTACGTAGACCTCGCAGGCGCGACGGCGCGCCAACGCCGCGATCGGTGCCGGGTCGAGCTCACCATCCATGGGGACGTAGACGGCAATCCGGCTGTGCGGCCGCGGCAGGCCCAGGCGGGCGAGTTGCGCGGCGACCCGCTCCGCCGCCGCGCGGCGGGCGGAACCGTCGAGCTGACGCCTCGCCGCCCGCATGCGGCGCCGCACGGCGCCCCGGTCTTCGTGCGCTGGCATCGTCAGTCCCGCACCGGGAAGGGAGGAGGCGCCACCCGCCTGTGCCGTTGCCGGCCGCTGCTCTCGACACGGAGCAACAGGTGGGGCAAGTCGCGGCAGTTAAGGCTTCCCGCTCGAAGGCGGACTTGCACACTGCTACCGCTGAACCAGGCCCCTGGGTTTTTCACATTAGGGTCGAGAGGTACCCAGACCCGCATCGAACACCGCAGGCGGCGCCAAACCGTCGCGCGCCGCAGGGGGCGCGCATTGAAAGACTCCTAGAGCTCGAGCTGCTGGCCGGAGGCCAGCGCCGACTCGACCCGCTCGCGCAGGGCGCGCAGCCGGTCGGTGACGTCGGTCTCCAGGGACTCGTCGCGTCCCTTGGCCGTCAGCAGCTCGTTCGTAATGTTGAGGGCGGCCATCACCGCGATCCGGTCGAGGCCCACGACCTTGCCACTGTCGCGGATCTCGCGCATCCGGCGGTTGAGCAGGTCGGCCGAGTCCAGCAGCGCGTGCCGCTGCTCCGGCGGGCACGCCACGTGATATTCCTTTTCGAGGATGCGGATGCTGACCCGCGTCGCCTCGCCGCTCATGCGCCACTCTCCATCGACTTGAGCCGGCCGATCATGGCCTCGACGCGGGCCCGGACCTGCTCGTTCTTCGCGAGCAGCGTGGCGCGTTCGGCGGAGAGCGTGTCCTGGCGCTGGCGCAGGGCGCGGTTCTCCTCCTTGAGCTGGGCGACCGCGCCGACCAGTTCGTCGAGGCGGCGCTCCAGGCGCTTCAGCTCCTGCTCCAGCGGCGTCTTGGAAGCTTGTTCGGCCATGGACGCATTATGGGACCGGCCGGAAGATACGGTCAACGCGCCGATCCTGCCCGTCGCGCCGGCGGCAGGTTACGATACCGGCCGCGAGCATCCCTGCGGATCCCGGGACCCACGATGCAGGACACGTACGCTGAACTCGACCGGTCGCTGGGGGCAATAGCCTCCGGCGTCGAAGCCTCCGAGGCCCACGGCTGCCTTTGCGGCGCGTTGTGTGCCGAGGATGCCTTCCCGGCGACGGAATGGGCGGCCGAGGTGCTGCCCGACGACGCGGGCGAGACCGCGGCGGCCGCCCTGGTCCCGCTGCTGTCGGACATCCGTGACGCAACGCTCGGGACCCTGGCCGGCGACGACATGGACTTCCAGCCGCTCCTGCCGGACGACACCCAGCCGCTGGACGAACGGGTGCGGGCCCTGGCAGCGTGGTGCAGCGGCTTCCTCTACGGCATGGGCCGCTCGGGCGTGCTGGACAAGCTGCCGGGCGACCTCGGCGAGATCCTCCAGGATTTCAGCGAGATCTCGCGCGCGACGCTGGCCACCGGCGAGGCCGGGGACGATGCGGAGCGGAACTACACGGAGCTGGTCGAATTCGTCCGTGCCTCGGTGCAGCTCGCGTTCGAGGAACTGGCGCCGCAGCGCAGCCGCGGCGCGGCGGCTCGCGGGCAGGAACACTGAATCGGAACTACGGGGCAGGACACCATGAACAAGACCGAATTCGCGCGCCGCCGGCGCCAGTTGATGCGCATGATGGGCCGCGACGCCATCGCGATCGTGCCGGCCGCCAGCGTCAAGCAGCGTAACAACGACGTCGAGTACCACTACCGGCAGGACAGCGACTTCCAGTACCTGACCGGGTTCGGCGAGCCGGAAGCCGTGGCGGTGCTGGTCCCACACCGGCCCCAGGGCGAGTACGTGCTGTTCGTCCGCGACCGCGACCCGGCCCGGGAAACCTGGGACGGCGCGCGCGCCGGCACGGAGGGCGCGGTCGCGCAGTACGGAGCCGATGACGCCTTTCCGATCGCGGACATCGACGAGATCCTCCCCGGCCTGCTCGAGCGCTGCTCGCGCGTGTACTACACGATGGGCGTGCACCACGACTTCGACCAGCGGGTGTTCGGCTGGGTCAACGGCCTGCGCGCCCAGGCCAAGAAGGGCCTGCACACGCCGCAGGAGTTCGTCGCCCTCGATCATTTGCTGCACGAGATGCGCCTGTTCAAGAGCCGGGCGGAACTCGGCGCGATGCGCCGCGCCGGGGAGATCGCGGCCCAGGCGCACTGCCGGGCGATGAAGTCCGCGGCGCCCGGGCGCATGGAGTACGAGGTGATGGCGGACATCCTGCACGAGTTCCACCGCCACAAGGCCGACATTTCCTACTACCCGATCGTGGGCAGCGGGCCGAACGCCTGCGTGCTGCACTACCACGCCAACGACCGCCAGATGAAGGACGGCGACCTCCTGCTCATCGACGCCGGCTGCGAGTTCGACTACTACGCCTCCGACATCACCCGCACCTTCCCGGTCAACGGCCGTTTCACGCCGCCGCAGCGCGCGCTCTACGAGGTGGTGCTCGCCGCGCAGCACGCGGCCACCGGGAAGGCGCGCCCCGGCAACCACTGGAACGAGCCGCACGAGGCCGCGGTCAGGGTGATCACCCAGGGGCTGGTGAAGCTCGGCCTGCTCAAGGGCAAGGTGGCAAAGCTCATCAAGGAAGAGGCCTACAAGAAGTTCTTCATGCATCGCACCGGGCACTGGCTGGGCATGGACGTGCACGACGTCGGCGAATACAAGGTCGGCGAGGAATGGCGGCTGCTCGAGCCGGGCATGGTGATGACGGTCGAGCCCGGCATCTACATCGCGCCCGGCACCAGGGGCGTGGCGAAGGAGTGGCTCGGCATCGGCATCCGGATCGAGGACGACGTGGCCGTCACCGAGGGCGATCCCGAGGTACTGACGAGCGGCGTGCCGAGCGACCCGGACGAGATCGAGCGCCTCGCGCAGTCAGCCTGAGCCTGGCGCGCATCGACCGGGGCTGACCGCGCCGGAACGTCGCAAGCAAAAGGGCCGGCCCATCGGGTCGGCCCTTTCGCGTGTTGGCTGGGGGACTAGGATTACTCGGCGCTACGCGCCTCGCCCCTCCGGGGCCGTTGCCGCCTGCGGCGGCAACGTTCTCCGGCGCACTGCGTGCGCCTCCGTCGAACCTGCGGTTCTCATCCTGTCCCCACAAACAGCGAAGGCCAACCCGCTGGGTTGGCCTTCGCTGTTTGTTGGCTGGGGGACTAGGATTCGAACCTAGGTTGACGGAGTCAGAGTCCGTAGTCCTACCGCTAGACGATCCCCCAATGAGGGTCGGTCGGCAGAGCAGCAGGCATCAACGCTTGCTGTACTGCGTCCCGCGGCGGGCCTTGCGGCGACCCACCTTCTTGCGCTCCACCTCGCGCGCGTCGCGGGTCACGAAGCCCGCGGCCCGCAGCGGCTTGCGCAGGGTGCCGTCGTACTCGATGAGCGCCCGGGTGATGCCGTGGCGGATCGCGCCGGCCTGGCCGGTGACGCCACCGCCCTCGACGCTGACGGTCACGTCGAACCGGTCGACCGTCTGGGTCAGCTCGAGCGGCTGGCGGACGATCATGCGGCCGGTTTCGCGGCCGAAGAACTCGTCGAGCGTGCGCCCGTTGACGGTGATGCGCCCGCTGCCAGGCTTGAGGAACACCTTGGCGGCAGCAGTCTTGCGCCGGCCGGTGCCGTATTCGGTATTCGGGGTCATGCGGTCTTCCCTGTCGGTCCGTTGGCGCTGCGGGCGAGGTCCAGCGGCTTGGGCTGCTGCGCGGCGTGCGGGTGGCTGCCACCGGCGAACACGTGCAGCTTGCGGTACATCTGGCGGCCCAGCACCGTCTTCGGGAGCATGCCCTTGACCGCGAACTCGATGGCGCGTTCCGGGTGCTCCTGCAGGAGCTTGTCGAGGCCGATGGTCTTGAGGTTGCCCATGTAACCGGTGTGGTGGTGGTACTTCTTGTCGCGCAGCTTGTTGCCGGTGACGGCCACCTTCTCGGCGTTGATCACGATGATGTGGTCGCCGCAATCGACGTGGGGCGTGTACTCGGGCTTGTGCTTGCCGCGCAGGCGGAAGGCCAGCTCGGAGGCGAGTCGCCCGAGGGTCTTGCCGGCCGCGTCCACTACGTACCAGTCGCGCTTCACGCGCTCCGGGCTCGCAAAAATCGTTTTCATTTGAAACCCTTAGAGGGTCTGGTGCGGGAAAGGGCGGAAATTCTAAAGAAGATGGGCCGGCTTTGCAAAGGCCGTGTGCACCCCGTTCCCCGGCCCTGCCCCGGGCCGTCCCTATATAATGTCGGGGATGCACGAATTGGCCCCGGATCGCCGCCTGACCCCCCTCGACCGGTTGCTGCAACAGGCCGACCTCGGGCTCCGCGCCGCCCTCGGCCGGCCCCACGCCCAGCGCCCGAATCCGGCCGCCGACCTCGATGGCCACCTGGCGGACGCCGGCGAGCGCCGTCACGTGGCTGGCCTGATCCGCGTGGACCATGCCGGCGAAGTCGCCGCCCAAGGCCTCTACCACGGCCAGGCCCTGACGGCCCGACGGCCCGAGATCCGCGAGGCGATGAACCGGGCCGCGCGGGAGGAAGGCGACCACCTTGCCTGGTGCCGCGATCGCCTCGACGAACTCGGCGACCGCCCGAGCCTGCTGGGCCCCCTCTGGTACGCCGGTTCGGTCCTGATCGGGGCCATCGCCGGTGCCGCCGGCGATCGCTGGAGCCTCGGTTTCATGGCGGAGACCGAGCGCCAGGTCGAGGGCCACCTCGACGATCACCTGGCGCGCCTGCCGCCCGGCGACGCGCGCAGCCGCGCGATCCTCGAGCAGATGAAGGCCGACGAAATCGGTCACGCCGAGGCCGCGCTGGCGGCCGGCGGCAGCGAGCTGCCCGGACCGGTCCGGCGCCTGATGACGCTGGCGTCCCGCGTCATGACGGGCACCGCCTACCGCCTCTAGCCGAGCGCGGGATGAATTATGTCTTGCGGTCGGCCGGGACGCTGTAATAAAAGGCTTCGAGAACAACTCGGCGCTTGGGGAGACACATGGAAGATGCAGTCAAGCCACTGACGGACATTCCGGCAATCAACAGGTTCCTGAGTTACTGCCGGGTCCGGACCGTGCCGTCGAAGACCGTCCTGATCCACGCGGGCGACCTCCCGGACGTGCTCTATTACATCGTCCGGGGCTCGGTCGAGGTGATGATCGAGGACGAGGAAGGCAACGAGATGGTGCTCGCCTACCTCAACAAGGGCCAGTTCTTCGGCGAGATGGGGCTCTTCTCCGACAGCGGGCAGCGCAGCGCCTGGGTCCGCACCCGCACGCACTGCGAGCTCGCCGAGATGACCTACCCCCGCTTCCGGCAGATCGCCGCCGAGAGCCCGGGGCTGGTCTTCGAGCTCGCGACCCAGCTGGCCACGCGGCTCGACCGCACCAACCGCAAGCTGGGCGACCTCGCTTTCGTGGACGTCACCGGGCGCGTGGCGCACGCCATCATGGACCTCTGCGGCGAGCCGGATGCCATGACCCATCCGCAGGGCATGCAGATCAAGGTCAGCCGCCAGGAGCTGTCGCGCCTCGTCGGCTGCTCGCGCGAGATGGCCGGGCGCGTGCTCAAGGTGCTGGAGGAACAGGGCCTGCTGACCGCGCACGGAAAGACGATCGTCGTGTTCGGCGCGCGGCCGAAGGTCCGGCCGCGGCCGGCCGCGGTCGCGCTCAAGGCCGGGGCCTGACGCCCATCAGGCGGCGCTGATCTCGCGCCGCATCTGCGCGATGGTCGCGGCGTAGTCGGGCGAGCCGAAGATGGCGCTGCCTGCCACGAAGGTGTCGGCGCCTGCCCGGGCGATGGCGCCGATGTTGTCCACCTTCACGCCGCCGTCGATCTCCAGCCGCACCGGCCTGCCGCTGGTCTCGATCCGCCGGCGGGCCTCCGCCAGCTTGGTCAACGCGGACGGGATGAACTTCTGCCCGCCGAAGCCGGGATTCACCGACATCAGCAGCACGAGGTCAATGGCCCCGAGCGTGTAGTCGAGCCAGTGGAGCGGCGTGGCCGGGTTGAAGACGAGCCCCGGACGGCAACCGCTGTCGCGGATCAGCTGGATCGTCCGGTCGACGTGCTCGCTCGCCTCCGGGTGAAAGGTGATGTAGGTCGCCCCCGCGCCGGCGAAGTCGGGGACGATCCGGTCCACCGGACTGACCATCAGGTGCACGTCGATGGGCGCCGTCACGCCGTGCCGGCGCAGCGCCTCGCAGACGAGCGGGCCGATCGTGAGGTTCGGGACGTAATGGTTGTCCATCACGTCGAAGTGGACCCAGTCGGCGCCGGCCTCGAGCACCGCGTCGACCTCGGCCCCGAGCCGCGCGAAGTTGGCGGACAGGATCGACGGTGCGATGACTGCAGGTTGCATGCAGGGTCTCCGGGAAGCGTCGATTGCTAATGTAACCGAGCCGCCGCGCCGCTGCAGCGGCAGTTGCCGCGATGCGCTCAGCGCATCCCGCGCGCCGCGCGGATGCGCTCGTAGGCCTTCTGGATCGCCTGCGTCTTCTGCTTCGCCACCTCGAGCATGGACTCCGGCAGCCCGCGTGACACCAGCTTGTCGGGGTGGTTCTGGCTCATCTGCCGCCGGTAGGCGCGCTTCACCTCCGCGTCGGTCGCGGTCGGGCTGACCTCGAGCGCCTCGTAGGCTTCCTCGAGCGACTCACGCTGGTCCGCCGCGGGCGCGCCCGCGCCCGGTCCGCCGTGACCGCCGCCGGGCCGGCCGGCGCCATAGCCCTGTAACCGGAGCAGCGCCTCCAGGTGGGCGAACTCGAGCGTGGAGACGCCGAGTCGCTGGGCGATGCGGCCCAGCAGCACCCGTGTGGCGCCCTGCATGTCGTTGCCGAGCAGCGCGGCCCGGATCTGCACCTCGAGGAACACGCGCAGGATGTCGTGCCGACGGCCGCCGACGGCCCGCAGCTCCGCGAGCGCCGCCTCGAGGTCGAAGTCCTGCGACTTGCCCGCGGTGAAGTACTCGATGGCCCGGCGGGTCTGAACGTCGTCCAGCCGGAACTGCCGGAAGATCTCCCGCGCGGCGGCGATCTCCCGTTCGGAGACGCGCCCATCCGCCTTGGCCACGTAGCCCATCACCCGGAACGCATTGCGGAAGAACGCCTCGCGGACCGTCGCGGCGTCCGCCGCGTCCGCGGGCTCGTCGTCGCCGGACTCCATCTTCTCGTCGTAGGCGTGGCCGATGACCAGGCCGATGGCGGCACCGACGGGCCCGAGACCGGTGGCGAGGCCCAGTGCTGCACCGACGATCTTGCCCAACCACTTCATCCACGCACCTCGGCCACCCCGCACGGGGGCTACAATGGCAGTCGCGCGACCGGCGCCGGGCCGGAGGCGCGGCTATGTTAGCAAGGCGCCATCGCCCGCCGGATGACGCACGGAATCCCGCGATGAAACCAGAAGCCGTCTTCGAAACCGACCTCAAGGGCCTGCGACGCATTCACCGGGGCAAGGTGCGCGACATCTACGAGGTCGACGACCGTCACATGCTGATGGTCGCGACCGACCGCCTGTCCGCCTTCGACGTCGTCCTCCCGGACCCGATACCGGGCAAGGGCCGGGTGCTGACGCAGATCTCGAACTTCTGGTTCGGGCGGACCGGGCATCTCTGCCCCAATCACCTCACCGGCCGCGCACTCGACACCTGTGTCCGCGACGCCGGGGAGCTCGCGATGCTCGAGGGCCGCGCGGTCATCGTGAGGCGGCTCAGGGCGCTGCCGGTGGAAGCGGTGGTGCGCGGCTACCTGATCGGCTCCGGGTGGAAGGACTATCAGCGAGACGGTGCGGTGTGCGGCATCCCCCTGCCCGCGGGGCTGCAGATGGCAAGCCGGCTGCCGGAGCCCGTCTTTACGCCCGCGACCAAGGCGGAGGCCGGCGCCCACGACGAGAACGTCAGCTTTGCCGAGGTCGCTGCGGTCGTCGGCGAGACGATTGCAGGCCAGGTCCGGGACCTGTCGCTCGCCCTGTACTCGTTCGCGGCCGCCTACGCGCTCGAGCGCGGCATCATCATCGCCGACACGAAGTTCGAGTTCGGCCTCGACGAGGCCGGCCGCGTCGTCCTGATGGACGAGGTCCTCACGCCGGACTCGTCGCGCTTCTGGCCGGTGGACACCTGGCGTCCCGGCACCAGCCCGCCTTCCTTCGACAAGCAGTTCGTGCGCGACTACCTGGAGACGCTCGACTGGGACAAGCGCGCGCCGGGACCGCGGCTTCCGCCGGAGGTCATCCGGCGCACGGCGGAAAAGTATGCCGAGGCGCTGCGCCGGCTGACGGCCTGAGTTCCGGCCGGCGTCCAGGGCCAGGACCCGCCTGCTGATATCGCGCAGACCGCCGGTCAGCGCCGCGGGGGTACCGAATTGCGGCCGTAGCAGCCCTGTGCCACGCTGATTGCGATGACCGTCAAGATCCACCCGGTCCGCCGCCTCGAGCAACTGATCTTCGAGCCCGACCGGCACCCGCACCTGGGGCCCTTCCGGAAGCTCCTGGACCTGCTGCGTTACCCCTACGCGCTGCTGCGCGACCTGTGGAACGGCGACCTCAACCTGCGGGCGATGGGCCTGGTCTACACCACGCTGCTGTCGGTCGTGCCGCTGGCGGCATTTGCCTTCGCGGTACTGAAGGGGTTCGGCGTCCACCGCGACATGGAGCCGCTGATCTACGAGTTCCTCAGGCCGGTCGGCGAGCGCGCCGACGAGATGACGGCGCAGGTCATGGCCTTCATCGAGAACACCCGGGGCGAGGTCCTGGGGTCGCTGGGTCTCGGGTTCCTGGCCTACACGGTGATCAGCACCGTGCAGAAGGTGGAGGAGAGCTTCAATTTCGCCTGGCACGTCGAGCAGCCGCGCAGCATCGTCAGGCGTGTCAGCGAGTACCTCAGCCTGATGGTCGTCGGCCCGATCTTCATCGTGGTGGTGCTCGGCCTGTTCGGCGCCATCGCGGATTCGCGGGTCGCCCTGTGGCTGTCCTCGCACCAGCCCTTCGGCGCCATGCTGGGCACGCTCGGCCGCGCCGCGCCGTACCTCGTGGTGACGGCGGTCTTCACCTTCCTCTACATGTTCGTGCCTAATACGAAGGTGTTCCTGAGGTCGGCCGCGGTCGGCGGGATCGTCGCGGGCCTGCTGTGGGCCGCAAGCGGCGTCCTGTTCACCAGGATCGTCGTCGCCTCCACCCGCATGGTCGCCATCTATGCGGGCTTCGCCATCTTCCTGGTCACGCTGATCTGGGTCTACCTCAGCTGGATGATCCTGATGGTCGGCGCGCAACTGTCGTTCTACGTGCAGAACCCGCGCTACCTGCGCGCCGGCCAGGCGCACATCCGGCTCACCAGCCGGCTGCGCGAGCGGCTCGCGCTGTCGCTGATGTACCTCGTCGGACGGTCCTTCCTGGACGGTTCCACCGATTGGACCCTGAGGACGCTCGCCGAGCGGATGGACGTGCCCGGCTCGGCGCTGACCTCGGTGACCAGCTCGCTGGAGACGGCGGGCCTGCTGCTCGTCACCGAGCGCGAGCACCTGGTGCCGGGCCGCGCCCTCGAACAGATCAGCGTGCAGGCGATCCTGACCGCGGTCCGGGACGAGCAGCAGTACGAGTCGTGGCTGCTCGCGCGTGCGCGGACCGAACCAGACGCGGACGCGGTCGCCGACTCGATCGAGGCCGCGATCCGCGAGCGCACCCGCGACGAGACCCTGCGCGACCTGGTCACGCGGGGAGTCTGACCCCGCGCTCAGTCGCCGGCGATCGTCATCTCCTCGAGCAGGATCGAGCCGCTGCGGACGCTGCCGCGGCGGTCCACGTCCGCCCCGACCGCCACGAGGTGGCGGTACATGTCGCGCAGGTTGCCCGCGATGGTCACCTCGTGGACGGGATGGGACACGACGCCCCCCTCCACCCAGAACCCGACGGCGCCGCGCGAGTAGTCGCCCGTCACCGGGTTGATGCCCTGGCCGAGCAGCTCCGTGACCAGGAGGCCGGTACCCATGCGACGCAGCAGCGCATCGAGGTCACCGGCGCCGCCCGCGACCTCGAGGTTGTGCACGCCGCCGGCATTGCCGGTGGTCACGAGGCCGAGCTTGCGGGCCGAATACGAGTCCAGGACGTAGCGCGCCAGGACGCCGCCGCGGACCAGGTCGCTGTCGGCGGTCGCCACGCCCTCGTTGTCGAAGGGCGTCGAGCCGAGTTCCCCGCGCAGGTGTGGCCGTTCTGCCATGTCGAGCCACGCCGGAAAGACCGGCTGGCCCACGGCGCCGCAGAGGAAGGAGCTCTTCCGGTACTGGGCGCCGCCCCTGACGGCCGCGACGAAGTGGCCGACCAGGCCACGCGCCTGCTCGGCGATGAACAGCACCGGGGCGCGCCGCGTCGACAGCTTGCGCGAACCGAGGCGCGCGACGGCGCGCTCCGCGGCGTGACGCCCGACCTGTTCCGGTGGCTCGAGTCGGCCCGCGTCGCGCGCCGTGGAATACCAGAAGTCGCGCTGCATCTCCTCGCCGTCCTGACCCATCACCACGCAGCTCAGGCTGTGCGTCGTGGACGGATACCCGCCGAGGAAGCCATGGGTGTTCCCGTAGACCCGCAACCCGGAGTGGGTGCTGACCGACCCGCCCTCCGAGTTGCGGATGCGGGGGTCGAAGGCCAGCGCGGCGGATTCGACGGAGCGCGCGATGCCGATGGCCGCCTCGGCATCCACCGCCCAGGGGTGGTGCAGGTCGAGGTCCGGGATCTCCGTTGCCATCAGTCCGGCGTCGGCCAGGCCCGAAAACGGATCCGCCGCCGTGAAGCGGGCGATCGACAACGCCTTGCTGACCGTTTCACGGACGGCAGCGTGGGACAGGTCGGCGGTGCTGGCCGAGCCCTTGCGACCGTCCACGTAGACGGTGACGCCCATGCCGCGATCGCGCTGGTACTCGAGCGACTCGACCTCGCCGAGCCGGACCGTGACCGACAGGCCGACGTCGGTGCTGACGCCGGCCTCGGCCTGCGACGCGCCGCCGCGCCGCGCCTCCTCGAGCGCCAGTTCGACGATCGCCTCGAGGTCGTTGCGCGCGACCAGCGCGCCGGTGTGGGTCTCGGTCATGGCGGTGCCGTTTGCGGTGGGGTGCAGGATTGTAGCGGGATCGGCGCCCGACGGGCCCATGCTACGATCGCTTCATGCGCCGCCGCCAACTGCCCGGTGAGCCGGAGCCCCCCAGCAAGGGCGAACTCAAGCGCCGGGCCCACTCCGTGCAGGACCTGGCCGATCGCCTGATCGACGCCGAGGACCTGCCGCTGGAGGCGCTCGGCCTGCCCGAGACCGTGCGCGACGCCGTGCAGCTGGCGCGGAAGATCACCAGCCGCGCGGCGCTGGTCCGGCAGCGGCAGTTCGTCGCCAAGCTGCTGCGCAAGACCGACGTCGAACAGCTGCGCACCGCGATCGAGTCCCGCGCGGCGGACCACCAGCTGGAGGCACGCCTCTTCAAGCGTGTCGAGCGCTGGCGCGACCGCATCGTCGAGGAAGGCCCGGCCGCCGTCGACGCACTGGTGGCCGAATGTCCCGCCTTCGACACGGCCGAGTTCCGGGCGCTGGCCGACGAGGCCTGCCGGGAACGCCGCGTCGGCGGGTCGCAACGCGCCTTCCGCCAGCTGTTTCGCGCCATCAACCGCGAGCTGGCCTCCGTCTGACCGCGAACCGCGCGGTCTTCGGTCGGCCGGATCCGCAGCCGGAAAGCCGGCCCGTGGTAGAATTGCGCGATGCAACCGCTGGTCGGCGTGATCATGGGTTCGGCCTCCGACTGGGAGACGATGCAGCACTGCGTCGCGCTGCTCGACGAGCTCGGCGTGCCCCACGAGGTGCGCGTCGTCTCCGCCCACCGCACCCCGGACCTGCTGTTCGAGTACGCCACGAGCGCCGGCAGCCGCGGTCTCGAGGTGCTCGTTGCCGGCGCCGGTGGCGCCGCCCACCTGCCCGGCATGACGGCGGCGAAGACGCTGCTGCCGGTCATCGGCGTGCCGGTCCAGTCGAAGTCGCTCAACGGCCTCGACTCGCTGCTGTCGATCGTGCAGATGCCGGCCGGCATCCCGGTCGCCACGGTCGCCATCGGCACGGCCGGCGCGAAGAACGCGGCGCTGCTGGCCGCATCGATCCTGGCGGGACGCCACCCCGCCATCGGCGCGGCACTCGCGCGGTTCCGCGCCGGGCAGACCGAAGAGGTCCTGGCCCGGCCCGATCCACGGCAGACCTGAACGTGCAAGTCGGCATCCTCGGGGCCGGGCAGCTCGCCCGCATGCTCGTGCTGGCAGGCGTCCCGCTCGGGATGCGCTTCAGGGTCTTCGACCGCAGCGCCGACGCCCCGGCGGGCCAGGTGGCGCCGATCACGGTGGGCGACTTCGACGACCTCGCTGCCCTGGCGGCGTTTGCCCGCGATGTCGACGTGGTGACCTTCGACTGGGAGAACGTCCCGGTCGCCTCCGCGCGCGCCGTGGCGCGCGATGCGCGCGTGCTGCCCTCGCCGCGGGCGCTCGAGGTCGCGCAGGACCGGCTCAGCGAAAAGCGGATCTTCACGCGCCTGGACATCCCGGTCGCGCCGCACGCGGCGGTGGACGATTTCGCCGGGCTGGAACGCGCCGTGCGGAGGGTCGGGTTGCCCGGCATCCTCAAGACGCGCCGCCTGGGCTACGACGGCAAGGGCCAGGCCGTCCTGCGTCGGCCGGCCGACCTGCAGCGCGCGTGGCATGCGCTCGGCGGGCAGCCGCTGCTCTACGAAGGCGTGGTGGACTTCGACTGCGAGGTGTCGCTGGTTGCGGTGCGCAGCAGGCGCGGCGAGGTCGCCTGCTACCCGCTGACCTGGAACGTGCACTCGCACGGCATCCTGTCGGTTTCGCGCGCGCCGTTCCTGCGGCCGCGACTTCAGGCCCAGGCCCAGCGGCATGTGGGACGGCTCCTCGAGCACCTCCGCTACGTCGGCGTGTTCTGCGTCGAGTTCTTCGTCGCCGGCGGCCGGCTGGTCGCCAACGAGATGGCCCCGCGCGTGCACAACTCGGGCCACTGGACCATCGAGGGGGCCGAGACCAGCCAGTTCGAGAACCACCTGCGGGCCATCGCCGGCCTGCCGCTGGGCAGCACCCGGGCGCGCGGGCACTCGGTCATGGTCAACTGCATCGGGCGCATGCCGCCGGCGGCGCGGCTGCTGGCCCTGCCGGGCGTCCATGTGCACGATTACGGCAAGTCGGCGCGCCCCGGCCGCAAGCTCGGTCACCTGACCTACGTCGGCGGCAGCGCGAGTGCGCGCGACCGCATGGCCGCGCGCCTGCTGGGCCGCGGGCGCGGCTGAGGACTGCCACGCCGTGCCTGTGGTAGCTTTGTCAGCCTTGCGCGGCGCGGACGACCCCGCGGCCCGTCACTGAAGGCCCAGGCCCCATGTACCTCGAGCACTTCGAACTGAAGGAACTCCCGTTCCGGCTCAGCCCGGACCCGGCCTTCCTCTACCTGTCGAAGCACCACGCGCGGGCGAAGGCCTACATGGAGTCGACGATCTGGTTCACCGACGGCTTCGTCGTCATCACGGGCGAGGTCGGGTCGGGCAAGACCACGCTGATCGAGACGTTCCTGAGCGAGCTCGAGAAGGACGTGGTCGTGGCGCAGGTGAACCAGACGCAGGTGTCGCCGATCGAGTTCCTGCAGTCGGTCCTGGTCCAGTTCGGCTTCTCGCCCTTCAGGATGAAGAAGGCGGAGCTGCTGGCGACGCTCAACCAGTTCCTGATCGAGCAGTACGCCGCCGGCCGCAAGGTGCTGCTGATCGTGGACGAGGCGCAGAACCTGTCGCACCGCGTGCTGGAGGAGATCCGCCTGCTGTCGGGCGTGGAGACCACCAAGGA
>JAGTSG010000013.1 GCA_018261655.1 Pseudomonadota bacterium | reverse complement strand
GCGCAAAGTGCACCGGGTCCACGCCCAGCGTCGTGAAGATCGGCGCGAGCACGGGTCCGAGGATCAGGATGGCCGGCCCGGCGTCGAGGAACATGCCGATCAGGAACAGCAGCAGGTTGAGCAGCAGCAGCAGCAGCAGCGGGTCGTCGGTGATGCCCACCAGCAACGCCGCCATGCGCTCGGCCATGCCGGAGACGGTGACCAGCCAGCCGAAGGTGACCGCCGCACCGACCAGCATGAGGATCACCCCCGATTGCACGGCCGTGGCGATGAACACGTGCCGCATGTCGGCGAACGACAGCGTGCGCAGCACGAACCGTGTGACGACGAGCGCGTAGGCTGCGGCGACGGCGGCTGCCTCGGTGGCCGTGAAGATGCCGCCGAGCATGCCGCCGAGGAGGATGAATGGCATGAGCAGCGCGAGCGAGGCGCCGCGCAGCGAGCGCCCGCGCTCGCGCCAGGTGGCCTTGCGCGAGGCTATCGGCAGGTTATAGCGCCGGGCGAGCAGCCGCGTGACGGTCATCAGGGCGAGCCCGATCATGATGCCAGGCACGATTCCGCCGGCAAACAAGGCGCCGATCGAGACGTTCATGACGAAGCCGTAGAGGATCATGATCCCGGACGGCGGGATGATCGGGCCGATCACGGCCGCGGCGGCGGTCACCGCGGCGGCGAAGGCGCGGCTGTATCCGTTGCGCTCCATGGCCGGGACCATCATCTTGCCGATGGCCGAGGCGTCGGCCACCGCCGAACCGGAGATACCGGCGAACAGCATCGAGGAGAGGATGTTGACCTGGGCCAGGCCGCCGCGGACGTGACCGACGAGCGACTGGCTGAAGCGAACGATCCGCTCGGTGATGCCGCCGGAGTTCATCAGTTCACCGGCCAGGATGAAGAACGGCACCGCGAGCAGCGGGAAGCTGTCGATGCCGTTGTAGAGCCGAGAGAGCAGCGCCGGGAAGTACTGCTGCTGCTCGTCCATGACGAGGCTCAGGCCGGGGCCCACCAGCAGTGCGAACACCACCGGCATCCCGAGCGCCAGCAGCATCACGAAGATCCAGAAGAACGCGGTGGACATCGCTCAGCGTCCTTCCGGCTTGACGGCGGGCACGGTGCCGACCAGCGTCAGTCCGGTATCTGGACGCACCAGCGAGGCCAGCAGCCGCAGCACCAGCTCCATGCCCACGAGGATCAGGAACGCGAAGGCCGTGGGGACGATCGCGTAGATCCAGGCCATCTGTACCCCGAGCGCCGAAGCGGTGAGCGTCAGCCCCCGCGACCAGAAGGCGAGGCTCTGGCGGAACATCTCGGCGCAGATCCACAGCACCAGCAGGTTGAGCCCGAGGCTCACGGCGATGATCAGGCGCGGCGGCAGCGAGGCCGCCAGCGAGTCGATGGCGACATGCGCGCCGCTGCGGTAGGCGAAGGGCGCGACCAGCAGCACCGACCACACCAGCGCGACGCGCGCGAGTTCCTCGGCCCAGTCGAGCGTGTAGCTGAACAACGCGCGGGACAGGATCTGCGCGAGCGCCAGGGCGACCATGGCCCCGATCAGCCCGGCCGCGAGGTTGCGGCCCGCCAGGGCGATCGGCCGGTTGAAGGCCGCCAGCACCGCGAGCAGGCGGTCGACGAGGCGGAGCAGCCGGCCCGGAGCGGCGCTGGTCATGGTCCGCCTCCCAGGTCGCTGGTGTGGATCACGTCGGGACCGAGAGGTATCCGCGCCTCGTCGCGCGCGAACACGGCCGTTTCGTCCAGCGCGAGCTCGAGCCGCAGGATCCGGCCACCGTCGAACGTGGCGCCCTCGGGGAAGCGACGCCAGCGTCCGGCGGGCAGATAGACCTCGACCTCGCCGCCCGGCTGAAGGCAGGGCGCGACCAGCAGGTCGTCGCCGCAGAAGAACTGGTTCTCGAAGCTGCGCGCCACGCGCTCGCCCGGGCAGGCGAGCGCCATCGCACGCTGCACCGGCAATCCCGTCTCTCTCGCCTGCGTCATCGCGTGCTCGAGGTAAGGGATCAGGCGGTACCGCAGCCGCAGCGCCGAGTTCACCGCCGCCTCGGCCTCGGGGCCGTATGACCAGGGTTCGCGCGGCCCGATCCCGTGCAGGCGCATGTGCGCAGAGTAGACCGCGGCCTGTGCCCATCGCACATACAGCTCCGGGTCGCGCCGGTCGCCGTAGAAGCCACCCACGTCCGTGGCGTAGTAAGGGCCGCCCGAGAGTCCCCACGACAGTCCGCCGCGCAGGCTCGCGGCAAGGCCACCCCAGTCGGCCTGCGGGTCGCCGCCCCACTGCGAGGGATAGCGTTGCGAGCCCGACCAGGCCGAACGGCTGAACAGGAAGGCGCCGTCGGCGGCGTAGCGCTCGGCCGCCTCGTAGACGCAGCGGTTGTAGAGCAGCGCATAGGCGTTGTGCAGCTCGCTGCCGCTCGAGCCGTCGCTGGCGACCATGAAGTCGTCGACCTGCTCGCCGAAGTCGGCCTTGATCATGTCGACGCCCGCTTCGAAGAGGGCGCGGTGCCGGTCGCGCCAGTACGCATAGGCGTCGGGATGGGTAAAGTCGAGCAGCCCCGATTCCGGAAGCGCCGTCAGCACCGCCCCGAAGGGCTCGGGATCCCACCGGTAGCGGTAGGCTTCACCACTGCGGCGGTCCGTGAGCAGCCAGCCTTTCCCGGCGAGCTCGGCGAAGAGCGGGTTCCTGACGGAAATGAGCGGGTATTCCCACACGCAGATGTGGAAGCCGAGGGACTTCAGCTCGGCGATGACCGGCGCCGGGTCTGGATAGCGCTTCGGGCACCACTCGAAGGCGAAGCGGGTGTCCGTGTCCTGCCAGGCGCGGCCGTCAAAGGTGATCGTCTCGCAGGGCATGCCGCGCGCGCGGACCTCGCGAGCTACGGACAGGATCTCCTCCGCGTCCCGGTAATAGGCCTTCGAGAGGATCACGCCCAGGCTCCAGCGCGGCGGCACCGGTGCCCGGCCTGTCAGCGCGGTGTACTGCCGAAGCTGCGCCGCGCCGTCAGCCCCGTCGAGCAGGAAGAGATCGAGCGACGGGGAGTCCACCCACAGCCCGTAGGCGCGTTGTGACCAGGGCGCGTAGCCGACGCCATGCGTTACCGCCGCCGTCGTATGGACGAAGACACCCCATCCGTCCGGACTCCAGGCAAAGGGTGCGTTCTTGTAGCTCACCTCGGCGTTGACACCGAGTGCGTCGTGGTTGAAGGAGCGGATGAGCTGGCCCCGCCGATCGAGGCGCCCCCACTTCTCGCCCAGGCCGTAGACGGCTGTGTCCTCGCCGAGCTCCAGGCTCACGAACCAGCCGCCGTCAACCAGTGCGAAAGGCGGCAGGCGGAAGCGGCGCACGAAGTGGCCGTCTCCTGGCGAGGCCTGCACCTGGCGCCCGCCGCGCGACAGCACGAAGGACAGCGGCTCGTGGCCGATCGCCAGGGCCTGCGCGCCGCTCGAGACCACCGTTTCGCCGTCACCGTGGGCCACTGTCGGCACCCGGACGGCGGGCAGGTCAACAAGGATGCCGTAGTCCCGTGCCGGCGGACCCATCCGCAGTCGCGCGCCACTCTCGTGCAGCGTGACCGTGAGCGTGCCTGCCGAGGTGGGTAGCAGGACCTCCCCGGAGGCGAGTATCTCCGCCCGGCCGGTGACGCGGACCGGCGGGATCCGCCCCCAGTTTGGCGAGTCCAGCGCGAACCCTGACATGTTCAGGCCAGCTCCAGGACCGGCAGCCTCCAGCGCGCGGCGATGGCGCGGAGCGCAGGTTTGTGGTCGCCGTAGGCGAGTGCGAAGTGATGCTCGAGTCCCTCATCCATGATCGTCTGGTGGACGTCCGCCGCCGGCCGGTCGAAACGGATGGTGCCGGAGCAGCCCGTGAAGGCCATGGGCGCGCGGATCACTTCTGCGCCCGCGATCATCAGCTTGACCTCGTTGCGGGCGCGCGAGAGCCGCGCCAGCGTGATGCGGCCGGGCTTGATCGGGAACTGGTGCAGCAGCGGCATGCGGCGATTGGTGTGGATCGTGGCCTCGGCGGGAACCTCGGGATCGCGCATCGACAGCGGCGCGAGGCCACAGTGCCAGATGACCGCCGTGTCGTCCGCAGGCGTGATGTCCACCAGGTCGGCCATCCAGGCCGGCTGGTCGGACAGCTCCTGACTTTCATGCCGGCGAGACGGTCGAGCAGGCTTTCGTCGTACTCGCAGGTGTCGAAGCCGTCGGGGTGCTTGCCGACGACCGTGATCGTGCCGCCCGCGAGCTTCGCCAGGGCCCGGTCGGCGACCGCCACGGCGCCGCTATCCGGCTGCGCTGGCGCCCGGGCCGCTGGTGCAGCGTGTCGGGCGGGGGTCGCCAGCGCCCGCAGCCGCGCGGAAAGTCCCGGCTCATCCGGCGATGCGTACAGCCAGCCGTGGTCGGCATTGACCCGGCCGAGTGCGTGGGCTGCGAGGTTCAGTCCGCAATAGGCATTGAGCCGCAGCCGGCCACCGGCCCGCGGCTCGGGCACGGCCCAGATCGCCAGCGGAAATTCTCCGCTTCGTGCCAGCTCGACCGTCATGGTCGCGTCGGTGAAGGTGACCTGCAGGACCAGCAGCAGGTCGATCGGCGCGGCGGACCGGATCTCCGCGATGGCGCGTTCGGCGGCGGCCCTGTCGAACAGCAGTTCGCGGGGCCCGACGGCCTCGATGCCGGCCGCCGCAAGCGCGGCGAACGCGCGTTCCTTCATCTCCTCGGCGAAGGGCACGTCGAAAGTGGGGCGGGCCAGGGCGGCGACGCCGTATCTGAGTCCCATGTCAGCCTCCAAAGCCCGGATAGGCGTGGCGGAATCCGGCGTCGGCCGGCAGCACGCGCGCCCCGCCCTCGCCGTAGCAGGCGTGCCGGTGCCAGGGTAGCGCCCCGGCGTCGGTCAGAAGGTTCAACTGGCGCATGTAGGCCACGGCCTCGCCCTTCAGGCCGGCGGACATCGCGTCCCAGTCCGGGAACTGGTCGAAGGCCTTCATCCAGATCGCCCGTCCGGCCAGGTACCCGGAGGCCCCGGCGCGGTACGCGTGCGCCAGGACGCGCGCGAACTCGTCCATCCCGGCGCCGGCCGAGAGCATGACCCAGGGCCTGCCTGCCGCGCGTCCAAGCTGGTCGAACCACCGCTGCACCTCGGCCGATCCTTCCGCGCCGGCTTCGGGAACGTCGTCGGCAGCCACCGGACTCTCGAGCTTGAACAGGTCGACGCCGAAGCGCGGTGCTGCGAAGGTCTCG
Organism: Pseudomonadota bacterium; assembly: GCA_018261655.1. Classification (GTDB taxonomy): domain Bacteria; phylum Pseudomonadota; class Gammaproteobacteria; order Steroidobacterales; family Steroidobacteraceae; genus SG8-30. The sequence continues at coordinate 39,708 of JAGTSG010000013.1, read as the reverse complement.
ACGCTCTCGAGGACCAGCTCGGGCCTCTTGGTCTTCATTTCCACGTAGTCGCGCGTCTGCTCCGCGTCCCGCGCCAGCGGATACACCAGCAGCTCGAACACGAAGGGAATGTCAAAGCGCGCGCAGGCATCGCCCACGCGCGCGGTAAAGTCCTGCTGTGCCCGGCATACCGCCGGCTCGGCGTCGGGTCGGTACCAGGTCAGCAGCTTGACGCCGTCGCCACCGGCCCGCTTGATCTTCTCGACCGACCAGTCGTCAATCTCTGCTGACAGGCGGCCGCCGCGAGTCTCTTCGAATATCGAGTCCTCGAGCGTGAGGATCATGCCGAGTGAAGCATTCAGCATGGTGACGCCGCGTGGGTAGGCGTAGTGCGGGTCGAGCAGCATGGCCGACGATTCGCCCTGGAGTTCGCGGATCAGCAGTTCCTTGAACCCGGCCACGTCCTCCCAGGGCGCCTCGACAGTACCCAGGCGCGTGCGGATCAGGTTCTTGATGGGCGGACGCTGGTCCACTGCCGTCATCTTGAATCGGCCCGCGGCGTCGGCCATGCGCTTCATGCCACGGTACTTGCCGGCAGACAGGATCATTCGGGCGTCCTCGGGGCAGGCATCCCCGCCTGGCGTTGAAAATCTTCCACTTCGGCGCGGGACGGAACCCCGGCACGGCCACCCGGGCGTTGCACCTTGAGCGCGGCGGCCGCGGAAGCGAAGCGGACCGCGTCGCGCCAGTCAGCGCCTTCGGCCAGCGCGAGCGCAAACGCCCCGTGCCATACGTCGCCGGCACCCAGCGTGTCGACGACCTCAACAGGATGCCCGGGAAAGTGGGACATCGCGCCGCCGTCGAGTACGTAGACGCCTTCGGCCCCCGCCGTTACGCAGCACCAGCCCCCCAGCCGGGCGGCGGCCGTCCGCAGCCCAAGGACGCAGTCGCCGATGCCCGTGTAGTCGGACAGCGCCTCCGCCGAGAAGGCGACGTGGGTCGCCGCCCGCAATGCGCCGTCCTCGGGCGGGACCGGCTTGTCGGCATCGAGAACGCCGGGAATGCCGGCGACCCGCGCCGCCGCGAGTGCCCAGGCAGCGCCCTCGGGCCAGCGGCTGTCCGCCAGCACCGCCTCGGCGCCGACGGCCTGCGGGGCCGGCAGCCAGCCGGCGGCGGTGGGCATGTTCTCGTCGAGGTAATTGACGATCATCCGCTCCCCGCTGCGATCCACCATGACGGCGGAGAGCGACGAACGGTGGCCCTTCAGGCGGCGGACATAGGCGCAGTCGACGCCGTAGGACTCCAGCTCAGCGACCATTTCCCCCGCCACCGCGTCGTCGCCAACGCGCGCGGCGAGCAGTGCCCGGCCGCCGAGCCGGGCAACCGCGACCGCGGCGGTCGCGGCGGGACCGCCGCCGACGCGCCGCAGCGCCGACGCCTGGTGCTTGACCGCAAGCCGCGGCAGATCGACGACGCTGAACACGTAGTCCTGCACCGCGTGCCCGACACACAGGACCGTCGCCATGGTCATGCTTTGCGTGGCGCCGTCACGACTCAGGAGAGCGTGACGGCGTAGACGAGGTGCGTGGTGTTGCAGCGGCTGACTCGCCACTCGACCCGCTTGCCGTCGAGCGCGATCGCGACCCGCTCGATGTGCAGCAACGGCGCGCCCGGCTGCAGTCCCAGCAGTCGCGCGTCCTCGCGGGTCGCCGCGTCGGCGCGCAGTTCCTCGTCGGCGCTGACGATATTCACGCCGAACTCCTGCTGGTAAAGGGCGTACAGGGCATTGGGCAGTGGCCGGCGCTTGTCGATGTCCGGGAACAGCGCGACTGGCAGCACGCTGCGTTCCAGCACCGCGGGCTTGCCATCGATGAGGCGGGTGCGGCTGATTTCGACCACCTGCGCGCCCTTGTCGAGATGCAGCTTGCGGGCCTCGACGGGGCGGGCCGGCCTGCGGCGGGCCGTCTCGTCGGCGCTGGTCGGGAAGCTGCGCTCGCCACCCGGCTCGCTGATACGGAAGAAGCGGAACAGGGCCCGCTCCTGCGTGTGCTCGGCGACATAGGTGCCTTTGCCCTGGCGGCGCTCGACCAGTTTCTCGACCGCCAGCACGTCGAGTGCCTTGCGCACGGTTCCCTGGCTGACGCCCAGCTTGTCGGCCAGTGCCTGCTCGCTGGGCAGCGCTTCGGCCGGCCGCCACGCACCCTCGGCGATCTGCCGCACCAGGAAGTCGTACACCTGGCGGTACAGGGGGCGGTAGTGGGGCGAATCGTCCATCTGCTCTGGCCGTGTTGTCACTGGCGTGCGTCGCCCGATGGTACGCGTTGGGTTTCTCTTACGTCTAGCATCTCCTGTATAGTATCTTATATAAGACTTATAGTACCCGTCGCCCGCAGGAGGTCGAAGCCGTGAGCGCACCGCAACTACTGGTCCACGACCATGCCGACAACGTCGGCGTGGTGGTGGTGGAGGGTCTCGAGGCCGGCACCGAGATGTTGTGTGTGGTGACCGCAGACAATTCCGACTTCCGCATGGTGGCGCGACAGGCCGTGCCGATCGGGCACAAGATCGCGCTGGCGGACCTCAAGCCGGGCGATACCGTCATCAAGTACGGGCAGGACATCGGCAGGATGGTGGCCCCGGCTGCCCGCGGCGAACACGTCCACGTCCACAACCTCAAGACCAAGCGCTGGTAGGAGCGGACCATCCCATGAGCACCGGCAGGAAGATCTGGGCCTACCGCCGTGAGAACGGTCGGGTGGGCGTCCGCAACTACGTCGCCATACTACCGGTCGACGATATCTCCAACGCAGCCTGCGAGGCCGTCGCCGCCCACATTCAAGGCACCCTCGCGTTGCCGCACGCATACGGCCGCCTGCAGTTCGGCGAGGACCTGGACCTGCACTTCAGGACGATGATTGGCACAGGGGCCAATCCCAACGTCGCCGCCTGCATCGTGATCGGCATCGAGCCGGGCTGGACGCAACGCATCGTCGACGGCATCGCCGCGACCGGCAAGCCGGTGGCGGGATTCGCGATCGAGAACAACGGCGACATCGCCACCGTCGCGGCCGCCTCCCGCAAGGCCAAGGAGTTCGTCCACCAGGCCTCCGCGCAGGTGCGCGTGGAATGCGACCTCGAGGAGCTCTGGATCGCGGCCAAGTGCGGCGAGTCGGACACGACCACCGGCCTGGCATCCTGCCCTACCGTCGGCAACATGTACGACAAGCTCGTGCCCCAGGGCGTGTACGGCTGCTTCGGAGAGACCTCAGAACTGACCGGTGCCGAGCACCTCGCCGCGGCGCGTGCCGCCACGCCCGAGGTGCGCGAGAAGTTCATGAAGACCTGGCAGGCCTACCAGGATGAGGTCATCGAGGCCCACAAGACCTCGGACCTGTCCGACAGCCAGCCCACCAAGGGCAACATCGCCGGCGGCCTGACCACGATCGAGGAAAAGGCGCTAGGCAACCTGGAGAAGATCGGCAAGAAGATCAGCTTCATCGACGTGCTGCAGCCGGCCGAGGCGCCGGCGCGCGGGCCGGGGCTGTACTTCATGGACACTTCCTCGGCGGCAGCCGAGTGCTGCACCCTGCAGGCAGCGGCGGGCTACGTGGTGCACATCTTCCCTACCGGCCAGGGAAACGTGATCGGCAACCCGATCATGCCGGTCATCAAGGTCACCGGGAATCCGCGCACCGTCAGGCTGATGTCCGAACACATCGACGTGGACATCTCGGGCGTCGTCCGGCGTGAAATAACCATCGACCAGGCGGGCGATGCACTGATCGACTGCATCGTGAGCACGGCGAACGGCCGGCTGACGGCCGCGGAGGCCCTCGGCCATCGCGAATTCGTCATGACGAAGCTCTACCGCAGCGCCTGACCGGCCGACGACCGCCACCCCGGCCGGGAGACGCAGCCTTGAGCGCCGAAGTCACGCGCCTGTCCCTGTCCGAGGCCGAGGCACTCGTCCTCGCCGCGCTGCAGGCCAGCGGTTGCAGCCCGGAAAACGCTGCGCCGACGGCCCGCGCGCTGGTGGCGGCGGAGGCCGACGGCCAGTCCGGGCACGGCCTGTCCCGCGTACCACCCTACGCACTGCACGCCCGCGTAGGCAAGGTGAATGGCTTCGCGCGGCCCAGGCTCGAACAGGTAGCCGCGGCCGCCCTGCGCGTGGACGCGGCCCACGGTTTCGCCTACCCGGCGATCGACCTGGCCCTCGGCGCGCTGGTTCCGCTTGCACGGCAGGCGGGCGTGGCCCTGGCGACGGTAGGCGCATCGCACCACTTCGGGCAGGCGGGTGCGCACGCGGAGCGGCTCGCCGGGCAGGGACTCGTCGCGCTGGTATTCGGCAACACGCCGAAGGCGATGGCCTTCTGGGGCGGCCGGCGGCCGGCGCTCGGCACGAATCCGATTGCCTTCGCCGCGCCCCTTCCAGGCGCGGACGCGCCGCTGGTCATCGACCTGGCACTATCGGTCGCCGCCCGCGGCAAGATCGTCGCGGCGCAGAAGGCGGGTCGACCCATCCCGGCCGGCTGGGCGGTGGACCGTGACGGCCAGTCGACCACGGATCCGGACGCGGCGCTCGCCGGCGCCCTGTCGCCGATCGGCGGCCCGAAGGGTGCGGCCCTGGCACTCATGGTCGAGATCCTCGCTGCGGCGCTGACGGGCAGCTCCTTCGGCTGGGAGGCCAGTTCCATGTTCGACGCCCAGGGCGGGCCACCCGACATGGGCCACGTGTTCCTGGCGATCGACCCTGGTCCGTTGTCGGGCGGCGCGTTCCCCGGCCGCATGGCGGATCTGCTCGCCGCGCTGGCCGAGGAACCGGACGCGCGACTGCCTGGGTCGAGGCGGCTCGAGGCCCGCATGCGCGCTGCACGGGATGGAATCCAGGTCCCGTCGGTGCTGGCCGAGGAAATCCGGCTGCTCGCCGGCGGGCGGCCGTAGACGCGGGGGCATTGCGGGGGAGTCATCTTCGATGGCCGACATAGTGATCACCGAGTTCATGGACGAGGAAGTCATTGCACGGGACCTCGCCGGGCGCGACGTCGTGTACGACCCGACGCTGGTCGACAGGCCCGACGCACTCGCGGTGCTGCTGGGCGATGCGCGCGCTCTGGTAGTACGCAACCGCACGCAGGTGCGGCCGCCGCTGCTGGCCGTCGCGCCCCGCCTGCGGGTGGTCGGCCGGCTCGGCGTCGGGCTCGACAACATCGACACGGCGGCCTGTGATGCGCGCGGCATCGCCGTCTGCCCCGCCACCGGGGCCAACGACATCGCGGTCGCCGAGTATGTACTGACCGCCGCGCTGGTCCTGCTGCGCGGCGCCTGGTTCGCCACCGCGCGCGTCGCGGCCGGCGAGTGGCCGCGGATGGCGCTGATCGGGCGCGAAGCGTCCGGCCAGCGGCTCGGACTGGTCGGCTTCGGCGCCATCGCGCGCGAGACGGCCGCGCGGGCACGTGCACTGGGCATGTCGGTGGCCGCCTGCGATCCATACCTGCCCGATGGGCACCCGGCCTGGAAAGGGGTCGACCACCTTGGGCTGGACGAACTGCTTGCGGCGAGCGACGTCGTCAGCCTGCACGTGCCGCTCACCAGCGAAACGCGCTCGCTGATCGACGGTCGCGCGCTGTCGCTGATGAAGCCGCGCGCCGTCCTGATCAACGCCGCGCGCGGCGGAATCGTCGACGAAGCGGCGCTCGCTGCGGCGCTCCGCGCCGGCACACTTGCCGGCGCGGCGCTTGACGTCTTCGAGACCGAGCCCCTCGATGCCGCGCATGGTGCGATGTTCGGCGGCATCGGCAACCTGCTCCTCACGCCGCACATCGCCGGAGTCACCGAGCAGTCGAACGTTCGTGTGAGCATCGTCACCGCGGCCGCGGTGCTGCGGCACCTCGATGGCTGATACGGCGCTTCGCCGGTGATTTCGCCGCCGTTGACCGTGGAACGTCACGACCTGCTCATCGTCGGCGGAGGCATCAACGGCTGCGGTATTGCCAGGGATGCGGCCGGGCGCGGCCTGAAGGTCCTGCTTTGCGAGCAGGACGACCTCGCCTCCCACACCTCCTCGGCGAGCACCAAGCTGATCCACGGCGGCCTGCGTTACCTCGAGCAATACGAGTTCGGCCTGGTGCGCAAGGCGCTCCAGGAACGTGAAGTGCTGCTGGCGATGGCGCCCCACATCATGTGGCCGCTGCGCTTCGTGCTGCCGCACGACAGTCACCTGCGGCCGGCCTGGATGATCCGTGCCGGTCTCGTTCTGTATGACCATCTCGCGCGCCGCCACCGGCTGCCTGGCTCGTTCAAGGTCGAACTCGCAGACCACCCGGCCGGCGCTTCGCTCGTCGCCGGGTTCCGCACCGGCTTCGAGTACTCCGATGGCTGGGTCGACGATGCTCGACTCGTCGTCCTGAATGCGGTGGACGCGCGCGAGCGCGGCGCGACGGTCCTGACGCGGACCCGCTGCGAGACCCTACAGCGGGATGGCGACGGCTGGCGGGCGACTCTGCGTGGCCGGGACGGTGGCGTGGTCGCGCTGCATGCGCGGGCGGTGGTGAACGCGACCGGTCCCTGGGCGGCACAGTTCCTGCGTGAAGGCACGCCGGTCAGGAGCGCGAACGGCGTGCGACTGGTCAAGGGCAGCCACATCGTCGTGCCGCGGATGTTCGCCCATCCCTACGCCTATATCTTTCAGGGGCCGGATGGCCGGATCGTGTTCGCGATTCCCTACGAGCAGGATTTTACCCTGATCGGCACCACTGACGTGGACCACCCGGGAGAGGCGGGTGCGGTCAGCATTACGGACGAGGAGACGCGCTATCTTTGCGCGATGGCGGCACGGTACTTCCGCCAGCGGATCTCGCCGGACGATGTCGTCTGGAGCTACGCCGGCCTGCGGCCGCTGCTGAGCGACCGTTCGGCCGACGCGCCCAGCGTCACGCGCGATTACGCGCTGGAACTGGATCGCTCCGGTCCGCCGCTGCTCTCCGTTTTCGGTGGCAAGATCACGACCTACCGCCGCCTGGCAGAGGAAGTGGTCGACCGGCTCGCGGACGTCCTGGGTCGCCAGGCACAAGCCTGGACCGCCGGCGCGCTGCTGCCCGGCGGAGACCTGCCGGACGGCAATTTCGACACTTTCGCGGCAGAATGCGGAGCACGCTGGCCCTGGCTGCCCGGCCCGCTGCTCCTGCGCATGGCGCACGCCTATGGATCGCGCATGAGCCGGATGCTCGGCGACTGCGCCGGCCTCGAGGACCTGGGCGAGCAGATTGCGCCCGGGCTGTACGAGCGGGAGCTGGCGTACCTGTGCCAGCACGAATGGGCTGTCATGGCCGACGACATCTTGTGGCGGCGCAGCAAGCTCGGGCTGCGGTCGCGACCGGACGACGCTGGCCGGATCGACGATTGGCTCGCAAGAAACACCGGCGGCGGGTGATCCCGGACGCGGTTTCCGGGCGAGGAGACACCGATGTCCCGATATGTCCTTGCCCTGGACCAGGGCACGACCAGCTCGCGCTCGATCCTGTTCGACCGGGAGAGCAACATCGTCGCCAGCGCGCAGCGGGAGTTCACCCAGTATTTCCCGCAACCAGGCTGGGTGGAGCACGACGCCGACGAGATCTGGGTTTCGCAAGCCGTGACCATCGCCGAGGTCCTGGCGCGCGCTGGTGCCTCGCTGCGCGACATTGCGGCGGTCGGCATCACCAACCAGCGCGAGACGACCGTGCTCTGGGAGAGGTCGTCGGGCCGGCCGGTCGCGCCGGCGATCGTCTGGCAGGATCGCCGCACCGCCGATCTGTGTGCCGCTGTCCGGGAGGCCGGCAACGAGCCTCTGGTCACCGAACGAACTGGGTTGCTGCTCGACCCGTACTTCTCCGGGACCAAGCTTGCCTGGCTGCTGGACCATGTCCCCGGGGCGCGTAGCCGCGCGGAGCGGGGCGAACTGTGCTTTGGCACCGTGGACAGCTGGCTGGCATGGAAGCTGTCAGGGCACGGGCTGCACGTCATCGACGTAACCAACGCCAGCCGCACGTTGCTGCTCGACCTCCGCACCGGTCGGTGGGACGAGGCCATGCTGGACCTGTTCCGCATCCCGCCTGCCTGCCTGCCGGAGGTCGTGCCTTCGTCCCTGGGTCCGGACGTCGGAGGACCCCTGACCATCACACTGGAAGGGAATGTGCTGCCACTCGCCGGAATCGCCGGCGACCAGCAGGCCGCCCTGTTCGGGCAAACCTGCTTCCAGCCCGGCATGGCCAAGAACACGTATGGCACCGGTTGCTTCATGCTGATGAACACCGGCGCCAGCCCCCTGCCATCCAGGAATCGCCTGCTGTCGACCGTGGCCTGGGATCTGAGCGGGCGATGCTACGCGCTGGAGGGCAGCGTCTTCGTCGGCGGCGCCGTCGTGCAGTGGCTTCGCGACGGGCTGGGCCTCATAGAAAGGTCCGGGGACGTCGAGGCGCTTGCGGACAGCGTCCCGGACAGCGGCGGCGTCTTCCTCGTGCCGGCTTTCACGGGCCTTGGCAGTCCGCACTGGGATCCCTACGCGCGCGGCGCCATGGTCGGCCTGTCCCGCGGCACGACGCGCGCCCATATCGCGCGCGCAGCCCTGGAGTGCATCGCCTTTCAGAGCGCCGAATTGCTCGAGGCAATGCAGCAGGATGCGTGCCAGCCACTGATCGAACTGCGGGTCGACGGGGGCGCGACCGTCAACAACCTGTTGATGCAATTCCAGGCGGACATCCTGGGCGTGCCTGTCGTGCGTCCGCGCGTTACCGAGACCACGGCCCTCGGCGCCGCCTACCTCGCCGGGCTCGCGACGGGATTCTGGGAGTCCGCGGACGAACTGGCGGCTGGCTGGCAGATCGAGCGCCGGTTCGAGCCGCAGATCGGGCGCGACCGAGCGGCGGAATTGATGCACGATTGGCGGCGCGCTGTCGAACGGTCGAAGAGCTGGAGCATGGCGGACGGATGATGATTCCGGCCTGCGCCGGCACCACGACCCCGGGGAGCGGGAATGTTGACGATTCTGGGACGGACCAATTCGAGCAACGTGCAGAAGGTGCTCTGGTGTGTCGACGAAATCGGAGTGCCCTTCGAGCGGGAGGACGTCGGCGGCGCCTTCGGTCGCAACCGCGACCCGGACTACCTCGCGCTGAATCCGAATGGCCTGATCCCGACCGTCCTTGACGGCGGTCGAGCGCTGTGGGAGTCGAACACCATCCTGCGCTACCTGGCCGCAAGCTACGACACCGGCGGACTGTGGGAGCCGGACCCGGGTCGGCGCGCTGACGGTGAAAAGTGGATGGACTGGCAACTTACGGTGCTATCGCCCGGTGCGATGAGGCCCCTGTTCAAGCAATACGTCAGGACACCGCCCGGGCAGCGCGACCCGGCGCTGATCGGGCAGTCCCTGGAGAAGGCGACGGGCGCATTCCGCCTGCTCGACGAAGCGCTCTCGCGGACTCCGTGGCTGGGCGGGGAGCGGTTCACGGTGGCGGACATCCCCTGCGGCGTGCTGGCATACCGCTGGATGAACCTGCCGATCGAGCGGCCGGACCTGCAGGCGCTGGCCGCCTGGTACGCGCGTCTTGCCGGGCGGCCGGCGTTCCGGCGCCACGTGATGATCGGCCTGTCCTGACCGGGGAGAACACACTTGGCCGGAAGCAGCCTGCTCGCACTGATCGACGACATCACCACCGTCCTGGACGACGTGGCGCTGCTGACCAAGGTCGCGGCGAAGAAGACGGCCGGGGTGGTCGGCGACGACCTGGCCGTCAACGCCAACCAGGTGACCGGCGTGGACCCGGCGCGCGAGTTGCCGGTGGTCTGGGCGGTCGCCAAGGGGTCGCTGCTCAACAAGGCGATCCTGGTCCCGGCTGCGCTGGTGATCAGCCTGGTCGCGCCCTGGGCCATCACGCCGCTCTTGATGCTGGGCGGCCTGTTCCTCTGCTACGAGGCATTCGAGAAGCTGGCGCACCGGTTCTTTCCGTCGAAGCGCGAGGAGGACGCGGTCCACCGCGCGGAGCTGGAGAAGGCGCTGGCCGACCCGAAGGTGGACCTGCTGGCCTTCGAGCGCGACAAGATCAAGGGCGCGATCCGCACCGACTTCATCCTCTCGGCCGAGATCATTGCCATCGCGCTCGGCACGGTGGCCGCGGAGACCTTCTCGAAACAGGCGGGCGTGCTGGTGGTCATCGCACTGGCGATGACGGTGGGCGTCTACGGGCTGGTCGCCGCCATCGTGAAGCTGGACGACCTGGGGCTGCTGCTCGTGAGGCGTGGCGGCAAGCGCCCGGCCGCGGGCCTCGTGCCCGCGGTGGGTCGCGGCATCCTGCGTGCGACCCCCTGGCTGATGAAGTTCCTGGCGGTGGCCGGGACGGCGGCGATGTTCCTGGTCGGCGGGGGAATCCTGACCCACGGCGTGCACGCGCTCGCGGCGCCCATCGAGGCGCTGGCGCTGGCGGCCTCTTCATTGCCCGGCCTGGGGTCCCTGCTGCACGGACTGCTGCCGGTGCTGGCCAACCTGCTGGTCGGCGTCGTGGCGGGTGCGCTGGTGCTGGCGGCGGTCGCGCTGGCGCGCCGGATCGTCGCCAGGCGCCGCTGAGGCCGGCCCCATGCCACGAGAGGTGGCGGTCATGCCGGATGGTTCTTTCCGGGAGCCGCGGCGGCCGCTGACAATGCACGGCTGGAGGGTAGGAACATGGCCATCGTCGAAGGATTCGCCGGCGCCGTCGGCAACACCCCGCTGATCCGCCTCGGCCGGCTGTCGGCGGAGACGGGCTGCGACATCCTGGGCAAGGCGGAGTTCATGAATCCCGGCGGGTCGGTCAAGGACCGCGCCGCGCGGGCCATCATCCTGGCGGCCGAGCGCGACGGCAGCCTGCGCCCGGGCGGGACCGTGGTGGAGGGCACGGCCGGCAACACCGGCATCTCGCTGGCGCACCTGTGCCACGCGCGCGGCTACCGCTGCGTGATCGTGATGCCGGACAACCAGTCGCCGGAGAAGTTCGAGATCCTGAGGACGCTCGGCGTCGAGCTCGAGCTCGTCAAGCCCGTGCCCTACGCGGACCCGAACCACTACCAGCGGGTGGCAAAGCGGCGCGCGGAGGAGCTCGACGGCGCAATCTGGGCCAACCAGTTCGACAACACGGCCAACCGCGACGGGCACTACGCCACCACCGGCCCGGAGATCTGGCGCGATGCCGGCGGGCGCCTGGACGCTTTCGTGGCGGCGACCGGCACCGGCGGCACCTTCGGCGGCGCCGCGACCTTCCTGAAGGAGCAGGGCGGCGCGTCGTTGCGCACGGTGCTCGCCGACCCGCAGGGCAGCGCCCTGTACCGCTGGGTCAAGTCCGGCGAGCTGAAGGCCGAGGGTCCCGGCTCGATCACCGAGGGCATCGGCATCGGGCGGGTCACGGCCAACCTCAAGGACGCGCCGATCGACGACGCGCTGCACGTCACCGACGTCGAGGCCGTGGGCATGGTGCATCGCCTGCTGCGCGAGGAAGGCCTGTTCCTCGGCAGCGCCGCGGGGGTGAACGTCGCCGCCGCAGTCGCGGTCGCGCGGCAGATGGGGCCCGGGCACCGGATCGCCACCATCCTCTGCGACAGCGGCCACAAGTACCAGTCGCGGCTCTACGACCGCACCTGGCTCGAAGCGAAGGGCCTGCTGAAGGCCGCGACCGGCGTGACCTGACGGCGGGGCCGTGAATGCCTCCGGGCAAAGAGAAGAGGCCCGTCGCCTGACGGGCCTCGACTGCGTGCCGCCGGGGGGGGGAGGGGGCGGCGTGTGTCCTCAGCGGCGGGCGGCGATGCGCACCGTGCCCTTGCGGGACTGCTCGTGCACGGCCTCGAGCTCCGGCGAGGAGACATCGGCGACGGCCCGCGCCATGGAGTGGGTCATGCAGCGATTGATGTCGGCCTCGCGCCGGTTGACGGCGATCGGCTGGTGGCCCCGGATCCGCGACTTCGCGAGGATCTCGGCGGACTCGCTGCAGACCTGCGAAGCGGCGTCCGACAGCCGCGCGTGGAGATCGACAGCGTACCCGGCCTGGTCGAGCCGGGAACGTGCGTAGTGAACCGTGACGCTGGGCGGCTTCATGACCTGGCCTCCGGCCAGCGCCGGGCCGACCGGCAGCGCCAGGCCGGCGGCGCTGAAGGCGACCGCGAGTAGCGCGCGGCCGATGAAGCGGATGAAGGGAGAGCCGGTCTTCCCGATGTCGCGTGCGGTGTTCATGCTGTGCTCCTGGTTCCGTTGGCGTCATCCTCATGGATGAGCGCGCTGCCTGAAGGGTTTGAATCGTCGTCGCGGGTGAAGGATCGTGTCTTGCCTGGGTCGGGCACATGTCACCACGCGGCCACGCGCAAGTGCGCTCGGCTGGTCGCGCGGACCGGGCGATCCGTCGCATCCGGAGAGGGCGTCCCGCGGCTTGTTTTCCCGGGTTTCTGCCCCCGCGCGACGAGGCGAGCGGTTCGCACGACGAAGCGAGTGATGGCGGCGCGATCACGGCATAAGCTGTCGGGGCCGGAGGCAACGGGGTAGGCGAATGCTGGTCTTCGACAGGACACCGGCCGGGCGGAACCGGCTCTTCTGGACGCTGAACACGCTCGGCTGGCTGGCGTACTACCTGCTGATGGAGCTGAACAGCGACCTGAAGGGAAAGTCGTATCCCTTCCCGGCCAATGAGCTCATGTTCCTCACCGGCTACCTGGTGACGATCTGCTTCCGGTTCATCTACGGGCGGCTGTGGGACAAGCCGCCCGCGGTCATGATCGCCGGCGCGCTGCTCACCTGGTATGCGGGCAGCGTGGCCTGGCACCTGTTCATCGACTGGTCCTTCGGCGAGATCATGGGGAGGAACCCCCACTATCACTTCACGCGGGGCGGCTTCCTGACCGACTCGGTCTGGATCGGCCTCGACCTGCTGACCTGGACGGCCCTGTACTTCGGCTCCAAGTACTACGACTCCCTGCGGATCGAGCGTGAGCGCAGCCTGCGCGCGGAGGCGCTGGCACAGGAGGCGCAGGTCAAGATGCTGCGCTACCAGCTCAACCCGCACTTCCTGTTCAATACGCTGAACGCCATCTCGACCCTGATCCTCGCCAACGAGAACCGGGCCGCCAACCAGGCGGTCACGCGCCTCTCCGAGTTCCTGCGCTACACGCTCGACCAGGACCCGATGAAGAAGGTGACGCTGAGGCAGGAGATCGACGCGCTCAACCTGTACCTGTCCACCGAGCGGCTCCGTTTCGGCGAGCGGCTGACCCTGGAATTCGCCGTGGAGGAGGAGGCGCTCGAAGCGCTGCTCCCCAGCCTGCTGCTGCAGCCGCTGATCGAGAACGCGGTGAAGTACGCGGTTGCACCGCGGGAGGACGGCGGACGCATCCGCGTCGAGGGCCGCATCCGCGCCGGCATGCTCGAGGTGTCGGTCACGGACGACGGCCCGGGGCTCGCCAGCCCCGAGGCGCTCAGCAACGGCCGCGGCGTGGGGCTCAGGAACACCCGCGAGCGGCTTGCGGCCGTCTACGGCGCCGGGCACCGCCTGGCGGCGCTGAACGCCCAGCCGGGGCTGCGCGTGGAAATCGCGATGCCGCTCGAGCGGGAACGGGCGCCGTGAGCGACCGCATCCGGGCGCTGGTCGTCGACGACGAGTCGCTCTCCCGGCGCGGCCTGCTGATCCGCCTGCAGGGAGTGCCGGACATCGAGGTCGTGGGGGAGGCTTCCAACGGGCGCACCGCGCTCGAGGCGATCCGGCGCAGCCAGCCGGACGTCGTCTTCCTCGACATCGAGATGCCCGGCATGTCGGGACTCGACGTCGTCAGCCAGCTGCCGACCGAGACCATGCCCCTGGTGGTGTTCGTGACCGCCTTCGACCGCTACGCCATCCAGGCCTTCGAGGCGCGCGCGGTGGATTACCTGCTCAAGCCGGTGGACGAAGAACGCTTCGCCGACGCCCTCGAGCACATCCGCCAGCAGCTGCAGCAGCGCAAGGCGGCGGACCAGCGCGACCGGCTCGTCCAGCTCATGGCCGACCTGCGCGGCTCGACCGACTGGCCCGACGACCTGGCGGACCTCGAGCCGGGCGGGTCGGCAGCCACGGGCATCGCCCCGGTCCTCGCCATCCGGCAGGGGCGCGAGATCGTCCGCCTGCCGCTCGCGTCCATCGACTGGATCGATGCGGCGGGCGACTACATGTGCGTCCACGCCTCGGGGCAGACGTACATCCTGCGCGGCACCATGAAGAGCCTCGAAGATGCTCTCGACCCGGCGGCCTTCCAGCGCGTGCACCGCTCGACGATCGTCAACCTGGGCCGCGTGGAGCGCCTGCGCCCGCACATGAACGGCGAGTTCTTCCTGATCCTCGCCGGCGGCCACGAGATCAAGCTGTCGCGGACCTTCCGCGACAAGGTGGAACACTTCCTGCGCGCCGGCCGCATCCATTGACGCGCAGCGGGCCGGAGGTCGCGGCGCGGGTCCCCTCCGCGTACATCTGTCCTTCGCATCCGTGAGGCTGCCGAGGCGCCTCTCGGATATTCCCGAGACGCGCTGCGATCAGCGCAGGCCGGAATAGTTCCGCGTGGAAATTGCGGACGGGTGACCGGCTGCCCGTGCCCTAACGTGCGTCCGGTGGGGGCACGGGACCGACAGTAATCCAGGAGGCATCCGGCCATGACGCCGCTCGGACTCGGGGCCGAAAACTGTCGCGAGGCGCTCGAGCGTTATCGCGAGGGTGTGGCGTGCCTGGCTGCCCTGATCAACGCACCGCAAAAGACGGGGCCGGGCAGCGACACGCTGGTGGCCTACGACGACCTGGTCAACCGCCTCGCCGTCGATTCGCTCGCGCGGCGCGGGCCGAACGGCAGCAGCCGCATGTCGCAGGTCGAGGCGGAACTCTTCGCGCCAGCGGTGACGTCGGCGCATCGTGAACTCGAGACGCTGGCCCGTGAACGCCCGTCGCCGAAGTGGCTGCCGACGCTGACGGCGATTGATCGTCGCCTCGAGTCGGTCGAGCACGACCTGGAGCACTGGCACCGGTAGGCGGGCATCGACCCGTGGTCCTGCAGCGAAGCCACCGTCGGGCCCGGGGCAGCGGGTGCGCTGGTATCCTCTCGCCTTGCCGGGCTGCCGTCCGGGAGGACCGCCGATGCTGAGCTTCCTGCTCTGGCTGCTGCTGTTCGTACTCTGCTGGCCGCTGGCCCTGCTGGCGCTGCTCCTCTACCCGCTGGTGTGGTTGCTGCTGCTGCCGTTCCGGCTCGTGGGCATCGCGGTCGAGGGAGTCTTCGAGCTGCTGCGATCCGTGATCCTCCTCCCCTCAAAGTTGCTGAGGGGGAAGCCGTGACGAGGCCGGGGCGCGATGGCGACGACTCGGCGGCCGGCCGCAAGGCCCTGTGG
Organism: Pseudomonadota bacterium; assembly: GCA_018261655.1. Lineage (GTDB taxonomy): Bacteria > Pseudomonadota > Gammaproteobacteria > Steroidobacterales > Steroidobacteraceae > SG8-30. Next base: position 24,341 of record JAGTSG010000013.1, on the reverse strand, counting down.
GTGCTGGCCGTGATCGGCGTCGTGGCGGGCGGCTACTATGCGTGGCGCCAGCTCGCGCTGGAGCCGGCCCCGCCCCCGGAAGTGATCGCGCCGCCGCCGGTGGCCGCGGCCGGGCCCGCCATCGCGCATCCCGTCACACCGCCCACGGACGCGGCCACCCTGCCGGGGCTCGACGCGAGCGATGCCGCCGTCGCCGACGAGTTGGCCGGCCTCCTTGGACGGGAGCGCTACGAGTCGCTGGTGCTGGGGGACGACCTGGTGCGCCGCCTCACCGCCACGATCGACAACCTGCCGCGCGAGAAGGTCGCGACGCGCCTGCGGCCGCTGAAGCCGATCGACAGCCCGTTCGTCGCGTCGGGCCAGGAGGGTGCGTACACGCTCGGCCCCGACAACTACGTCCGCTACGAGCCCTACGTAGCGCTCGTCGAGGCGCTCGACAGCGGCGACGTCGCCGCGCTCTACACGCGCTTGTATCCGCTGTTCCAGCAGGCCTACGCCGAGCTCGGCAACCTCGACGGTTACTTCAATGACCGCGTGGTCGAGGTCATCGACCACCTGCTGGCGACGCCGGAAATCCAGGGGCCGATCCCGCTGTCGCGGCCCGGGGTGATGTTCCAGTTCGCCGACCCGGCCCTCGAGTCGCGTTCCGCGGGCCAGAAGTTCCTCCTGCGGATGGGCCCGGACAACGCCGCACGCATCAAGGACAAGCTGCGCGGCCTTCGCGCGCGCATCGCCTCGCAGCCGCCGCCGGCGGGTCAGGGATAGAGCAGGAAGGGCGCGCGGGCCTCGCGCCACGCGGCCTCGTCCGCGCGCGCCTGTGCATCGAGGTCGCCGGGCGCGGCCCCCGGGTCGTCCACCCACTCGCGCAGCAGCGCGCTGCCGTTGATCAGGTCGATGGCGAGTCGGCCGGTCTCATACTCGTAGGGGAAGTCCCGCCACAGCGGGTAATCGGGCTGCAGTCGTCGCAGCGCCTTCAAGGCCAGCGCGACCAGGCGCCACGGCCGGAACGCCTCATGGTCGTATCGCGCGTCCTCGACGTGCACCTGCAGGCCCGCGCACAGCTGGCCGGCATGCTTGTGGAAGGTGGGTTCGAACCAGCAGCGGCGCAGCGTGCAGCCGGCCAGCCACTCCGGCGCCAGTTCCTGCATCGTCGCGAGCAGCCGCCCGGTGTCCACGTCCGGCGCGCCGAACAGCTCGAGGGGACGCGTGGTGCCGCGCCCCTCGGACAGCGTCGTCCCTTCGAACATCACCGTGCCCGGGTAGCAGCGCGCCATGTAGACGTTCGGCGCATTCGGGCTCGGGTTGACCCAGGTGCGCGCGCCGAGCGGCCAGCCGTGTCCCGGCGCCGACGCGGGATCCCAGCCGGTCATCGGCACGACCTGGTAGTCGACGTCGAGGCGGCCGCTGGCAATGAACCAGCGGCCGAGTTCGCCCAGCGTCAGGCCATGGCGCATCGGCAGGGCGCCTGCGCCGACGAAGCTCTCCCAGCCTGCGCGCAGCGTCAGTCCTTCGACCGGGCGGCCGACGGGGTTGGGCCGGTCGAGGACCCAGACCGACTTGCCGGCGCGCGCGGCCTCCTCGATGACATAGCGCAGGGTGGTGATGAACGTGTAGATGCGGCAGCCGAGGTCCTGCAGGTCCACGAGCAGCACGTCGAAGCTGTCCAGCATCGCAGCCGTCGGGCGCCGCACCGCGCCATAGAGGCTGAACACCGGGATCCCGTGGATCGGGTCGGTGAAGTCCGGCGACTCGACCATGTTGTCCTGCTTGTCGCCGCGCAGTCCATGCTGCGGACCGAACGCGGCCGAGAGGCGGACGCCGTCGAGGCCCGCGAGCGCGTCGAGCGAGTGCTGCAGCCTCGAGGTGACGGACGCCGGGTGCGCGAGCAGCGCCACGCGCCGTCCCGCCAGCGGCCGGCGCAGCTCACGGTCGGCCACCAGCCTGTCGATGCCGAAGTTCATGGGATGACACTCGCCGCCGACGCCACGCCTGGCGCCTCGAGGCGCAGCGTAAACGATTCCGGGTCGTGGAAGTCGGGAGGTCCAGCCGCGTGTCGCAAGGCCCACCAGGCGAGTGCGCCGTCACGATCCTCGACCACGGCTGACAGCCCCACGCGGACGGTCCGGGCCGGCAGCGCATCCAGGTGAAGCGTCACGTCGAGGTCCAGCGACCCCGCAGCGCGGGTGCACTCGAGCCGGGGCGGGGAGGCCAGGTCGAGATCGCGCATGCCCCGGCGCCGCCCCTCGAAACCGTAGGCGGCCCACTCGCCCGAGGGCGAGAAATTGAACTCGAGGTAGCGATCCTCGCCTTCCGGCTGCGCGAACGCCTCGAAGCAGGTGTGCCGCCACAGCCCCTCGGCCCGGACGTGGCCGCGGTCCGGCGGAACGAGCAGGCGGTCGGCGTCGGCCACCAGCCGGTAGCGCAGCACGAGCTCGCGCGCGTGCGCGTGCCAGCCGACGTCGACGGCGATGCGCCGTGCGGCGCGGCCGGCGGAGCCGGGGTGGCTGCTCATTTCCACGACGGCGTTGAAAGTCACCTCTGGCAGACTCGCTCCCTTGCTTGGACACGCATTATGGGGGCGAGTCACATGAAAGGCGCGCAGGCCATCTACGAGACGCTCTATCGGGCGGGCGTCGACACCATCCTGGCGAACCCGGGCACCTCCGAGATGGCGCTGGTCCGCGCGCTCGACGACGCCGGCACCATCCGCGGGGTGCTGGCGCTGTTCGAAGGCGTGGTCAGCGGTGCCGCCGACGGGTACTCGAGGATGGCAGGCAAGCCGGCAGCGACGCTGCTGCACCTCGGCCCGGGACTCGCCAACGCCGGCGCCAACCTGCACAACGCCCGCCGCGCGCGGTCGCCGGTCGTCAACGTCGTCGGTGAGCACGCCCGCGGTCACGTCGCGCTGGATGCGCCGCTCACGACCGACATCGAGGCCATCGCGCGGCCCTTCTCGAGGTGGGTCAGGACCATCGGCGCCACCGCGGAGGCAGGGCGCGACACGGCGGCCGCGATCGCGGCCGCGCGCCGGCTCGGCGGGCCGGCCACGCTGATCGTGCCGGCCGACGTGGCGTGGTCCGAGGGCGGCACACCGGCCGACACGCCTGCAGCCATGGCGCCGGCGCGACCCGACGCCGCTCTCGTCGACCTGGCCGCCGGGCTGCTCGGCGGACGAGGCCCGCGCGCCATGCTGCTGCTCGGCGGCGGCGCGCTGGGCGCGCGCGGCGTGACCCTCGCCCACCGCATTGCCTCGCACACCGGCGCCCGCCTCGCGAGCGAGACTTTCAACAGGCGCGCCGCGCGCGGCGCGGGCAGGCCCTTCATTCCCAAGGTGCCTTACATGGGCGAGGCGGCCGAGGCGTTCCTGAAGGACGTGGACGTGCTGCTGCTCGTCGAGGCGCGTTCACCGGTGAACTTCTTCGGCTATCCGGGCAAGCGCGGCACGCCGGTGTCGCCGGGAACCCGGGTCGAGACCCTCGCGGCCCCGGGCGAGGACGGCGGCTGGGCGCTCGAGGCGCTGTGCGAGCGGCTCGGCGCGGCGACGCCGGGCAGGCTGCCGCAGGGCCCGGCGCCGCAGGGGCCGGCAGGACCGATCGACGCCGTGTCGCTGGCCCGCGCGCTGGCGCACCGGATGCCGGAGGGCGGGGTGCTGTGCGACGAGGCGATCACCTCCGGCCTCGCGCTCCCGGAGGTCCTGGCCGCCGCCGCGCCCTACGACCACCTCGACCTGATGGGTGGCGCGATCGGCGGCGCGTTGCCCCTGTCTACTGGCGCCGCGCTCGGCGATCCGTCGCGGCGCGTGACCTGCGTGTCGGGCGACGGCAGCGCGCTCTACACGATCCAGGCGTTGTGGACCCAGGCCCGCGAGAACCTCGACGTCACCACGGTCATCTGCGCGAACCGCAGCTACGCGATCCTGGCCTACGAGCACCTGCAGATCGAGGGCCGGTTGCCGGGCCCGCGCGCCCTGCCGGTGCTCTCCCTCGACCGGCCGGCGGTCGGCTTCGCCGGCCTGGCGCGTGGCTTCGGCGTGGAAGCGGTGACGGTGGACACGGCCGAGGCGCTCGACGATGCCCTCGGTGCCGCAGGCGCGCGGCGCGGGCCGTTCCTCATCGAGGCCGTGATGGCGCCGGTGGCGCTGCCGCCGCGAGTGACCTGAACTCCGGGACACGTTCCGCGCACAGCGCGCGGAATCGTTGCCGGTCGGCCGGCGTCTCCCGCGTCCGGGACAACAGGTGCGTCGGCCGGGCCTTGCGGTCGAACCAGAACCGGCCGCTGGAGTGACGCGCGACGGCGCTGACCGCGAGCCACAGCACCGTATCGGCGCCCTGCGCAGGACTGCGCAGGATGTGCCGGGTCGCCGCGTGGAACCTCGGCAGGGAAGACCGTACCGCCGGGGTGTCGGCCCAGCCCGGGTGCATCGAGTGGACCACGACCTGAAAGGGCGCCAGGGCCTCGGCCAGCAGTTCGGCCAGCGTCACCTGCATGCGCTTGGTCTGCGCATAGGCGGCGACACCGTCGAAGCGCCGGGACTTCCAGTCGGGATCCGCGGCCGACAGGCGCTGCGTGTACATCCCGCCCGAGGAAACGAAGATGACCCGCGCCGCGCCCGATGCCCTCAGCTTCGGCAGCAGGAGCAGCGTCAGCAGGAGCGGGCCGAGCAGGTTGGTGGCCAGCGTCAACTCGTTGCCATCGGCCGTCAGCACGCGCTCGTCGGGCAGCACGCCCGCATTGTGGACGAGCACGTCCACCGCGCCGGCGCGGAATCCTGCCGCGAAACGGCGGATGGAGCCGAAGTCCGCTACGTCGACTGTCGCGACGTGGATGCTGCGGGAGCCGGTCGCCTCGCGCAGCGCCAGCGCCGCCTGCGCGCCCCGTTCCCGGCTGCGGCACAGCAGCCAGACGGATGCCCCGCGGGCCGCAAGCCCCTCGGCGGTAGCGAACCCGATGCCGGAATTGGCACCTGTGACCAGGCAGGTCCGGCCCTTCAAATCCGCATCGAGGTCCGCAGGGTCGAAGTTGATCGCATGGCGCCTGAATCCGCTGCGATCGAACGAGAGGACGATCGTCGGGTCCAGGATCCGCGAGAGCGCTGCCGCGGCAGAGCGCAGCAGCGGGCCGGGACTGCCGGGCTGGTCCTTCATGCGAGGTGAGGCGCCACGAGGCGATGCACGTCGATCCGCGCGCGCAGCAGTGCGCACAGCATGAACGTGCCGACCAGCTTGCGGTGCAGGAACATGGTCGACGCCGGCGGCGTGGGCAGGCCCTGCCGGAACGCGACCTCCAGCCCGAGGTCGAGGGTGTGCTGCGCCAGCCGGGACGCGCCGAAGTCGTAGGCGCCGCGGTGCGCGAGCGGCAGGCAGACGAGCCCGATGATCTCGAGCACCCCCGCAGCGGACTCGGCGGGGGTGTCGTCGCGCAGGTAGCCGAGCCGTATCGCGGCGCGGCGTATCGCCTGCGGGTCGCCCGCGATGACCGCGCGGCAGATCTCCCTGTAGCCGTCGACGCGCTCCTCGTCGATCTCGAGCGTCGAGCCGAAGTCGAGCAGCACCAGGCTGTCGGTGCCGCGCCGGTAGCGGTAGTTGGCCGGGTTCGGGTCGGTCTGCATGAGCCGGAACTCGAACAACTCGCGGAACATCAGGTCCTCGATGCGGCGGGCAATGCTGTCGCGCAGCCGCTGCGGGACGTCGTCGCCCGCCATGGCCTCGAGCGGCTCGGACTCGATGTAGTCGAGCGCGAGGATGCGCCGGGTGGTGAAGTCGCGGTGGACCCTGGGCACCACGACGCCCGGGGCGCCGCGCAGCAGGCGCGCGAAGCGCCCGGCGTGGTCCGCCTCCTGCAGGTAATCGGCCTCGACCTTCAGCTGGCGCTTGGCCTCCGCGGCCAGCCCCGCGACGTCCAGCTCGACCGGCAGGAAGTTCAGCCAGCGCAGCAGCATGGCCAGGTTGTCCACGTCGCTGTCGATGCTCCTCGCGACGCCGGGGTACTGGATCTTGAGCGCGAGCTCGCGGCCGTCGCGCGTTCGCGCGCGGTGGACCTGGCCGATCGAGGCGGCCGCGATCGGCTCCTCGTCGAAGTCGGCGAAGCGGCGCTGCCAGCCGTGGCCGTATTCCCGGCCCAGCATGCGATGCAGCTGGGTCGAGGGCATCGAGTAGCCCTCGGCGCGGAGCAGGGCGAGGGCCTGGCGGAACTCCGGGGGCAGCAGGTTCTCCTGCAGCGAGAGCATCTGGCCGAGCTTCATTGCCGCGCCCCGCAGCGTCGACAGGCGCCGCGCCAGCGTCTCGGCGTTGCGGACGGACAGCCAGTCTCCCGCGGTCGGCCGCTTGCCGGAGGCCAGTTGCCGCATGCTGGCCAGCGCGCCGTCGAGCGCGACCTCTCCGGCCATCAGGCCGAGCCGCACCGCGCGGCCGATGCGGCTGGCGGGAACGGAGGACTGCTGGCGGGGTTTCCGGGTCATGGTTGGTTGGAGCCTGCCGGCGAGCGGAGGTTCGCACCGCCTGCGCGGCGCGGTCCTGCTCAGGCGGTGTCCGCGGCAAGTTCCGCCTGCAGCTCGTCCAGCAGCCGGTCCTTGGCCATCCACATTGCCGCAAGCCCCTGCTGGAAGTTCGCGCGGAAGGCCGGGTCGTCGGCGTAGCTGCCGCCGGTCATCCACGGCTCGATCGCGCACCTGCGGACGTGGACGATTACGCGCCTCATCCGGCCGCAGCACAGGTCCCACAGGCTCGGTGTCCTCGCGCCGTAGGCGATCGTCACGTCGAGCGTCGCGTGCAGCATGTCGCCCATCGCGCCGAGCACGAAGGCGATGCCTCCCGCGCGCGGCGGCAGGAGGTGCCGGTAGGGAGCGCCGGTGGCATCGCGCTTGGCCGGCGTGAAGCGCGTGCCCTCGACGAAGTTGATCACCGTGGTCGGCACGCGGCGAAACTTCTCGCAGGCGCGCCGCGTCGCCTCGAGGTCCTGGCCGCGCGCCCCGGGGTGCCGCTCGAGGTATTCACGCGAGTGGCGCCGCATGAACGGCATGTCGAGCGCCCACCACGCGAGCCCGAGGATCGGCACCCACTTCAGCTGGTCCTTGATGAAGAACTTGAGGAACGGGACGCGGCGGTTGAAGGCCGACTGCAGGACCAGGATGTCCACCCACGAGCGGTGGTTCGAGATCATCAGGTACCACTGCTGCCGCACGAGGTCCACGTCGCCGCGGCGCTCGAGGCGCAGCGCGCGGGTTGCCACGAGGACCAGGTTGTTGGTGCTGATCCAGTTCTCGGCCAGGGCCACCAGGCCGCGGCTCAGGAACCTCCGTGCGGCGCCCGTGGGCGTCACCAGCTTGACCGCGGCGAGCAGCAGCAGCAGCGTGCCCCACAGCACGGTATTCAGCGCGATCAGCGCCAGCACGAGGGCGCCTCTCAGGTTCACGAGCATCGGCAAGATGGCGGTTTCCGGGTCGGCCTGGCCCCGGTAATTCTACCGCCGCCAGAGCAGTAGCTGGTTGTTGGCGGGCATCGCGTGGTCCGCCTCGAGGCTCAGCCCCTGCGCGCGGGCGAGCGCGTCCACCGCCTCGAAGTCGCGGACGCCGCTGGCGGGATCCCGCGCGCGCAGGTCGGCATCGAAGGCCGCGTTGCTGCCGGTGGTGAAGGCGCCGCCGTAGCGGAACGGCCCGTACACGAGGAGCCGCCCTCCCGGCACGAGCACGCGGCCCACGCCCGCGAAGAACGCCTCGACCGACGGCCAGGACAGGATGTGCAGGGTATTGGCGCTGAAAACCGCGTCCATGCCGGCGAAGGGCCAGCCTGCATGGTTGACGTCCAGCTCGACCGGCGACCGCAGGTTCGGCGGTCCCTCCAGCGCGATGCGCGTGGCGAGGGACGGCAGGTACTCGCCGCGGTCGGTCGGCTGCCAGTCGAGGTGCGGCAGCCGCCGGGCGAAATGCACCGCGTGCTGGCCGGTGCCGCTGCCGATCTCGAGCACGCTGGTCGCCTCGGACAGGGCCGCGCGCAGGATGGCGAGGATCGGCTCCTTGTTGCGCTCGCAGGCTTCCGAGTGGGGCAGCACGTGGTTCCGGGCTCCAGGCAGGCCCGGGATTGTAGCAACCGCGTGGCGCGCGGCGCGGGGAGGAAGCGGATGCCGCCCGCTCAGTCCGTGTTGCGGCGTTTCCCGTGCGGCAGCGGCACCCCGTTGCTGTCGAGGGGCACGCCCGCGTGGCGCCGGTCGTCGTAGTGCCGGTAACGGCAGGTGCACTGGGGCTCGGTGCAGTCGCGCAGCGGGAGCGTCGGCGCCTCCTTCGACAGGAACCGCTGCCCGGCGAGGGCCTCTGCCGCGCGGCAGCGCTTCGGGCCGGACTGGATCGTGACCGCGTGCCAGGGATTCGTCAGGCGCACGTGCTCGCGCGGCGACGGGGTGGCGTCAGCCGCCGCGTCCGCCACGCCGAGGCGGCGTTTCGCTGCGTCCAGAAGGTCCTTGAGCGACATGGCGCCTCCCTGCCCACCGGGTCCCGCCCGGGATCGGGAAACACGCTAGCACGGGTCCGCCGGGCTGGCTATCCTGCGGCGGGGCGCGACGAGGCTGCAGTGTGCGCGGGCGCACATAATCCGGGATCCAGGAGGGATGACGTGGCACGCAGGCAGTCCCGGATGCTCGAGCTGGGAACCCCGGCCCCCGCCTTTGCGCTGTCCGATCCCTCCGGGCGGACCTACACCCTGGACGAGTTCCGGGAGGCGCCGGCGCTGCTCGTGGCCTTCATCTGCAACCACTGTCCCTACGTGAAGCACATCGCGGACGGACTCGCCGGCTTCGCGCGCGAGTATGGAGCCAGGGGGCTCGCCGTGGTGGCCATCAGCGCCAACGACGCGGAGGCCTATCCGGCCGACGCGCCGCCGGCCATGGCCGAAGTCGCCCTGCGACACGGGTTCACCTTTCCCTATCTCCACGACGAGTCCCAGGCCGCCGCGCTGGCCTACCAGGCCGTCTGCACGCCCGACTTCTTCCTGTTCGACCGCGACCGCAGGCTGGCCTACCGGGGCCAGTTCGACGACAGCCGGCCGAACAGCGGCATCCCCGTCACGGGCGCGGCGCTGCGCGCGGCCGCCGACGCGGTGCTGTCCGGCAGGCCGGTGCCGGGGGAGCAGTTCCCGAGCGTCGGCTGCAGCATCAAGTGGAAGGCAGGGAACGCGCCCGACTGGGCGTGACGCGCTGCGGGGCGTTCAGTAGGCGCGGTCGAGGTCCAGGTCGTTGTGCGCCGCCGGGTCCTCGAGCGGCTCGAGGTGCGTGTCCACCGTCATCATCGGCAGCACGGCGCGCAGGTCTGCCTCGATCTTCTCGAGCAGGTCGTGTCCCTGCGCCACGGACCACGCGCCGGGCACCAGCACGTGGACCGATGCGAATCGCCGCGGCCCGGCCTGGCGCGTGCGCAACGCGTGGTACTTCACCTCGTCCGTGACGTAGCGGTCGAGGACCGCGACGATGGCGGCCTGCTCCGCTTCCGGCAGGGCCGTGTCCATGAGGCCGAGCACCGAGGCGTGCACGATGCGCACGCCGGTCCAGACGATGTTGGCGGCGACCGCGAGCGCCACCACCGGGTCGAGCCACAGCCAGCCGGTGAAGGCGACGGCCCCGACGCCGGCCAGGACGCCCGCCGACGTCCACACGTCCGTCATCAGGTGGTGGGCGTTGGCCTTCAGCGTGATGGAGTCGTACTGCTTTGCCGCGCGCATCAGCACGACCGACACGCCGAGGTTGACCAGCGAGGCGACGACCGAGACGCCGAGCCCGAGTCCCACCTGCTCCAGCGGCCGGGGGTGGAACAGCCTGTCGACCGCCGCGACGCCGATGCTGATCGCCGCGACCAGGATCAATCCGCCCTCGACGCCGCTGGAAAAGTACTCGGCCTTGCCGTGGCCATAGGCGTGATTGGCGTCGGGCGGCCGGGCGGCCAGCGACAGCATGGCCAGCGCCATCAGCGCGCCGGCAAGGTTGACGAAGGACTCGAGGGCGTCTGACAGCAGGCCGACCGAGCCGGTCACCCAGTACGCCACGGCCTTGAGCAGGATCGTGGCCACGGCCGCCGCGATCGACAGCCAGGCGAAGCGCTTGAGCGAACCGCGGTCGAAACGCGCCTTCCCCGGCCCCGCGGCGCTGCTCATGAGCGGTATGGCGACCTTCCGTCCCGGCAGTCCCGGTTCATCGCGGCATCATTTCGCTGAACTGCGGAATGTCGTCGGTGATCTCGAACCACGGCGCCTTGTAGGCGACGAAGATGTGCGCGGTCGGCTGCACGCCCGGGTCGGCGTCGAACGCTCCGGCCGGTACCAGCACGCGGTTGAACTTCTCCATCACGCGGGGTGTCGGGCTTCCGCAGACCCGGCAGAAGTGCTGGGTGAAGAACTGCGCGTCCGGCACCTTGAAGGAATCGGTCAGCTCCTCGCCGCGGACCCAGCGGAACTGGTCGAGCTTGTAGAAGGCGTTGGTGGCATGCGCCGCGCCGCGCCCGCGCCGGCAGCGCGAGCAGTGGCAGTTCATCATGAGCGACGGCTTGCCGGTCACCTCCCAGGCGACGCCACCGCAGAGGCAGCTGCCGGGCACGATGCCTTCCGGCGCGGTCACCGTCGGCCGCTTCACGCCGCCGCCGCCGCCCCATTCCGGCGGATAGGCGTCGTACTGCGGCAGGTCATCGGTGATGACGTATCCCGGCGCCTTCGAGCCGACGAAGAGGTGCATCTGGGGGCGGATGCCCGGGTCCTGTTCCAGGTTTCCGGCGGGCGCGACGACCATGTCCATCGCCGGGATGAGCATCGGCGCCGGTGACCCGCAGGTCCTGCAGAAGTAACGGTGACCCGACGGCGACGACGCGTAATCCGTGATGTTGTCCTCGCCCGAGAGCCAGCGGAATCCCGACAGCGGCGCGCCGACGAAGGTCGCGAACTGTGTGCCGTGTTCCTTGCGGCACATCGAGCAGTGGCAAATCGCCATCATGCTGAACGGGCCGTCGATCTCGTAACGAACGGCACCGCAAAGGCAGGTTCCGGTGGTCATTGCCTGGGTTCTCCGGGGCTCGATTACCGAACTTCAGCGGAAGTCTGCGCCGGTGAGTCGTCACCGTCCACCGGTCCACGAAGGTCCGGCACGACCCTCCGGGAGCGACGCCGTTACGTTTCCACTTGAATTCCAACCACGAAGCGCGGCATTGTTGTCATGCCCGTCGCGCTGCGGTCGGGTTTATCCGTCAATAGTTTAACGGGTTAGTCCAAGCTCGGGGCGCAGCGCGGCGGGTCTTCCGATCGACGACAGCGATCGATTCCCGTGCCCAACCGTTCGGCACGACGGCCCTCCAGCCGGGCTTTCCTCGCGACATTCACCATGCCGACGGATGCAGCGCAGCCAGCCAGACCGTTCACGCCGTGGCTGACGCGGGCGCTGACGCTCGCCAACGTCGCCGTCTTCGCCGCCATGGCTGTCGCCGGCGTGGACGTCCTGCACCCGGGGCCGCTGGAGTACATCGAATGGGGTTCGAACTTCGCGCCGCTGACGGTGACGGGCGAGTGGTGGCGGCTCGCAACGGCGCCGTTCCTGCACTTCGGCCCCGTGCACCTGCTGTTCAACGCCTGGGCGTTGTGGTCCATCGGTACCCTGGTGGAGCGCCTGTTCGGGCGCGCCCGCTTCGGCGCGATCTACGCGGCGGCAGGCCTCGCGGGCAGCCTCGCCAGCATCGCCTGGAACCCGCTGGTCAACAGCGCCGGAGCCTCCGGCGCGGTGTTCGGGATCATCGGCGCGCAGCTGGCCTTCTTCACCCGGGGCGGCCATCGCATCCCGGCCGAGGTGGTGCGCGCGCAGCGCAACAGCACCCTGGCGTTCATCGGCTACTCGGTGACCTTCGGCTTCATCGTCCCGGGAATCGACAATGCCGCGCACCTCGGCGGATTGACGACGGGCTTTGCGCTGGGCTGGCTGCTGGCGCGGCCGCTCGGCGTGCCGGCAAGCCGCTCGCAGGACCGGGCGGGGATCGTTCTGGCCATTGCGCTGGCGGCAGTCGTGGCCGCCGGCGGCGTCGCCCTGGCGCGTGGCTCGGCGGCGGCGCACGCCGACGAGCAGGCCTGGCTGCTGGAGTGGCGCCGGTACGCGCAGGCGGAGCCCGCGATGCTGGCCGGCATGAACGGGATCATGACGGCGGCGCGTGACCGGCGCGTGGCGGATGCCGATGTCGTGGAGTGGCTGGAGACGACGGGAATTCCCTTCTACGCGGATGCCGCGGCGCGCTTCGCCGCGCAGACATTGCCGCCGGGGTCGCCCCTGGCCGGAGAGCGGGATCGGGCGCTCGGGTTCGTGCAGCGCCGGGCATCCGCCCTGGAGCTCTTTGCGAACGGTGTGCGCGAGAGGAACCGTGCCAAGGTCGAGCGCGCCGCCGAAGAGCTCTCCATGCCCGTGGAACCCCTGGCGGAGGGGAACGATTAGGTCCGCCGGTCGTCAACCCATGGCGCCGGGCCGGAAGACGAAGGAAAGGGAGCCCGGACAGGCCGGACGGCAGCGGTCACGGGCTGTGCTATTTTTCGCGCGGGCTGCGGATGGCCAGGGAGTGCATCGATGAAGGCAGGGATCGTTTCGCTGGCAATGGTGTTGTCGCTGTCGGGCGCGGTGGCCGCGCAGGCGGCCGATGGGATCGTCAAGGGAACGGCGACCTACCTGGAACGCATCGCCATGCCGCCCGGGGCCGTGTTCGAGGCGACGCTGGAGGACATCTCGCGCGCCGACGCGCCGGCCGACGTCATCTCGACGGTCCGCCAGGAGAACGCCGGCAGCGCGCCCTACAGCTTCGAGCTGGCCTACGATCCGGCCCGCATCGTCCCGTCCCGCAGCTATGCGGTGCGCTCGCGCGTCACGCTGGAAGGCCGGCTGGTCTTCACGAGCGACCAGGTCCATCCGGTGCTGACGAACGGCAACCCGGCGACCGTCGAGATCGTGATGAAGCGTGTCGCCGGCGGGGCCGGCCGTGACGCCGCGGGCAAGCCGGGCGACCTGTTCGCCTCGCTGCCCGCGACCTTCGTCGGGGTGCTGCCCTGCGCCGATTGCGAAGGCATCGACTATCACCTCGACATCATGCCGGACGGCTCCTATGCGCTGCGCAACCGCTACCTGGGCAAGGAGGTGGATCGGGCCCACGACGACATCGGCACCTGGGCCCTGTCGTCGGACGGCATCACGCTGACGCTCAAGGGCGGGCGCGAGGCGCCGGTCCACTTCTCCATCGAGAGTGCGCAGACCCTGCGCAAGCTCGACCTGCTGGGGCGGCCGATCGACTCGGAGCTGGACTACGACCTGCGGCGCCGCACGGCGTTCGAGCCCATCGAGCCGCGCGCCACGATGCAGGGCATGTTCACCTACATGGCGGACGCAGCGAGCTTCCTGGAGTGCACGACCGGGCGCCGGCTGCCGGTGGCGATGGAAAGGGCGTATCCCGACCTGGAGCGGGCCTATCTCTCCGCGAAGGGCGAGCCCGGCCAGCCGGTCATGGCGCTGGTCGAGGGCGCCATCGCGCTCCGGCCGCCGATGGAGGGGCCGTCGCCGGTCCCGACGCTGCTGGTCGACGGGTTCCTCCGCCTGGAACCGGGCGCGGCGTGCCCGGCCCGGTTCCGGACGGCGCGCCTCGAAGGCACGGAGTGGAGGCTGGTCGCGCTGGGCGAGGAGGCGGTGGCGCCGCCGCCGGACGGGCGGCCGGTTGCGGGCCTGGTGCTGCGCGCGGAGGACAGGCGCGCCGCCGGTTCGGACGGCTGCAACCGGTTCATGGCGGGCTATGAGCTGGAGGCGGACCGGCTCCGCTTCACGCAGGCGGCCTCGACGATGATGGCCTGCGCCGAGGGCATGGAGGTCGCGCGCCGCTTCACCGAGGCGCTCGCCGCGGCGGCCCGCTGGCGCGTCCTCGGCCGGCAACTCGAGCTCTACGGCGCAGAGGGCCGCCTGCTGGCGCGCCTGGAGACGAGCGACACCCCATGACCCGACTGCGCCCAGGCATGCTCGCGCCGGTCCTGCTCGGCTCGCTGCTCGTCGCCTGCGAGCCAGGCGGCGAGGCGACCACGCCGCTGTACGAATCGGTGCCCGTGGAACGCCGCAACATCGTCGTGGCGGTGGAAGCGGCCGGCACCATCGAGCCGATCTCGACCGTAGAGCTCAAGTCGAAGGCCTCGGGCGAGGTGCTCGACATCTCTGCGGAGACGGGCGACGAGGTCGGGCAGGGCGCGCTGCTGGTCAGGATCGACCCGCGCACGGCGCGCAACCGGCTCGACCAGTCCCAGGCCGACCTGACCGCGGCCCGCGCGCGGCTGTCCATCGCCAGGGCCCAGCAGGAGCGGGCGGAGACGCTGCTCAACCAGGGGCTGCTATCCAAGCCCGACTACGAGAAGGCTGCGCTCGAGCTGGCTACTTCGCAGGCGCAGGTCGTCGCCGGCCAGGTCAGCGTCGAGAACGCGCGCATCGCCCTGAACGACACCGAGATCCGCGCGCCCATCGCCGGGACCATCATCGAGAAGAAGGTCGAGACCGGCCAGGTGATCTCCTCGCCGACGCAGGACGTCGGCGGCGGAACGCTGCTGCTCAAGATGGCGGACCTGTCGCAGGTCCAGGTCCGCGTGCTGGTGGACGAGACCGACATCGGCAAGATCGCGGCGGGCCTGCCCGCGACCGTCAGCGTGTCGGCCTATCCCAACCAGCCCTTCAGCGGCACGGTGCTGAAGGTCGAGCCCCAGGCCGTGGTGGAGCAGAACGTCACCATGTTCGGCGTGCTGGTCTCGATCGACAACCGCGACCGGCTGCTCAAGCCGGGCATGAACTCCGAGGTGACGATTACCGTCGCGCGCAAGGACGACGTGCTGGCCCTGCCGGTCCCGGCGCTGCGCACCAGCCGCGACCTGGCGACCACGGCGCAGATCCTCGGCCTCACCGAGGACGACCTGTCAGCCCAGCTGCAGGCGTCCCGCGGGGACGAGGGGGGCGGGGACGCGGCGGCCTCGTCGGCGCCGCGCACGCTCACGGTCGGCGACCGGACCGTCGAGTTGCCGGAAGGCGTCACGGCCGAGCAGGTGCGGGCCGCCATGGACAAGCGCCGCTCGGGCGCCGAGCTCACGCCCGGGGAGAGCGCCATGATGCGCAGGGTATTCCAGGGAAACGGGGCCGGCGGCGGCCGCCCGGCCGGCAGCTACCAGTTCGGCTCGGACTTCTGGGTGGTGGCCGAACGCGACGGCCGGCCGGTGCCGGTCGCGGTCCGCACCGGCATCACGGACCTCGACCGCGCGGAGATCGTCGCGGGCCTCGCCGAGGGCGAGAAGGTGCTGTTGCTGCCGAGCTCCCACCTGATGGAGACGCAGCAGCAGCTGCAGTCCTTCATCAACCGCCGGATGGGCGGCGTGCCGGGCATCAGCCAGCGGCAGTAGCGGGACGCCGTCCGTGCCCTTCGCCGAGATCGTCCGCGTCGCCCTCGAATCGATCCGCGCCAACTTCATGCGCGCGGCCCTCACGATGCTCGGGGTGATCATCGGCGTGGCCGCGGTCATCACCATGGTGGCGCTCGGCTCGGGCGCGCAGAAGGCCATCGACCAGCAGCTGCAGTCGCTCGGCGCCAACCTGCTGACGATCAACACGGGCATGTGGTTCATGCGCGGCGTCTCGCGTCAACAGAACACGCTGACCATCGACGACGCCGAGGCGCTGGGGCGCGAGGCCGTGCACCTCACGGCGGTGGTGCCGGAGATGTCCATCCGCGACCAGGTCAAGTCGGGCAACCGCAACATCAACGTCAGCATCACCGGCACGACGCCGAACTTTGCCGACGTCCAGGGGTTCACCCTGGCCGCGGGCCGGATGTTCGGCGGGGCGGACGACGCCGCGCGGCGCCGCGTCATCGTGGTCGGCGCCGAGGTGCCGGGCATGCTCGACACGGACGCGGCGGCGCTGGTCGGGCAGACGCTGCAGGTCCGCGCCGTGCCGTTCGAGGTCATCGGCGTGTTCGAGGCCAAGGGCGCGGTCGGCATGAGCAACCCGGACGACGACGTCTGGATTCCGCTGCAGACGGCGCGGCACCGGCTGACCGGTGAGGACACGCTGCAGTCCATCAGCGTGGAAGTCGCTCCGAGCTCGACCATCGAGCAGGCGATGGTGGACATCGAGCGCATCCTGCGCCGGGCCCACGGGATCCTGCCGGGCCGGGACAACGACTTCGCCATCTTCGACCGCAAGACCTTCTTCAACGCCCGCGCCGAGGCGACCGAGATCTTCTCCTACCTGCTCGCCAGCATCGCCGGCGTCAGCCTGGTCGTCGGCGGCATCGGCATCATGAACATCATGCTGGTCACGGTGACCGAGCGGACGCGCGAGATCGGCATCCGCAAGGCCATGGGCGCGAGGCGGACGACGATACTGCTGCAGTTCCTGGTCGAGTCGGTGACGCTGTGCGCGCTGGGCGGGGTGCTGGGCATCGCCCTCGGCGCCGGGCTGTCCATGCTGCTCGGCGGTGGGCCTGCTGTTCGGGCTCATGCCGGCACTGCGTGCCGCGCGGCTCGACCCGATCGAGGCGCTGCGCTACGAGTGAACCTGCGTGACGGGCGACGCCCGTCACGCAGCCGTGCCGTCACTTCTTGATCGGTTCGTACGAGAACTTCGCGCCCGAGAGCGCGGCCTCGTACATCAACCCGCCCTTGACGATCGTAAAGGCGGCCATTCCGTTGTTGTACTGGCCGGCCGTGGTCGCATCCTTCTTTCCCGCACTGGCGCCCGCCGTATTGCCAGTCGTCCCGGCACCGGCCTGTGCACCGGCGGTGATGGCGACCGCGCTCGCCTGGGCGCCGAACTCGAAGCTGCCCGAGGTGAACTCGTCGAAGGCGCGCTTGTCCTCGAAGAAGATCATCAGGCTGTAGCCCTGGCCGCCGGCCTGCCAGCCGACGCTGAGCTGGGAAAACTTCGTCCGGCCGACTGCGGCGCCGCCGCGGTACACGCGTCCCTCGCCGTAGGCGCCGCCGATGCCGAGGCCGGCCTTGCCGACGGTGGGAAACACGGCGTAACCGTAGCTCTTGCCGAAGAAGTCACGGCTCTCGCCGGCGTTCTTGAACAGGTCGATGGTGTCCGACCACTTGTCGGCCTGCGCGGGGACGGCGAAGGCCAGCGAGGCCAGGGCCAGCCAGGCGGCCATCAGGATCTTTCGGGTCATGGCATGTACTCCGTGTGCCGAGGGGGAATGGACCCATTGTAGACCTCGCGGCTCCCCGGAAGTGCCCGTATATGTCGCCATCAGGCGACGGCCGGTGCCTGGCCGCCCGACAGCGCCGCGGCCTTGCGAGGCTCGATGGCCGGCGGCAGCAGCTTGTACATGACCGGCGTCACCAGCCGCGCCAGCAGCGTCGAGGAGATGAGGCCGCCGATGATGACGACGGCCAGCGGCGAGTACAGGCCGGAGCCCTGGACGGCGAGCGGCATCAGGCCGCCGATCGCCGTCAGGGAGGTCAGCAGGATGGGGAAGAAGCGGATCTCGCCCGCCTTCTCGATGGCCTCGTCGAGGCCGGCGCCGGCCTCGCGCAGCTGGTTGGTGAAGTCCACCAGCAGGATCGAGTTCTTGATCTCGATGCCCACCAGGGCAATCATGCCGATCAGCGCGGTGAACGACAGCGTGTAGCCGGTCACGAACAGCGCCACGACCGCGCCGACCATGCCGAGCGGCACGACGCCGAAGACGATCAGGGTGGAGCGGAAGCTGCCGAACTCCAGCACCAGCACCGCGAGGATGCCGAACATCGCCACCAGCAGCGCGATGCCGAGGCCGCCGAAGGCCTCCTCGCGGGCCTCGACCTCGCCGGCGGCCATGTAGCGGTAGCCCTGCGGCCAGTCGTAGTCCGCGACGGCCGCGAGCACCTGCCGCGTGACCTGGTCCGTGGTGTAGCCGCTGGCGGGCCAGGCGGTGATGCTGACCGAGCGTTCGCGGTTGTAGCGGCGGATCAGGTTGGGCGCAGAGCTGAACTGCGGGTCGGTGACCTGCCTGAGCGGCACCTGCCGGCCGGCCAGCGACGACACCTGGATCGCGTCGATCAGCGCGAGTGTCGGCCGGCCCTCGATCGGCAGCCGCAGCGTGATGTCGTACTCGTCGCCATCGGCTTCGCGGAACTGCCCGGCCGGCACGCCGGCCACCGCGAGGCGCACCGTCCGGTCCACCTCGATCGCGGGCACGCCGAACAGCGCGGCTTTCTCGGTGTCGACCCGCAGGTCGATGTCCGTGCGCTGCAGGCGCAGCGGGTTCTCGACGTCGCGGGTCCCCTCGATCCCGGAGATGATCCGGTCGACGTCGGCGGCCACCGTGCGCAGGGTGGACAGGTCCGGGCCGATCACGCGGATCTCGATCGGCGCGTTGATCGGCGGCCCGTTCTCGAATTGCCGCACGGTGATGCGCGCGGCCGGATAGCCGGCGAAGGTCGCGCGCAGTTCGTCGAGCATCCGGTTGGTTCGCTGTGGATGGTACTCGCGCACCTCCGCGAGGACCTCGGCGACGTTGGCCGAGTAGGTCTTCGGGATGATGTTGTAGTAGGTACGCGGGTTGTCGTGGCCGAGGTTGGCGAACCAGTACTTCACCTCCGGTCGCCTCGCCAGCTCCGCCTCGACGAAGCGCAGGGCGCGGTCCGTCTCGGCCAGGCTCGCGCCGTCGGGCGCCTCGACGCGCACGCGGAACTGCGGGATGTCGGCCGTCGGGAACAGGCTCACGCCCATGGCGAAGACAGCCAGCGCCACCGCGCCCGCGCACACCAGCATCGCCAGCGCAAAGGTCGTGCGTGGCCAGGACAGGGCACGTCGCAGGGCCGGCCCGTAGAACGCGTGGATGCCGCGCATCACCCCGGCCAGCGCCCGGTCGGCCAGCGCGTCCGAGCGTTCGACCAGGCCGCGCCCCACCAGCACGACGCGCGCCAGCCAGGGCTGGCGCGGCAGGGGCCCCGGAGCGCCGCCGCGCAGCAGCCGGCTGGCCAGGAAGGGAATGATGGTCACGGCAACGAACAACGAGGCCAGGATGGTGTACAGGACCGCGGCCGGCAGCGAGCGCACGAACTCGCCCGAGGCTTCCGGCAGGAACAGCAGCGGCAGGAAGGCCAGGATCAGCGTGGCGGTGCAGCCGAGCACGGCCAGCCAGATCTGGTTGGTGGCCGCGATCGCTGCCTGGCGCCGGGGCATGCCTTCGCGCACGTGGCGGGCGATGTTCTCGACCACCACGATCGAGTCGTCCACGAGCAGGCCCAGCGCCACGACGAAGCCGGCGATCGACAGCTGGTTCAGCGTGAACCCGGTGAAGTACAGCGCGGCCAGGCCGATCGCCAGCGACAGCGGGATCGACAGCATGACGATCCCGGCCGCACGCAGGCCGAGCGGCAACAGGGTCAGCGCCACCAGGCTGATGGCCAGCGAGAAGTCGAACTGCAGCCGCGACAGGCGATGGTCCACGTTGCGGGACTGGTCGAAGCCACGCTCCAGGCGCACGCCCTGCGGCAGCGAGGCCTCGAAGCTGTCGAGCCGCTCGTAGATGCCGTTGCGCACGTCGAAGACGTTCTGGAAGTCCTTCATGTTCGCGGTGACGAACACGGCGCGCTCGCCGTTGAAACGGCCGAGGTAGCGCTCCTCCGCCGTGCTCCACGACACCTCGGCGATGTCGCGGACGCGGACCGCGCGGCCCTGTCGCGCGCTGACGACGGTGTTCCCGATCTCGTCGAGCGACTGGTAGTCGCCCGAGGTCTTGAGGTTGTAGCGGCGCTGGCCGACGTCGACTGCGCCGCCCGGGATGCTGGCGTTCTCGCTGCGGATGGCGTCGGTGATCTGGCCGAGCGTGACGCCTGAGGCGGACAGCCGCTCCAGGTCCACGGCGACGCGGATCTCGGGCTCGGGGAAGGCCCAGCTCTGCGCACGGCGCACGCCCGGCACGATCTCGATGGCCTCCTCGAGGTCCTCGGCCAGCTCCCGCAGCTCGCGCCATCCGAGCGACTCGCTCACCAGCGCCAGCTGTACGATGTTGACCAGGCTCGGCTTGAATTGGCGGATGTCGATGTCGAGGATGTCGGCCGGCAGGGTGGGCCGCAGCCGGTTCACCTCGCGCAGCACCTCGTCGTACTTGCGATCGGGGTCCACGCCCCAGATGAACTCGATGCGGATCATCGCGAAGCCGTCCTGGGCCTCGCTCTCCATCATCTTGATGTCATCGAGGGCGTTGAGGGCCTCCTCGATGGGCTCCACCACCAGCTGCTCGATGTCCTCCGGATCGGCGCCCGGATAGGTCACCACGATGATGGACCCCGGGAAGGTCAGCGACGGGTCCTCCTGGCGCGGGATGGTCTTCAGGACCGTGATGCCCGTGACGACCAGCAGCGCGAACACGACCAGGGTGAACTGCCAGCGCTTGACCGCGAATGCCCAGGGACTCATGGGGACCTGCCCTCGGCTCAGCCGGCGCCCGCGATGCGGACCGACTGGCCCTCGCGCAGGTACGCGGCGCCATCGGTGACCACCTGCTCGCCGCCCTCGAGTCCCTCCAGCACCTCGACCCGCTCTCCGACCAGCCTGCCGATCCGCACCGGGACACGCTGGGCCACCAGGGCGCCGTCGCGCGTCGCGACGACGTAGACGACGGCCTCCGAGCCGTCGGCTTCCAGCAGCGACTGCACCGGCACGACGGTGACGGATGCGCCCGGGTCGCCGGCCATCTCCACCTTGGCGACCAGGCCCTGCACGAAACGCGCCCCGGCCGGGTCGATGGCGAGCTTCATCTCGTAGGTGCCGGTGAGCGGGTCGGCGGCCGAGGCGAGTTCGCTCACGGTCGCGTCGAACCCGCGTCCCGGGAAGGCATCCAGCGTCACGCGCGCGACGTCGCCGACGCGGACGCGGACGATGTCGCGGTCCGACAGCGATGCGCTCACGACCCAGCCGCCCGAGGTGTCGCCGAGGACGATCACGGGCTGCCCGGCGGCCACCAGCTCATTCGGCTCGGCCAGCTTGCGCAGGACGATGCCGTCGGCCGGCGCCTCGATGCGCGAGAAACGCGCGTTGAACTCAGCGGCACGCAGCCCGGCCCGCGCCACGTCGCGCGCAGTCGTCAGGTCGTCGAGCTGCTCGCGCGTGGCGACTTCGTCGGCGTACAGCGCCTCGCCGCGCTCGAGGTCCCGTTCCGCCTTGTCGGCCAGCGCCCGCGACTGGGCGACGGCTGCGGCCACTTCCTGCTGCGCCAGCGAGGCGAGCGGCTGTCCCTGGCGGACGCGTTCGCCCTGCGCGACCTCGATGGAGGCGATCACGCCGCCTGCCTTGAAGGACAGTCGCACCTCGTTCGCCGGCTCGAGCATGCCGACCGCGCGCAGGGTGCCCCGCAGCGCGGCCTGTTCGACCGGCGCCGTCCGCACCGGCGTCCCCGAAGGTGCCGGTGTTACGGTTTCGCCGCTGCAGGCGGCGGCCAACGCCATCGCCGCGAGCCACGGCACGATCCGCGGTGCCCGGTGGGCGCGCGCGGACGACGTCGTCTTCATGGTCCGGTCTCCGGCGGCGGCGCGGACCGGACCGGCCCGCCCACCGCGTACTCGACCGCCGCCAGCGCGGACAGCGCCTGGAAGCGGTTCACCTGCTGGTTCAGCTGCGCGCTCGTCACGGCGCGGCGCGCGTCGATGAATTCCACCTGCGCGATCTGGCCGAGGTCGCGCTTGCGCCGCGCGATCCCGAACGCGCCGTCGGCCGCCGCCACGCGCTTGGCCGCGGTGCGCAGCGAGGCCTCCGCAACCTCGAAGTCCTTCACCGACTCGAGCACCTCGAGCCGCACGTGCTGCTCCGCGAGGTCGCGCGCGGCGAGCAGCTCGCCGCTGCGCGCCCGCGCCTCGCGCAGCGCTGCGCGATCCGCGCCGCCGTTGTAGAAGTTGAAGCGCAGCACCAGCGAGGCCAGCACGAAGTTCTCGTCTCCCTCGAACCCGAGCTCCTCGCTCTGCACGCCCGCGTCCACGGCGAGCGCCAGCTGCGGCCTGAACGCCGCCCGCGCGAGGTCTTCGGCGGCGCCGGCCGCCTCGATGCCCGAGTCGATCTGCCTGAGCTCCTGGCGGCGCTCGACCGCCGTGTCCTGCAGCCAGCCGCGGTCGCGCGCCACGCCGCCGGCCTGCCGCACGAGCGCGTCGCGCCGCCGGGCGACGTCCGCATCGGACACCGCGGCCTCCGGCAACGGCGCTTCGAGCGGCTGGTTGCGCAGCAGGTTGACGTAGTTCCGGGCGATGCGTTGCGCGCCGTTCGTGGCCTCGAGCTGCTGCTCGATCTCGAGCACGTCGGCCTCGGCGCGCAGCACCAGGTCGCGGGTCACGCGCCCGTTGCGGTGCAGGCTCTCGTTGACCCGCTGGTTCTCGCGGGCGGCCTCGAGCGACGCCTCGAGGACCGCCGCCGACTCGCGCAGGGCGAGCCAGCGGAACCAGGCCTGCTGCATGTCGCGGCGCAGGCGCACGCGCAGCGCGTCGAGGCCCTGGCGCGAAGCGATGTACTCGTGCTCGGCCGCGCGCTTCGCGGCGGGGATGCGCGCGTCGTACACCGGCTGGGTGAGGGACACGACGGCCTGCAGCTCTTCCTCGCGCAGGAACGGCACCGAGACGTTGTCGATCGGCGTGAAGGGCGCCGGCTGGCCGCTGGCGGCGAGCAGCGAGTTGAGCGACGCGTACACCGGGTTCAGCAGGTCGCCCACCGGGATGTCTATCTGGCGGCCGCCGTCGGCCATCGAGTAGCGCATCCCGAGATCGAGGGCGGGGAGGAAGCGGGCGCGGGCCTGGTCGAGGACGGCGAGGCGCTGCGCGACGCCCTGTTCGGCACCCGCAAGCTCCAGGTTGGCGGCCTCAGCCTCGAGGACCAGCTGCTCGACGACCGCGTCCAGGGGTGCGGCGGCTGCGGCGGGCGGCGCCACGGCCCAGGCCGCCGCGAGGGCGATCACACAGCCGAGTTTGGCGGTCGTTGAATCGTTGGACATGTGTCAGGACCAGATTCAAAAAAACGGGTCACTTCACCGCGAGCAGATAACGCAGCATCGCCTGGCCGTCTTCCATGAGCGTACCGGCCGAGACTCCCTGCCGCGCGATTTCCACCGACTTGTTGGTCGCGATCTGGATCAGCCCGTGGCTGAAGGCCCAGAGCATGACGCAGACCTTGACGGGATCGCCGATGTCGGCGCGAATCGAGCCGTCGGCGATGCCACGCTGCAGCACCCCGATCATCACGGCGATCAGGCCGTCGCCCTGGGCAGCGCAGGCGAGTTCGTTCTCCTGGCCCTCGTGGGCGTGGTGGGCGTGGTAGCGGCTGCAGGCGTCGAACTGGAAGGGCTTTTCCTGCTGGAACAGCACGTAGGCGCGACCGATGGCGGTCATCTGGTCGATCCCGAGCGCCTGGCCCGCGATGGCACGCTCGAACCGCTGCCGCAGTTCCTCGAGCGCGCGGCTCGTGATCGCGAACAGCAGGTCTTCCTTGTCCCTGAAGTAGACGTACAGCAGCGCCCGCGACAGGCGCGCGGTGCGCGCGACCTGGTCCATGGTCACCGCGTCCCAGCCCTTCTCCGCGTAGAGCAGCTCGGCGGCCTCGATGATCTCGAGCCGGCGGCGTTCCTTCTCCTCCTCACGGCGTTCGGCAAGGTATGACATGGCCCAGAGGCTAAGCTGAAGTTGTCATCGTGTCAATCAATGAACATATGTCTAACTCCGGCCGGTCAGGGGTCAGGGTCACTCCCTTCGGGCCGCCTTTCGACCCATAGTGGTATTTACTTATGCCGGGCGGTTCCGTAAGACTCCCGGCCATGCTCCACCGGCTGCGCCATCGTTCGGTGCGCGACCAGGCCGTCGCCTTCATCCTCGCGGCGCTGGTGTTCCGCGCGCTGGTGCCGGCGGGCTTCATGTTCGCCAGCGGGGATGGCGCCTCGCTCACGGTCAGGCTGTGCCACGGCGCCGAGTCGCGCCTGACCGTCGTCCACTACGACGACGACGGCCGGCCGGTCGATGGCCGCTCCGACCACGACGCCAGCGGACTCTGCCCTTACGCCGCGAGCGCGCTGCTGGCGCCGCCGCCGGCGATCGATGTCGCCCGCTCGACCGACACCGGCCCGGCCACCCTCGGGCCGGATCCGGCCGAGCCCTTGCTGCCCCGGGACCACGCGCGCCGTCCTGGCGCGCGCGCCCCGCCCCTGGTCGCCTGATCACCCACGACAGGACGTGACCGCGCTGCCGGCAGGACCGGCGGCGCATTGCGCGGGACGTACGAAGGCGTCCCGCCGACCAGGAGGCATGCCGAGATGAACCCCACCCGACATGCGGGCGCCCGTCGGCGCGCGCACCCCGTTGCACTGGCCGTGGCGC
>JAGTSG010000043.1 GCA_018261655.1 Pseudomonadota bacterium | reverse complement strand
GGGATGCCGAAGTAGGTCTCGATGATCAGCGCGCCGCTGATGACGATCAGCGGGATCGAGAACACGATGCGCGTGATGATCGGGATCAGGCAGTTCTTCAGCACGTTGCGGTAGAGCAGCTTCGCCGGCGGCACGCCGAAGGCGCGCGCGGTGCGCACGTGGTCGCGGGTGAGCTCCTCGACGATCACGGACCTGTAGAACCTGGTGTTGTAGCCGAGTGCCACGAACACCGTGGCCATCGTCGGCACCGCGATGTGCGCCAGGTAGCTGCCGAGGGAGTGCACGTTCCAGCCGCGGACGGGGAACAGCCCGAGCCCGTAGTTCGACGCGAAGATGATCTGGAAGGCGATGACGACGATCAGGAAGCTGATGCTCATGCCGATCACGGAGATGCCCATGATCGTCTTGTCCACCCAGCCGCTGCGGTGGTGGGCGGCGACGAGCGCGAGCGTGATCGCGACGAGGTTGCCGAGGAGGAACCCGGGCAGGATGAGCGCCAGCGACACCGGGATGGTGCGGCCGAGCAGCCCGCTGACCTGCTCGCCCGTCGAATTGGAGAAGCCGAAGTCGAGGAGCGCGATCTCGCGCAGGTACTCGGCGTAACGGACGAGGAAGGGCTGGTCATAGCCGAGCTGGGCGCGCAGTTCGGCGATCTCCTCCATCGTCGGATTCTTGCCGAGCAGCACGTAGGTCTGGTCGGGCCCGAAGTACACCATCAGCAGGAAGCTGACGAAGGTGACGCCGAGCAGCAGCGGGATGCCGGCGGCGAGCTTGCGCAGCGTGTACTGGAGCAGCTCCATTCAGGGCTCCGTCCCGGCCGGGCCGCCGGCGACGTCGACGTACTTCAGGAAGGAGCCGCCGACGATCTCACGGTCGGGATAGGCGATGACGTCCTTGTGCCAGAGGTGCACGCGGGTGCGCGAGATGCCCATCGCGGCGACGCAGTCGTCGATCACCATCTGGTTCAGGCGGCGGTAGATCGCCGTGCGCTCGGGGGAGGGCAGCATCACCTTCGCCTGGCGGAACAGCTCGTCGTACTGCGGGTTGCGGTAGTTCGAGTCGTTCGAGCCGGGCGAACTGTTCGGGCCGTAGAAGAGCTGGAGCGTGTTCTCGGCGTCGGGGTAGTCGAGGCCCCAGGCCTTCGCGATCCACGGCAGGGAGTTCTCCTTCCAGGCACGGCTGATGTCGCCGAAGGTCGCGTACTGCTTCAGCACCACCTTTTCCCGCGGGTAGCCGATCTCGCTGAGCCAGGCGCGAAACTGTTCGTACATGAGCCGGTTCAGCACGTTCGCGGACGCGCCGTAGGTCAGCACCGGCAGGTTCTCGGCAGTCCAGCCGTTCTCCCGCAGCAGCCGCCTCGCGCCCTCGACGTCGCGCGTCACGCTCTCGCGCGACATGTCCGGGTCGAACTCGGGAACCACCGGGGGGATGATGCCGGGGTATACCGCGGCGATGCCGCCATAGAAGCTCTCGTTGCGGGCCTCGAAGTCGTAGGCCTTGTTCACGGCGCAGCGCAGCGCCTTGTTGCGCCGCTCGCGCGCCGGGTCGGGGTTGTAGCCGAACTCGGGGAAGGACATGTTGAAGGACTGGAAGATCACCCCGGCCTCCAGCCCGGCATATCCGAAGTAGCGGTCCGCAAACTCTCGCTTGAAGGTCACCGGATGGCGCGTCGCCAGGACCCGGTCGAGCTGTTCGTTCGGCACGGTGATGTACTGGATCTCGTTGTCCTTGGTGAACGAGTTCCAGCGTGCCGCCGTCTCGCCGATGAAGTGGATCTCGAGCCGGTCCACGAAGGGCGGCGAGCGGCCCGCGATGCGCTCGAGGCCGTACTGGCCCTGGGTGGCCGGGTCATAGCCTTCCGCCGCCAGGTCAACCGGCTCCTTGCGGTACTTCGGATTGCGCTCCAGCACGATGAGCGCGGTGTCGTAGGACACGACGCGAAACGGTCCCGACCCGACCGGCCGCACGGCGAACTCGCGGCCGTAGTGTTCCACGGCCTCGCGCGGCACGACGGCGGCGTAGCCCTGGGTGAAGGTATCGAGCAGCTGCGGGTACGGTTGCGTCAGGCGGATCCTGATGGTGTAGCGGTCGAGAGCCTGCAGGCCCTCGACCTCGCGCGAATAATCAGCGCCGGCCTGCTTCCACTCGTCGAGCCCGACGATGCGGCCCTGCCACAGCCAGGCGCCCTGGGCTCGCGTGGCCGGGTCGAAGTGCCGCTGGATCGAGTAGACGAAGTCCTGTGCCGTCACCTCGCGGCCGATGCCCCCGTCAAACGCGGCGTCGTCCACGAAGTGCACGCCCTGCTTGATCCGGATGGTGTACTCGAGCAGGTCCGCGGAGATCTCGGGCCAGCCGTCCGCCAGCTCGGGCTTCAGCTCATACGGCCGCGCCAGGTACTTGTAGGAGTAGAGCGTGTCGTAGGCGACCGCCATCACGTGACTGGCGTAGGTATTCGACGCCTGCGCCGGGTCGAGGCTCGACGGCGACTCATCGAGGCTGTGGCGGTAGACCTTGAGTCCCGGAGCGGGACCCGGCGCGGCTCCCGCGGCCTGCGTGCCGTCGTCGGGTCCGCCGCAACCGACGCCCAGCATCGCCACGCCGGCGACGACGGCGGCGAAGCGGGCGCGCCGGCCCGGGAGGCGTGTGATTTCCGGGGTGTCGCTGGGCATGGGCCGCCGATGGTACCTGCAGGCCGCCGGGAAAGTCTTGCGGGTGCGTCCGTCAGGTGGTATTCCGGGCCAAGCGGCCCAGAGTGGAGCGCTAGAATGTCCTCGTGAAGGACATTCCCGGCGCGCCGCGCATTGGCCTGGCGCTCGGCAGCGGGTCCGCCCGCGGCTGGGCCCACCTGGGCGTGCTGCGCGCGCTCGAGGAGCGAGGCATCCGGCCCGTGGCGGTCACCGGCGCCTCGGTCGGCGCGCTGGTGGCCGCTGCCTATGCCAGCGACCAGCATCGCGAGCTCGAGGAGTGGGTGAGGACGCTGACCCGCGTCGACGTCTGGCGCCTGCTGGACACGACCTTCCGCGGCGGCGGCGTCATGCGCGGCAACCGCCTGATGCAGGCCATCGGCGAGCAAATCGAGGATCGCCACATCGAGGACCTGCCGACGGCCTTCGGCGCCGTGGCCGCGGACCTCGATACCGGCGAGGAGATCTGGCTGCGCGCCGGCTCGATGCTCGCGGCAGTCCGGGCCTCGAGCGGCATGCCGGGCCTCTTTACGCCGATGTGGCACCAGGAGCGGTGGATGATCGATGGCGGCGTCGTCAATCCGGTGCCCGTCACGCTGTGCCGCGCGCTCGGCGCGGACTACGTGCTCGCCGTGAACCTCAACGTGCCGGTCAGCAGTCGCTGGGCGGCCCTCAAGCGGGGAACCCGGCAACCGGCCGCTGCGCTGCCTGAACAGCCGGCCGAGCCGGCCGAGGCAGGATGGGCCTTCATGGACAAGTGGAGCGAGCTGATGGGCGGCCTGGTGGACAGC
Organism: Pseudomonadota bacterium; assembly: GCA_018261655.1. Lineage (GTDB taxonomy): Bacteria > Pseudomonadota > Gammaproteobacteria > Steroidobacterales > Steroidobacteraceae > SG8-30. The sequence goes on along the minus strand of JAGTSG010000043.1, from coordinate 10,974 downwards.
CTGCGCCCGGCGACCGGAACCGGGCCCGGCCTGTTCGAAGTGATGGCCGGATCGATCCACATCATGCAGGATCACATCGCGCGCAGCCGCATGGCGGGAGACCCGCCGAACCTGACCATCAGCCCGGACCTCGGCCACCTGCAGTTGATGGACTTTCATCGTGCCGACGAGGCCATCCGGATTGGTTACGAGACGGCGCAGGTTGCACTCGGGCAGATGCAGGACCTGCGCTTGCCGACGGCCTGATCAGGATCGCTGGCAGGACGTCATTTTCCAGGAGGAAGCAGACCATGAATCGCTATGTAATCGCACTGTTGGCCGTGTGCCTCGCGGCGTCCGCTGCGCTGGCCGACAACGACAAGGACAAGGACAAGGACAAGGGCCAAGGCCAGGACCAGGCACAAAGTCAGGGTCAGGGCCAGGGCAACAGCCAGGGTCACGGCCACGGCGAGGGTCAGGGCAATGACCAGGGCAAGAAGGGCGAGCCACCGGGGCAGCAGGTGTCGGGCTGCAACCACCAGGCGAATGACCTCGACATCAAGGGACAGGAACGCAAGGCGTTCGTGGATCGTTGCATCGCCCGCGGCGGCGACCAGTACGACGCCCCCCGGAGCACGCAGCGTTGTCGCGAGCGGGCCGAGAACATGGGCCTCAAGGGTGCCGCGAGAGACGATTTCCTGCGCAGCTGCCGCCAGTACCAGGACGAGGTTTACCTGTATGGCACCAAGGGTGCCGGGCGCAATTGCGGCGAGCGGGCCGCGGACATGGGCCTGAAGGGTGACGCGAAGGACGATTTCGTCCGGCGCTGCCGCCAGTATCGTGATGGCAACGGAACCACCAGTTCCGGGAAAAATTACGACGAGCAGTTCAATCCGCGCGACACGGACAACGCCTCGAAGAAGAACACGAACTAGACGACTGCGCCGGCGGGCCAGGCCCGCCGGCGCGCGCCAGCTTCAATCGTGATCGTGGTCATCGTCACGGTCGCGCCGCCAGTCGTCCGGGTCGCGCGGGTTGAGCGCGTAGCGATCCTGGTCGCGTGGACGATCCGCGGCGTAGCGCTGCAGCGCCTGGCTCGTCTGCCGCATGGCGCGTGACACCTCCTCCAGTCCGGCCACTGCATAGCGGTGACGATACTCCCGGCCCTTGTTGTCCAGCCGCTGGTCGAGGCGGTTGTAGCGGTACTGGACCTGGCGCTGGGCCTCGCGCAGGTAGTGCAGCGGGGCCCTGCGCTCGGCCAGCCGGCGCAGGTCGCTCGCGGCCTCCGCCAGCTCCCGCGCCCGTGACGACATCTCCGTCCGCCCGGTGCGGGACCGGACTTCGTAGTAGAGCTCGGTCGCGGCCCGGTCGAGCTGGCGCGCCGCCGGAGCCAGGCCGTGCTGGCCCCAGGCGGGGGGCGGCCGGCGGTTCCAGTCGGGCGAGTAAGTGGTGGCCTGCGCCGCAAGCGCGGCGGGCGCAATGGTCAGCATCAATGCGACGATCAGGGTTCTCATGACCGGTCTCCTGCTGCGGTGGACACGCCTGCAGGATGTGACGCGCCGGCTGAACCGCGCTTGAACCCCGGATGAACGCCGGTTGAACAGGCGCGGTCTTGCGCCGGGCCGCGGCCGAGGCTAACCTGAGCGCCCTTTCACTCCACACACGAGGTCGTGAGCGCTATGGATGCCCAAGCCGTCTCTTCCGGCCGCGTGTCGTTCCCGGTTCACGGAGTGCGCGCTTTCGCCTGACCGCGAGCGCGGTCCGCCCAGCACCGACCCCCGGCCGATGATCCGGCTTCCGTTCGCGGAAGCTGCCATGGCGCCATCACCGCAGGGGTTTGCAACACATGTCCGACGGAAGCCTGTCGCTCGGCCAGCTGGGCTGGCGAGCCTGTCATTCGAATCAACTGACGCTCGAGGACCTCGACCGGGGCCGCGTCGCCCGCATCGCGTCCGTGCATCGCAGCCGCATCGAGGCACTGTGCGAGGCGGGACCGGTCGAAGTGATCGCCACCGCGGCCTGGCACGCGGAGGGCGCCACGCCGGTCGCCGTCGGCGACTGGGTGCTGGTGGAGGCCGGCACGGGCCGGTTGCTGCGCCTGCTGGAGCGGCAGTCCGTCATCCGGCGGCTGGCGGCCGGGGAGGTGCAGCGTGAGCAGGCGATTGCCGCGAACGTGGACACGGCGTTCGTCGTCACCTCCTGCAATGCCGACTTCAACCTCTCCCGGCTCGAACGCTACCTCGCGGTCGTGCTCGACGCCGGCGTGGCGCCGGTGATCGTGCTGACCAAGGCCGATCTCTGCGACGACGTGGAGCGCTATCGCGACGACGCAGCTCGCGTCGCCGGCGCCGCCGCCGTGGTCGCGTTGGACGCCCGGGCCGAGAGCGCGCGTGCTGCGCTGGCCGACTGGCTCGGGCCGGGCCAGGCGGTGGTCTTCATCGGTTCCTCGGGCGTCGGAAAGTCGACGCTGGTCAATACCCTGACCGGCGCGTCGAGCCAGCTGACCCGGGACATCCGCGAGGACGATGCCAGGGGGCGGCACACGACCACATCCAGGCAGTTGCTGCCGATGCCCGGCGGCGCCTGGCTCATCGACGTCCCCGGCATGCGCGAGCTGAAGATCGGCGCTGCGCGCGCCGGCCTCAGCGAGGCGTTCGGCGACCTCGAGGCGCTGGCGCGCTCGTGCCGCTTTCGCGACTGCGGGCACGGTGACGACGTGGGCTGCGCCCTGCGCGCGGCGGTGGAGACGGGCGGAGTCGACCCGCGGCGGCTCGACAATTTCCTGAAGCTGCAGCGCGAGGCGGCCAGGGCGGCCCAGGCCGAGTACGTGAAGCGCGCGACGATCCGGCGCACCGGGCGGATCCACAAGAAGATGCACCGGGAACGCGAGGCAGAGCGGCGGGGCAGGCCCTGACGGCCGGTGTGGCGATGCCGTAAGCTGCCGCCGCCGGTGGGCCGTCGCCCGCCGCAGACGCGGCGCGCGCCGCAGGGGTCTCGATGGCCATGAGGATTGCACTGGTCACGGCGCGGGATGCGCTGGCGCTCGATGAGGACATGCCGCCGCTGCGTACGGCGCTCGTCGCGCTCGGCGCGGAAGTCACGACGCCGGAGTGGGACGACACCGGCGTGAACTGGTCGGCGTTCGACGTTGCGGTGCTGCGATCCACCTGGGACTACATGGGCCGCCTGGAAGAGTTTCTCGGCTGGGCGGAGCGTTGTGGCGCGGTCACGCGGCTGTACAACCCGCCGGCGCTGGTGCGCTGGAACACCGACAAGCACTACCTGCTCGACCTCGCGCGCGCCGGTGTGCCGGTCGTGCCGACGCGTTTCGCGGAGCCCGGCGAGGCCGCGGGCGCGGCAGTGGCCGCGTTCCTCGCGGGCGGAGCTGCGGCGTTCGCCGCCGGCGAGGCCTGCGGCTTCGACGAGTTCGTGGTGAAGCCGGCGGTCGGCGTCGGCTCGCGCGATGCCGCGCGTTTCCGGCGCCAGGATCCGTCACCAGCGGTCGCGCACCTGGGGCGCCTGCTCGAGGCGGGCCGCGCTGCGCTGCTGCAGCCCTATCTCGCCCGCGTGGACGAGGCAGGAGAGACCGCACTGATGCACTTCGACGGCCGCTTCAGCCACGCCATCCGCAAGGCCGCCCTGTTGCGGCCCGATGGGCCGCTGGTGGCCGGCCTGTTCGCCCCGGAGAAGATCACGGCACGGCGGCCCGCGCCGGACGAACTGGCCGTGGCGGCCGCCGCCTGTGCCGCAGTGGCGGACCGGCAGCCACTGTATACCCGCGTGGACCTCATCCGCGACGTCGCTGGCCGCCCCGTCGTGCTCGAACTCGAGATGACCGAGCCGTCGCTGTTCTTCCCTTTCGCGCCAGGCTCGGCCGAGGCCTTTGCCCGCGCGATCCTCCGGAGGGGTCAGAGCAGGGTCTGACCCCTCCGGGCTTCCGTCACCCCTCCGAGGACAACACCTCGATACGACTGGCCGTGACGACGATCTCCGGCAGGACCGGCAGGTCGCCGGAGGCCACCAGGTCGGCCCCCGTGGGGGTTGCGCCGGCGTAGCGGTCGGCCTCGACGCCCGCCGTCACGATGCCGGCCAGCGCGGCCACCAGTACCAGGGCGATGGAGAACTGGCGCGTTGTAGACTGCGTGTACATGATGTCCCTCCTCTGATCCTGTGGGCCGGGGCACTGTTTCCCCGGCCTTCATGGGTCGAGACTTTGAACCGGGGGACGCGCATGAACAAACGCATTAACTCAAGCTGCCTTAAGGAAAACTTGCCGTGAGTTCCGCCTATGGCAGGCTGCCGCTGAACGCCTTGCGGGTGTTCGAGGCGGTGGCGTCCAGGCTCAGCTTCGCCGAGGCCGCCGAGGCGCTGAACGTCACGCCCGCCGCCGTCAGCCAGCAGATCAAGGCGCTCGAGGACTACCTGCAGATCCCGCTGCTGAGGCGCAGCGGCCGCAAGGTCGAGCTGACGCCCGAAGGCGCGCAGCTCCTGCCGGGCATCCGTTCAGGGCTCGACACGCTGGTGGCGTCGCTGCAGCAACTCCGCCAGTCACGGGCCACCGGCAACCTCAAGGTGAGCACCCTGTCCTCACTGCTGCAGAAGTGGGTCACGCCGCGCCTGCAGCGGCTGTACGACGAAGAGCCCGAGCTGCAGGTGGACTGGCACACGTCGCGCGAGGTCGTCGACTTCGGCCGCAGCGACTACCACGCGGCGATCCGCTTCGGACCCGGGCCCTATGCCGGCCTCTACGCGGAAAAGCTGATGGACGAGTGGCTCGTGGTCGTGGCGGCGCCGCGGGTCCTGGCACGGCACGGCTCGCTCGACGACCTGGAGGACCTCAAGGGGTTGCCCTTGCTGCACGCCAAGGACGAGCCCTGGTCGCGCTGGAAGGCATCGGCGTCCGACGCCGCCTGGCCCGCCGGCCCGGCGACCATCGACGACTCGGTGAGCGTCCTCATCGCTGCGACCGAAGGACTTGGATTCGCGGTCGTGCGGTGGTCCCTGGCCGCGCAGGACATCGAGCGCGGGCTGCTCGCGCTGGCCAGTTCGCACGTGGTGCTGTCGCGGTGGGGCTATTGGTTCGTCTGCCCCGAGGGCTACTCCACCATGCCGAAGGTCGTCGCCTTCCGCGACTGGCTGAAGACGGAGGCACAGGCCTTCGCGGGGCCGGACACCGCTTCGCTGCGGAAGTCACGGAAGCCGGCCACCAGGCGCCGTCAGTAGCCTGACGCCAGGGTGCCGTTTCGAATGCGGCGTCGGCAAGGGCCCGGGAATCCATCATGGACGACACGACACAGGCGAAGGGCAAGGTGCCGGGAAATGGCCGGGCCTCCGGGGCGAAGCACGGCAGGCACAAGACCCGTCCCCGCCAGGCGCGGGAGGGCGACGTTCCCCCGACGCTGACCCGGTCCGGCATCGAGGAGTTCTCGGTGTCGCAGTCGATCCTGGCGGCCAACGAGTCGAAGGCCGCGGCGGTCGAGGACATCCTCGGGCGCCTGGCGCGCGAGAAGTCGCCGAACCTGGTCGAGTCCTTCGAGGCGATCCTGGCGGGCGCGTCGCCCGACGACGTGCTGGCCCTGAAGCAGTTGCTCACCCGGCACGAGCGCGCCGCGAAGGGCACGCTGCAGGAACGCGCCGACGTCGAACTGGCCGAAGACTGGCGCGACGGAGGCTACCCGTACCGGAACCTCCTGTCCCGCCGCAACTACGAGCGGGAGAAGTACAAGCTGCAGGTCGAGCTGCTCAAGCTACAGGCCTGGGTGAAGGCCACCGGCCAGCGTGTCGTCATACTGTTCGAGGGGCGCGACGCGGCGGGCAAGGGCGGTACCATCAAGCGCTTCATGGAGCACCTGAACCCGCGTGGCGCGCGCGTCGTGGCGCTCGACAAGCCGACCGAGGAGGAGCGGGGGCAGTGGTACTTCCAGCGCTACGTCGAGCACCTGCCGACGCGCGGGGAGATCGTGCTGTTCGACCGCTCCTGGTACAACCGCGCCGGCGTCGAGCGCGTGATGGGCTTCTGCAGCGACGAGGAGTACCTCGAGTTCATCCGGCAGGCGCCCGAGTTCGAGCGCAACCTCGTCCGCAGCGGCATCCAGCTGATCAAGTTCTGGTTCTCGGTCAGCCGCAAGGAGCAGCGGCGGCGCTTCAGGGAACGCCAGTCGCATCCGCTCAAGCACTGGAAACTCTCGCCCGTGGACATGGCTTCGCTCGACAAGTGGGGCGAGTACACGAAGGCCAAGGAGGCCATGTTCTTCTACACGGACACCGCCGACTCGCCCTGGACCGTGGTCAAGTCGGACTGCAAGAAACGCGCAAGGCTCAACGCGCTGCGCTACGTGCTGCACAAGCTGCCGTATTCGAGCAAGGACCTCGACCTGATAGGGCCGATCGACCCGCTGCTCGTCGGCCGCGCCCACGTCGTGTACGAGCGCGGCGAGAGGCACGACGCCCCGATCCTGTGAAGCCTGTCACCGCATCACGCGGCTGAAGAGTCCCGTCATGCGCCGCCGGGCCGGGCGGGGCGTCAGCTTCATCAGCCCGCCGTAGAAGACGTTGGCCGCGCCCGGCACCACCAGTTCCTCGCGCTTCATGCAACCGTCGTAGGCGGCCTCGGCGACGGTCGAGGGCTCGGCGAAGAGCCACGGCCGCCAGGGCGCCAGTTCCGGCGCGCGCTCGAGCGCGCTGTCGGCCATCTCGGAGTTGGTCAGGCCCGGGCAGACGGCCGTGACCGAGACGCCGGTGCCGCGCAGTTCCTCGGCCAGCGCCTCGCTGAACGACAGCACGAACGACTTCGTGGCGGCATAGACCGTGAGCCACGGCACCGGCGCGAAGGCGGCGATCGACGCCACGTTGACGATGCGCCCGTGGCTCCGGCGCAGCATGCCGGGCAGGAAGGCATGGGTGAGGGCGACCAGCGTGCCGATGTTGAGCTGCAGCATCTGGCCGATGCGCGCGCCGTCCATCCCGGCGAACCTCCCGCCTTCCAGCGTCCCGGCATTGTTGACCAGCACATCGATCGGCGTGCGCGCGAGGCTCTTCTGCAGGCGGCCCGCCGCCTCCGGGTCATAGAGGTCGGCCTCCACGATGCGGACCCGCACGCCGTGCGCGGACTCGACCTGTCGCTTGAGCGCGGCCAGCCGGGTGCGACGCCGTGCCACCACGACCAGGTCGAATCCGTGGGACGCAAACGTCCGGGCCAGCTCGCGGCCGATGCCGGCCGAGGCGCCGGTGATCAACGCAACCGGCCTTGGCAGTGGCGGTTTCGACTTGCGCGGCATGGCGGCGTGCTTCCCGGGGTCTTCCAGTAACGCCAGCCTAGGTCAACCGGGCACCAGGCGGCCTCTCGCCTTACGAGACAGGAGGCGTCACACTTCGCGCCCGACCCACCCGGACCGACCGTGGACCGCGACATTGCCAGGACAGTGCATGACGAAGCCGCTGCCGCCCGCCGGGGCGTGCTGGCGGTCTCCGCCGCGTTCGTGATCTGGGGACTGTTTCCCCTCTACCTCAAGCCGCTGACCCACGTGCCGGCGCTCGAGGTCATCGCGCACCGGATCGTGTGGTGCGTGCTGTTCGTCATGGGATGGCTCGCCTGGAAGGCCCGGCTTGCGGAGGTGCGGGCGGCGTTCAGGGACCGCGGCGTCCTGGGGCGGCTGCTGCTTTCGGCGATCCTGATCGCCGCGAACTGGGGCATCTATGTCTGGGCGGTGTCGAACGGGCGGGTGCTGGAGGCAAGCCTCGGCTACTTCATCAACCCGCTGGTCAACGTGCTGCTCGGGGTGCTCGCCCTCGGCGAACGCCTGAATCCACGCCAGTGGATCGCGGTCGGCTTCGCCGCGGTCGGGGTGACCTGGCTGACCGTGGCAGCGGGCCACCTGCCGTGGGTGTCGCTCGCGCTCGCAGTCTCCTTCGGCACCTACGGCCTCATCCGCAAGGTCGTCAACGTCGGCGCGGTTGCGGGCCTGTCCGTGGAGACCCTGTTGCTCGCGCCCGTCGCGCTGGCCTTCCTGCTGTGGCTGGCGCAGAGCGGCGCCGGTCATTTCGGCCAGCCGCCGATCCACGTCGACCTGCTGCTCGTCGGCAGCGGGCTGATCACGGCGCTGCCGCTGGCGTTTTTCTCGACCGGCGCAAGGCTGATTCCCTATTCGGTGGTGGGCATCATCCAGTACATCGGGCCGACCCTGCAGCTGCTGCTCGGCGTGTTCCTCTACGGCGAGCCCTTCGCCGGCGCACGCGCCATCGGCTTCTGCATCATCTGGGCAGGCCTCGCCGTGTTCGTGGCGGACAGCTTCCTGCGCTCGCGGCGCGCCGCGCCATCGCGGCCGTCGCCGGCGGTCAATCGCGGGCCGGGCCCGCGGCAAGGTCCCTGAGCTGTGCCCAGGCGGCCTCGAGGTGGACACGCGCGGCTGGCGAGAGGGGCTCGCCGAGCTCGAAGCGCTCGCCGCGCACGGCCAGCACGCGGGCCGGTGGCGGCTGCCGGCCGGTGCAGCGCACGTAGATCTCGAGCAGCGCTGCCGGGGAGAGGCTGTGGGTGCTGTGGCTGGCGTCCCGCTCGGGGCGGACGACGTCCACGCTGCAGGGTGGGGGTGCGCTGACCGAGGCGTCGACGAACACCGCGAGCGTGCGTCCCTCGAGCTCGAGCGAATGCTCGATCTGGAGCTGGTAGTCGACGATCACGTCGACGCCGGGCAGGGCCTCGCGCTCGAGCCGCTCGGCCAGCTCGGGACCGATGGCGTCGTCGCCCCGGCTGGGGTTCCCGACCGCGATCACCACGACCGGGGCGCGCATCCTTAGTCCCTCACCAGCTGGTCCAGGCGGCTGCCGTCGGCGTCGAGCAGCTCGACGGACAGCGGCATCTGTCCCAGCGCGTGCGTCGCGCAGGAGAGGCAGGGGTCGAACGCGCGAATGGCGACCTCGACGTGGTTCAGCAGCCCCTCGGTGAGCTGCCGCCCGTCGAGGTAGCGACGCGCCACCTCGCGCACCGCACGGTTCATGGCCTCGTTGTTGTGCGTGGTCGACACGATCAGGTTGGCACGGACCACCATGCCCTGCTCGTCGACTCGGTAGTGATGGATCAGGGTGCCGCGCGGGGCCTCGAGCACGCCCACGCCGCGTCCGCGCCGCTCGCCCTGCCGGACGAGGTCGCCGCCGGAGATGTCGGGGTCGTCCAGCAGCCCGGCGATGACCTCCGCCGCGTGCAGCATCTCGATCATCCGCGCCCAGTGGAAGCCGAGCGTCGCCCTGGCCGCGCTCCCGCCGTCGAAGGCGAGGAAGTCGCGACGTTCGGCTTCGGCGAGCGGCGACGGAATGAAATCGCAACCGGTCACGCGGGTCAGCGGACCGACCCGGTACCAGCCTTCCTCCGGGCCGATCAGCCTGAGGTAGGGGAACTTCATGTACGACCAGGGCTTCACTTCCTCGAACACCTGTTCCCAGTAGGTCGAGTAGTCCACGTGGTCGAAGATCGTGCCGCCGCCGCTGCCGCGGGCTCGCAGCCCGCCATGGTAGAGGTCGAGCGCGCCGTCCTCGCGCACCAGCTGCAGGCCGTTTGCGGGGAACGTGGCGAAGTCCCGGTACATCTCCAGGTTCTGCTCGAACAGCCGCCTGACCAGTTGCACGGCCTCGCGGCTCCAGTCCACGGCCTGGCCGACCTGCGCGCGCAGTTCCCCGCGCTCCGCGTCGGTGACGCTGCGGTTGACGCCGCCGGGGATCGAGCCGGTCCCGTGGATGCGCTTGCCGGCCGTGATCCGGATGACCTCCTGGCCGAACCGGCGCAGCAGCACGCCGCGCCGCGCCAGGTCCGGGTAGGTGGCCGCCACGCCGACGATATTCCGCCGGGCCGCCTCCGAGTCGAAGCCGAAGAGCAGGTCGGGCGAGGACAGGTGGAAGAAGTGCAGCGCGTGCGACTGCAGGATCTGCCCGTAGTGCATCAGGCGCCGGATCTTCTCTGCCGTCGGCGTCAGCTCGTCGACGCCCACGATGCGGTCCATCGCCTTGGAGGCCGCGAGGTGATGGCTGACCGGGCAGATGCCGCACAGCCGCTGCACCGTAACCGGCACCTCCCAGTAGGGCCGGCCCTGGATGAAGACCTCGAAGCCCCGGAACTCGACGATGTGCAGCCGGGCCTGCTGGACATGGCCCTCTTCGTCGAGCAGCAGAGTCACCTTCCCGTGGCCCTCGACACGGGTCAGGGGGTCGATTGCCACGCGGCGCAGGCCCGGCCGGGAGGTCGTCTCCAGGGAATCGCTGCTAGTCATAGCGGATCAGTCCATGGCCGAGCCGTGGCGTGCGGCCGGCGACGAGGTCGTTGAGGAAGCTCCAGATCGCATCCGCTGACGGCGGGCAACCAGGCAGGAAATAGTCGATCTTCACCACTTCGTGCAGCGGGTGCACCTTGTCGAGCGGCAGGGGCAGCTCGGGGTCGTCCGGTACCATGCCATTCCTCAGGCCGGGTTCGGTCTTGTAGACCTCCTGCAGGCAGAGGCCGAGGTCGAGGTGGTTGCGCTGCGCGGGCAGGCCGCCGTTCACCGCACAGGCGCCGATCGCGACCAGCGTGCGGCACCGCGCGCGGAACTCGCGCAGGACGCGCACGTTCTCCGCGTTGCACACGCCGCCCTCGACGATGCCGACGTCGCAGCGCCCCAGGTCCTTGATGTCCGTCAGGGGAGATCGATCGAGCTCGATGCGCTCGAGCAGGTCGAACAGCCGTTCGTCGATGTCGAGCAGCGACATGTGGCAGCCGAAGCAGCCGGCCAGCGACGTCGTGGCGACACGCAATTTCCGGGGAGGCCCGCCGATCATGGTGGCTCCTTTCGGGTCCGGGGAGCGTCGTTGAGGGCCTGGGCGCTGATCGGCCGCAGGTCGTAGCGGCGCGAGCCGATCGGCACCGAGAATCCTACGCCCTTGCGCAGGATCGCACCCACCGGACAGACCTCCAGGGCCTTGTCGCCCAGGGCGATGTCGGTGTCGGCCAGCCGGCCGGACTCGGAGTTCACG
>JAGTSG010000042.1 GCA_018261655.1 Pseudomonadota bacterium | reverse complement strand
CGACCTCGCCGCGCTCGAGGGCTGCGACGTGCTGATTTCCTGCCAGGGCGGCGACTACACGGGCGCCGTCCATCCGAAGCTGCGTGCAGCCGGCTGGGCGGGGCACTGGATCGACGCGGCCTCCACGCTGCGCATGAAGGCAGACGCGGTCATCATCCTCGATCCGGTGAACCGCGACGTGATCGACGCCGGCATCGCCGCCGGCACGCGCGACTGGATCGGCGGCAACTGCACGGTCAGCCTGATGCTGATGGCGCTCGGCGGCCTGTTCCGCGCCGGGCTCGTCGAGTGGGCGACGTCCATGACCTACCAGGCGGCCTCCGGCGCGGGCGCGCAGAACATGCGTGAGTTGCTCGCGCAGATGGGGAACGTCTACTCTTCGGCCGCCCGCCTGCTGGCCGACCCGGCGAGCGCGATCCTGGACATCGACCGCGCGGTGACCGCCGCGTTGCGCGCGGACTCGATGCCGCGCGAGCACTTCGGCCACCCGCTCGCCGGCAGCCTGCTGCCCTGGATCGACAAGGACCTCGGCAACGGGACCAGCCGCGAGGAGTGGAAGGGCGGCGCCGAGGGCAACAAGATCCTCGGCCGCAGCGACCGGCCGATTCCGATCGACGGGCTGTGCGTCCGCATCGGCTCCATGCGCTGCCACAGCCAGGCACTGACGATCAAGCTGACACGCGACCTGCCGCTCGCAGAGGTGGAAGCCCTTCTCGCCGGCGCGAACGACTGGGTCGAGGTCGTGCCGAACGAGCGCGAGGCATCGCTCGCGCGGCTGACGCCCGCGGCCGTGACCGGGACGCTCGCGGTGCCCGTGGGCCGCCTGCGCAAGCTCGCCATGGGCGGCGAGTACCTGTCTGCGTTCACGGTCGGCGACCAGCTGCTGTGGGGCGCGGCAGAGCCGCTCCGCCGGATGCTGCGCATCCTCCTCGAGGCCTGAACGCATCGCCACCTCTTCCCCCCAGCCTGACCCGCCCGGGCGCGACGAACTGCGCGCGCTCCTGGCGCACGCCGGCTTCATGCGCTTCCTCACGGCGCGCCTCGCGACCTCCGTGGCGGTGCAGATGCAGACCGTCGCCGTCGGCTGGCAGGTCTACGAGATCACGCGCGACCCGCTCGACCTCGGCCTGATCGGCCTTTCCCAGTTCCTGCCGTTCGTGCTGCTGGTCCTGCCCGCAGGCCACTTCGCCGACCAGCACGTGCGGCAGAAGCTGCTCTCCGCCTGCTACGGTCTCGAACTCGTCTGCGCGCTGTTGCTGCTGGCGTTCTCCCTGTCGGGGCTCTCGGTCGTGTGGCCGGTGTTCGCCGTGATGGTGCTGTTCGGGGTGGCGCGGGCCTTCGCCATGCCGACGGGCCAGGCGCTGCTGCCGAACCTCGTGCCGCCGGCGCTGTTCGGCCGCGCGGTCGCGGTGAACTCGACGACCTGGCAGCTCTCGACCATCGCGGGGCCGGCGATCGGCGGGCTCGTCTACCTGGCCGGCGCGCCGGTCGTCTACGGCAGCGTCGCGGCGCTGCTCGCGCTGGCCGTGATCCTGATGTTCGGCGTCAAGGCGCCGGCCCCGCGGAGATCGGCCGAGTCGATCGGCCTCGACTCGCTGCTCGAGGGGCTGCGGTTCGTGTTCCGCCGCCGCACGATACTGGGCGCGATCTCCCTCGACCTGTTCGCCGTGCTGTTCGGCGGCGCCACGGCGCTGCTGCCGGCCTATGCGAGCGACATCCTGCAGGTCGGCCCCGACGGCCTCGGGCTGCTGCGCGCAGCACCCGGTGTCGGCGCGGCAGTCGTCGCGCTCGTGCTCGCATGGCGACCGCTGACCGAGCGCGTCGGGCCCGCGATGCTGTGGGGCGTGGCGCTGTTCGGCCTCGCGACCGTGGTGTTCGGCATCTCGACCAGTTTCCTGCTCTCGCTGGCCGCGCTCGCGATCCTCGGCGCGGCCGACATGGTCAGCGTGTACATCCGGCACCTGCTGGTGCAGCTCGAGACGCCCGACGAGATCCGCGGCCGGGTGAGCGCGGTGAGCGCGGTGTTCATCGGCGCGTCGAACGAGCTGGGCGAGTTCGAGTCGGGCGTCACGGCCGCGTGGTGGGGCCTGCGTCCGGCCGTGGTCGTGGGTGGCGTGGCGAGCGTCGTGATCGCCGGCCTCTGGGCGCGATGGTTCCCGGAGCTGCGTCGGCTCGACCGGTTCGGGCCGCCGCGGGCCTGACGCACCGCCGGCCCGGGCCCCGGCCCGCGGACCGTCATTGACCGGCGAACCCTGCCTGTATATTTATACAGGCATGAACAACCGGATCCCGGCACCACGGTCAGGCCGCGGTGCACTGTCGAACCCTGCAAGCCGGTTCGAGGGCCGCCACGCAGTGGCCGAGGACGACGGCTGGGGCATCCTCGACGAGCCGCTGCCGCCGCTCGAGACGACGGTGCTGCCCGAGCCCGCCCGGTCCGTCATCACGCGCAACGACTCCCCGGACATTCCCTTCGAGCAGTCCATCAATCCGTACCGGGGTTGCGAGCACGGCTGCGTGTACTGCTTCGCGCGCCCTGCCCACGCCTACGTCAACCTGTCGCCCGGGCTCGACTTCGAGACGCGGCTGTTCTTCAAACAGGACGCGGCGGCACGCCTGCGCGAGGAAATCGCCCGCCCGCGTTATCGCTGCTCACCGATCGCGCTCGGCACCAATACCGACCCTTACCAGCCGATCGAGCGCCGCTACCGCGTGACGCGCGGGATCCTGGAGCTGATGCTCGAGTGCGACCACCCGGTGAGCATCGTGACCAAGTCGGCCCTCGTGCTGCGCGACCTCGACCTGCTTGCCGAGCTCGCGCGCAGGAACCTTGCCCGCGTGTTCCTGAGCGTCACCACGCTCGACGACGACCTCAAGCGGCGCATGGAACCGCGCACCGCCTCGCCGCGCGCGAGGCTCGCCGCCGTCCGCGGGCTCGCGCGCGCCGGGGTGCCGGTCGGCGTGATGTACGCGCCGGTCATTCCCGCGATCAACGACCACGAGCTCGAGGCCGTCGTCGAGGCGGCCGCGCAGGCGGGCGCCGGGTCCGTGGACTACATCCTGCTGAGGCTGCCGCGGGAAGTCCGGGACCTGTTCTATGAGTGGCTCGGGACCCATTTCCCGGATCGGGTGGAGCGGGTGCGCACCCGGATTCACGAACTCCGTGGCGGGCGCGACAATGATCCGCGTTTCGGGTCGCGCATGCGCGGTTCCGGGCCCTGGGCGGAGCTGCTGCGGGCCCGCCTCGCGACCGCCCGCCGCCGGGCCGGCCTCCCGGAAGGGCACTGGCCGCCGCTCGACACGTCGCGCTTTCGGGCCCCGCAGCCGGCAGGCGGTCAACTCGCGTTGTGGTGAAACACGCTCGCTTGACGGCGATCCAACGGGCGTATATTTCGTGGTGGATTGTCGTTCTCCCGTTGACCGGGAATTCCGCCCAGGAGACCTCCCATGGCGTCGATGTCAGGATCAGCGGCCCGCGATGACCTGGTGCGGGTCGTCACGGCGCTTGCGCCCCTCGTCCTGCTGTCCGGGTGCATGACCGCGCAGCTCGAGGAAAGCCGCAGCCTCGCGACCCAGATCGGGGCTGACGAGGCGGTCGTGCTGCTCGCCAAGCCGCATGTCGAGGGCACGTCCGCGGAAGACGACTTCATGGACTGCGTCGGCAACAAGATCTCGGGCCGCGCCGGCATCCGCGTCCAGCCCAACAACGACTTCCAGGACAGCATGTTCCCGTGGTTCGAACCTTCGACCGCCCCGCAGCGCCCGGAGGGCGTGGCGCAGTTGCTGGCCAGGCCGGCGGTGCGTCAACGGATCGAGGAGAACGGCGTTCGTTACATCATCTGGGTGGATGGCCTGACCCGCCAGACCGACAGCGGCGGCAGCATCAGTTGCGCCATAGGTCCGGGCGGCGGGGGGTGCATCGGTTTCGGCTGGTGGGAAAAGGAGTCCGACTACGACGCCATCGTCTGGGACCTCCAGGAAGCCAAGTCGGCCGGGTCCGTTTCGACCAACGTCATCGGGACGTCGGCCCTGGTGGGGGCGATCGTGCCCCTGCCATTCATCGCCCGCGTCCAGGGCACCGCCTGTGACCGCCTTGCCGAGCAGCTCGGCGCCTTCCTCCACGGGCAGGACGCCAGCGTCGTGGCGGCCGGCACCTGACCCTTTTCGAGGCGGAACCTCGGCTCCACGGCAACGTCTACATGAGGTAGCGGCCCGGTGTTTTGCCAGGGAATGGGTTCGCTGACGCCATGGCGGGGAGGCATCAGATGAAGGTCCAGGTCACGTTGCGCACGGCGATCGCCACCCTCGGCGGGGCGGTGCTGCTGACCGGCTGCCTGACGCCGTCCGTCATGACGCAGCCCAGTTCCCCCAGCATGCCGGTGCCGAGTTCTCCTTCCGGCGGCAGCCCGGGATCCCCCAGCACCTCGGGCGGCATGCCCTCACCCTCGAGCGGCGGATCCTCATCCAGTTCCCCTTCGTCGCCGTCGAGCCCCAGCGGTAGCCCCTCGGGCATGCCCCAGCAGGGCACCAGCGGTGGGCAGCCCGGCAGCCAGGCCCCCTCGGGCGCCGAGAGCCAGGGCAGTTCCGGACAGCCTGGCTCGACCCAGGGCCCGGCCGGTGACGGCAGCCAGTCGGCCGGCGGCAACCCGGGGACCGGCCAGGAGGCGGGCCCAGCCGGCAGCGGCCAGGCCGGTGGGGGCGACCAGACGGAGGGGGGCGAGACCGGTGGCGCCCCCGGCGAGCAGCAGGGCGGCGCGTCCGGCGACGCCAGCCAGGCCGCCGGCGGGTCCGCGGCAGCGGAGGGCGCGACGGCCGGCATGGAGGCCGCAGGAGGCGGCGGGGAGGCCGGCGGTGCGCCCGACGCAGGCACTGCAGGCGACGAAAATCCGTATGCCCGGCCAGGGGCCGGTGGCGGACAAGCACCCGACGATCCGTTCGCACCGATTGGCGAGGGCGGCGGCCAGGGCGGCGACGAGCCTTCGTCGCAGCAGGGCGCAACGGACGGTGAAACGACGGCCGCCGGCCAGCCTGGTGAAGCGGCGGATGCCAGTCAGGGTGGCGGGTCCCCGGCTGCGGGGTCGTCCGGTGACGCGGGAGATGCCAGCCAGGGCGGCGGGGCTCCCGCTGCGGGGTCCTCTGGCGAGGCGGGGGACGCCGGCCAGGGCGGTGGGTCTCCGGCGGCCGGGTCCCCGGGGGAACCGGGTCCGGCCGGTGGTGCGGGCGGCACGGCGGGTGGCGCGAGCGGCTCGCCGACGGGCGGCGCGGGTTCCGGGCCGAGCGTGCCGGGCGGCGAGGATCGGCGCGTAGCCATCGACCGCCGCCTGGACGAAACCTTCGGTGCCTTCGACTCAGCGGTCCGCGCGACCCAGGAGCAGATTGCCCGCGAGCGGGCTGCGCAACAGGCGCAGGGCAGTGAAGCGGCGGGCGGTGGTGGTGACGAAGCTGACGGCCAGGGCCAGGGCGGCAAGGGGCAGGACGGCAGCGGCGAAGGCGGCGAAGGGCCGGCTGCGCGCGGCGGCCTGGAATCGGTGGGCACCGCGGGTAGCGAGGGTGGCGAGCAGGCTGCCGGGCGCCAGGGCGGCTCGCAGGGTGGCGCCGGCGGTGGTGGCGCGAGCGGGTCCGGGCCGGGTGCGGTTCCCGCGGACATTCCCGACGGCAGCGACGACGACGTCGTGGCCCGCCAGATCCGCGAGGCGGCGATGAAGGAGACCGATCCGGAGCTTCGCAAGGCGCTCTGGGACGAGTACCGGAAGTACAAGAAGGGCCAGTGACGGGGCACCGGGACGCAGGACCATGAAAGGGACACTCGCTCATTCGCTGCTGCTGGTCATCCTCGCCGGGCTGACGGCCGGCTGCGTGGTCAAGGAAACCCGGCCGTTGCCCCAGCTCCAGGCCGTGCAGGCGACGGAGGAGGTTCCCGAGGAACGCCTGCTCGACGTCGGCATCCACGTGTTCGATCCCGGCATCCCGAAGGAAGTCGAGGAGAACCCGGACCTCGCCGATGAAAAGCGGGTCTACCCCGAGATTCGCCGCGCCGAGGCACGGTACATGCCGTCCCAGCTGCGCGACACGCTCGAAGGCACCGCGCAGTGGGGCGCGGTGCGCGTCGTGCCGTCGCTCGTGGACTCGGCCGACCTGGTCGTCGACGGGCGCATCCTCGAGTCGAACGGCACGGAACTGAAGCTGGCCATCAAGGCGGTGGACGCCACCGGCCGCGTCTGGCTCGACAAGGAATACGAAGGCGCCGCGGACACACGCTCGTATCGCGAGGGCGGCAACCTGGGCCGCGACCCGTTCGAGAACGTCTACGTCACCATTGCGAACGACCTGCTCGCCGCGCGTCGCGCGCTGACCGAGGCGCAGTTCGCCGAGATCCAGCGGGTGGCCGAGTTGCGCTTCGCCAGCGAGTTCGCGCCGACGGCCTTCGGCGAATACCTCGTGAAGGACCCCAAGAACGGCCAGTACAAGGTGACCCGGCTTCCGGCCGACAACGACCCGCTGCTGCAGCGGGTCGAGGCGATCCGCGAGCGCGACGCCAACTTCGTCGACACGGTGAGCGACGGCTATGCCTCGTTCAGCGAGCGCATGGACGAGCCCTACTCGAACTGGCGCCGCTACACCTACGACGAGATCGTGGCGGAGGAGAAGGCCAAGGCGCAGGCGCGCACGCGCATCGCGCTTGGCGCCCTCGCGGTGGCGGCCGCGGTCCTGGTTCCCGACAGCTGCGGCAACAGCGACTGCGCGCGCGTCGTGGACGCGGCACGCTACGGCGCCGCGGCCGGCGGGACGATGGCGGTGATGAGCGGCCTGAAGAAGCGCGAGGAGTCCAAGATGCACACCGACGTGCTCAAGGAGCTGTCGAACTCCTTCGAGAACGAGGCTGCGCCGCTCGTGGTCGACGTCGAGGGCCGCACGCTCCGGCTCACCGGCACCGCGGAACAGCAGTACGCCGAGTGGCGCCGCCTGCTGCACGAGCTCTACGTCGAGGACACCGGGCTGATGCCCGGCGCCCCGGTGGCCGACAGGTCCCCGGCCGCCGCGGGTCCCGGCGCCGGCTGATTGTCCCAGATGAAGAACCTCACGCCCGGGCTCGAGCTCGGCGCGCGATTCGTGTTGCTGCGCCGGATCGCGGAAGGCGGCAACTCGCAGGTGTGGCTCGCGGAAGACCGCGAGCTCGAGCGCCGCGTGGCGCTCAAGCTGCTTGACCGGTCGCTGTTCGCGGCGCCGGGCGCGCGCGCCCGCCTGCAAACCGAGCTCGACCTTGCCGCGCGGCTCGATCCCGGCCAGGCCGTCGAGCTGCTCGGTGTCCACGAAGCCGAAGGGCTGGTCCTGGTCGAGATGGCCTACCAGTCCGGCGGCGACCTCGGCCAGTTCCGCGGGCGCTCCTTCGCGGTGTTCGGCCGGTTGCTGGAACAGGTCGCGGAGGCGCTCTCCGCGGCCCACGCGCGCGGCTTCGTGCATCGCGACCTGAAATGCTCGAACGTCCTGCTCGACGACGCCGGCCGGGCGCGGCTCGCCGATTTCGGCCTGGCCGTCCTGGCCGGCGCCACGGCGTCCGGCGGCTCGCCGTACAACATGAGCCCGCAACAGCTGCGCGGTGAGCCGGCGAGTCCGGCGGACGACCTGTACGCCTTCGGCGCGATGCTTTACGAGCTGCTGTCGGGCTATCCGCCGTATTACCCGGATGTCACCAGCGATCGTGTGCTGCACGAACCGGTGCCGCCGCTCGTGCCACGCCTCCCGGCGCCGGAGCGCGCGCGGCAGCTGGCCCTCCGGCTGCTGTCCAAGTCGCCGGAGGCACGTCCCGCCGACATGGAGGAGGTCAGGCGCGAGCTCGCCGCGGCGCTGGCCGAGCCAGAGGAGGCCGGGATCGCCCCGATGCCGGTCGCGCCGTCGCCGCCGCCGAGGGACGCGCCGCGCGTTGCGCCGCGTCAGGGGCGGCGGTGGGGCATCGGGGTGGCTCTCGCAGTCGCGGCGGCGGCGGCGCTGGCGGCCGTCTTCCTGTGGCTGCCGCAGCGGATGGCCGAGCACGCCGGCGACAACGGAGCGGTCGCCACGGCCGCTGCGCTCGCCGGTGCGGAGAAGGCGCGCCTCGCGCAACAGCAGTCGGAGGAGCGCGAGCAGGCGCGCGTGGCGGCGGAGGCCGCCCGCAGCGCGTTCGCCGGCAGGCTGGCCACCGTCGAGGGCCAGGCCGCGGCCGTGTGGGCGACCGGTCCCCTGGCCGCAGCGCGCGCCCGGGGGGCCGATGCCGCGCGCAGCTACGACCTGCAGGACTACGTCGCGGCCCGCAACGCCTGGGAAGCGGCGACCTCGGCGCTGGCCGACATCGAGGCCAGTCGTCCCGCGGCGCTGGCCGCGGCGCTGGCCGAGGGCGGCGCCGCGCTCGGGCGTGGCCAGGCCGATGCCGCCACCCGCGCTTACCGGCTGGCCTTGACGATCGAGCCGGGCAACGCACAAGCACAACGCGGGCTGCAGCGCGTGTCGCGCATCGACGAGGTCTTCGCGATCCTCGACGCGGCGGCACGCGACGAGCAGGCCGGGCGGCCCGGGCCGGCGCTCGCCGGTTACCGCAAGGCGCTGTCCATCGACGACGAGGCGCCGGGCGCGCAGCAGGCCATCGCGCGGATCCAGGCCGAGCAGGCCGGCGAGGCCTTCGCGGCGGTGATGTCCCGCGGGATGGCCGCAATGGCCGACGGTCGTACGGCCGAGGCGCGATCGGCCTTCGAGCAGGCGCTGGCGATGCGCCCCGGCTCGCGCGAGGCGCAGGACGCGCTCGACGAGCTGACGCGAGACCAGCGCGCCCGCGGCCTGCAGGCGCTCACCGGGCAGGCGCTGGCCGCGGAGCAGGCGGAGAAGTGGGACGAGGCCCGGCGGGCCTGGTCCGACGCACTCGCCCTCGAGCCGACCCTGGAACCGGCCCGGGCCGGCCTGGAGCGCGCCGTGCCGCGGCAGCAGCTCGATGAGCGCATCGACGCGTTCATCCTCCAGCCGCAGAAACTCTGGACGCCGGCCGGCCGCGCGAGCGCGCGCAGCGCCGTCGCGGCCGCGGCGGACGCGGCACCGCCCAAGGCGGAACTGACCCGGCGCGCGGCGCAATTGTCGGCGCTGGTCGATGCGGCCGAGACGCCGGTGAGGGTCCTGCTCCAGTCGGACGGCGTGACCGACGTCGTGATATATCGCGTGGGGCCCATGGGCGCGTTCGAGCGACGCGAGGTCGAACTGCTGCCAGGGCGGTATGCCGTCGTGGGCACCCGGCGCGGGTACCGCGACGTGCGCCGCGAACTCGAGATCGCGCCGGGCACCACGCCGGGTCCCGTCGTCGTGCGTTGCGAGGAACCGATTTGAGCCAGCTGCGACTCGTCGATCCGCTCGGTGAACGGCCGCTGCAGCCTGGCGAGCTGCCGCTGACCGTCGGCGGTCCCGGCAGCGCGATCGTGTTGCCCGGCTCGCGGCCGGGCGAGGTGGTCGCTACCCTCGGCGAGCGCGGCGGGAGGCTGTTCGTCGAGCCGGCGCCGGATGCGGCGCTGCGGCTCGACGGCGTGCCGCTCAGGGCCTCGGGCTGGCTCGAGGCGGGCAGCGTCCTCGACCTCGGCGTGGCTGTCATCCGCATCGAGGCGGGTGACGACGGCCGCTCGATCGTGGTGGAGCACGAGGCGGTCCGTAACGTCACCCTGCCGCCGCTGCTCGAAGGCCAGCCACTCGAATCGGCGGCGGGCGCCGGCGACAGCATCCCCATCGAGATCGTTCCCTACCGGCCGCCGAGCGGCCGGCCTGCCGCGCGCCGTCGCGGTCCGTCCTGGGGCCGCGTGGCCGCCATCGCGGGCGGCGTCCTCGTGCTCGGCGCGCTGGCGCTGCTCCTCGCCTCGGTCGCGGTCACCGTCCGCACGACGCCCGAGACGCAGCCGGACAGCGTCGAGTTCATCGGCACGGCCTTCGACCTGCGCATCGGCGGCCGCCAGCTCGTCCTGCCGGGACGGTACTTCGTCGAGGTGACCGCCGCCGGCTACAGGCCCGGGAGGGTCGAGTACACCGTGACGCGGGACGGCGACCAGCAGGTCGTCGTTCCGCTCGAGCGGCTTCCCGGAGTGCTCGACGTCGACACCGGCGGCATCGCGGCGACGCTGGTCGTGGACGGACGGGACGTCGGCCCGGTGCCGGGCCGACACGAGGTGGCGGCAGGCACGCGGGAGCTGCTGGTCAAGGCGCCGCGCCACGAGGACTACAGGACCACGCTCGAGGTGGCCGGCGGCGGCGAGGAGCAGTCGCTCACGGTGAAGCTGGAGCCCGCCTTCGCCGGCGTCACCGTGGAGTCGATCCCGCCGGGCGCGACGGTGCGTGTCGACGGCAAGGAACTCGGCGCCACGCCGCTGCAGACGATGCTCGACGCCGGCCGGTACGTGCTCGCCATCGAGCACCCGGACTATCGCCGCTACGAGACGCCCATCACCGTCAAGGCCGGCGAACCGCTGAAGATCGGGCCGGTCGAGCTGGGCCTGCCCGACGGCACCCTGGTCGTGAGGACCGAGCCGGCCGACGCGGACGTGAGTGTCGCCGGCCGCTACCGCGGGCGTTCGCCGCTGACGTTGTCGCTGGCGCCGGGCGTGACCCATGAGGTCGTGGTTGGTCGAGCGCGCCATCGCGGTCACTCCGGGCGAGCGGGCGAGCCTGGTGCTGAAGCTGCAGGCCGTGCTCGGCGAGGTGACCGTGCGCGGCGAGCCGGCCGACGCGGAGCTGTTCGTGAACGGCGCCTCGCGCGGTCCCGCCAACCAGACGCTGTCCCTGCCTTCGGCGCCGCACTCCATCGAGGTGCGCAAGGCGGGGCTCGCCGCGTTTGCGGCGACTGTCACGCCGAAGCCAGGGCTCCCCCAGGTCGTCGAATACCGCCTGACCACGCCCGAACAGGCGCGGCTGGCGCAGATCCCGGCCACGATCCGCACGAGGATCGGGCAGGAGCTCCGGCTGGTGCGCGCCGGACGCTTCGCGATGGGCAGCCCGCGGCGCGAGCCGGGGCGCCGCTCCAACGAGGCGCAGCGCAACGTCGAGCTCAGGCGGCCGTTCTACATCGGCCTGCGCGAGGTCACGAACCGCGAGTTCCGCCAGTTCCGCGGCGAGCATGCCTCGGGGATCTTCCGCGAGGAGACGCTCGACCTCGACCAGCAGCCGGCGGTGCGCATCAGCTGGCAGGAAGCGGCGGCGTTCTGCAACTGGCTGTCGGCGACGGACGGACTGCCGCCCGCCTACGTGCAGAAGGGCGGCCGGCTCGAGCTCGCCCAGCCGGTGACAACGGGTTACCGGCTCCCCACCGAGGCCGAGTGGGAGTTCGTCGCGCGCTACAACGGCCGGGAAGCGGCCCTGAAATACCCGTGGGGCGACGCGCTGCCGGTGCCGGCGCGCTCCGGGAACTATGCCGACCAGTCGGCGATCTACCTGACGCCGGTCGTCGTCAGCGGATACGACGACGGCTTCCGGGTATCGGCGCCGGTCGGCAGCTTCGCACCGAACGCGCTGGGGCTGTTCGACCTCGGCGGCAACGTGTCCGAGTGGACGACGGACCGTTACTCCATCTACGTGGCCGACCCGGACAAGGTCGTGACCGATCCGGTCGGACCGGAGCAGGGCGAGACCTGGGTGCTGCGCGGCTCGAGCTGGCTGACCGGGCGTACGTCCGACCTGCGCCTGGCATGGCGCGATGCCGGCGCGACGGCCAGGCCCGACCTGGGTTTCCGGATCGCGCGGTATGCGGAATGAGGGGGCGCGCATGAAGCGGGCAGCGTGGGGGGTCGTCGCCGGGCTCGTCACCGTGGGCGCCGCCTGGGCGCTCGATCCCCCCAGGTCCGTGCAGGCACCGCCCCCGGCCCCGGCGCAGGAGGCGCCACAACCGGAGGCGAGCAAGGCGGAGGAGCCGAAGCCCGCCGCCGAGTCGCAGGACGCGCCGGACGAGGAGGAGACCCTGCCTCCGCCACCGCCGGATGAGCGCCCCACCGGCCCGACCCCGCAGCGTTTCGACCCGAGCGAGGAAGTCAGGGCGGACTTCCCGGTATCTTTCCCGGTAGACATCTGAGCGGCGCCCGGCCGAGACCATGGAAGCAAAATGAAGAAACACTATCCGAACGAATTCCTGTTCAGCATCTTTACGCTGCTGGCCGCCACTGTCCTGGTGCATGCCTACTACACGGCCGTGGTACGACCGAATGCACAGGCCGTGCTCGTGGCCCAGGCGGCAGCGATCAAGGCCGACCCCAACTACGTTCCGCAGCGCTCGCTGTGGGTGATCATGAAGGACTGGGAGCAGGAGTCCGAGGTGATACTGATGCTCTGGGCGCTGGGCATCATCGGCTACAAGTGGCGCAGCACGAGCCGGGAAAATGAGTTGCTGGAGCGGGACATCGTGCAGGTGCCCGAGGGTATGCGGATCCTTCCGGAGGATACCCGCGAGTACCTGCGCCAGCTCGACGCGCTGCCGCCGCAACAGCAGCAGCTGCTGGTGCCCCGCGCGGTGCGCGCTGCCCTGGCGCGTTTCGGCGCGACGCGCAACGTGCACGACGTCTCCGAGGCGGGTCGCGGGGTCTTTCAGAGCGAGGCCGACCGGCTCGATTCCGAGTTGTCACTCGTGCGCTACATTGCCTGGGCCATCCCGGCGATCGGCTTCATCGGTACGGTGCGCGGCATCGGTGACGCCCTCTCGCAGGCGCACAAGGCCGTGACCGGCGACATCTCCGGTGTGACGGAGGGACTCGGTGTGGCGTTCAACTCGACGCTCATCGCGCTGCTGCTGTCGCTGGTGCTGATGTTCCTGCTGCACAACCTGCAGCTGCTGCAGGAGCGCCTCGTCCTCGCGGCCGAGACCTACTTGGACGAGAAACTGCTGCAGCACCTGCAGGTGCGCTGAAGGTGGCCGACGTAGGCATCGAACTGATCGATGCGGGCGTGCTTG
This sequence comes from Pseudomonadota bacterium, assembly GCA_018261655.1. Lineage (GTDB taxonomy): Bacteria > Pseudomonadota > Gammaproteobacteria > Steroidobacterales > Steroidobacteraceae > SG8-30. Next base: position 12,311 of record JAGTSG010000042.1, on the reverse strand, counting down.
CGGCGCGCGGCAACGCGCTGTCTCCGGCGAGTCCCGGCATCGCGCTGCTCGCGGAGGAGGAAGTCATCGTCGGCCGGGCGGCCGCCGCCCAGGCGCGGCTGAAGCCGGTGTATGTCGCTGACCGTTTCTGGTCGGACCTGTCGACGGATCCCATGCCACGCGCCGCGGCCTCGGCGCACTCGCACGCGGACCTGGCCTATGCCCACCTGGGCCAGCTGTGGGGGGAGGTCGCCGAGCCGGGTGACGAGGCGCTGTTTGCCGTACCCGGAAACATCAGGGGGCAGTCGCTCGGCCTGCTCGCCGGCATCGCCAGGACGGCGGGCATCGGCGTGCGCGGCTGGGTCGACGCAGCCGTCGCCGCCTGTGTCTCGCTGTCGTCGTCACGCGAGACCGTCCTGTACGTGGACATCGGACTTCACGAGGCAGTGCTGACGATGCTCGAGGGCGACCTTGCGCTCAGGCGCAGCCGGGTGGACCTTGCTCCACGGGTCGGGCTGAAGTCCCTCTACGCGGCCTGGGGACAGCTGATCGCCGAGGCCCTCGTGCGCCGCACCCGCTTCGACCCCCTGCACCAGGCCGCGACCGAGCAGCAGCTGTTCGACAGGCTGCCCGGCCTGCTCGCCACCCTTGCAAACGCCGAGGAAGTGGACGTGGAAGTCCAGGCCAGCGCGGGCGTGTTTGGCGTCACGCTGCAGCGCGAACAGTTCGCGTTCGTGGCGGAGTCCTGGTACTCGCAATTGCTCGACCTCGTGCACGCCGGCCGGCGCGCAGGAACCACAGCGACCATCGCCCTTTCATCGCGCGCCGCGCTGTTGCCGGGTTTTGCGGCACGCTGCGCCCGGATCGCCGGGGCGGACGTCGTGCTGCTGGCCGAGGGTGCCGCGGCGCGGGGCGCGTTGCAGCATGCGGCCTCCATCGCCTCCGGGGGGTCGCCGGCGCAGGTCGTCGAGTTGCCGCGGGCGGTGCCGGTTGCGCGACCGTCCAGGCCGCAGGCGCAGCGTGGCGAGGTGCCGACGCACGTGCTCTATGCGGGCCGGGCGCAGGCCATCCTGAGCGAGCCGTTGTACATCGGGCTGGAGCCGACCGGGACCCGCACCCTGGCATTGTCAGGCGCGCCGCCCGGCGTGTCGCGCCGGCACTGCTGCCTGGTCCGCGAGGGTGACGCGGTCCTGGTGCGCGACAGCAGCCGTTACGGCACGTTCGTCAACGGGGAACGCGTCACGGACAGCGCCCGACTCGCGGCCGGTGACCGCCTGCGCCTGGGCACGCCGGGCGTCGAGCTGGACCTGGTCATGGTCGGCTAGGGGTCCCTGCCATGGCGCGGCGCAAGATCGAGACATTCAGCCTGTCCTTCCTGGACGTGATCAGCTGTGGATTCGGGGCGGTCGTCCTCTTCTACACCATCATCAGCGCGCAGTCCGGGCTCGCGTTGATCCAGGAAAACGAGGACCTCAAGGCCGAGTCCAACCGTCTCGAGCAGGAAGTCCTCGAGGGCTACAAGCACCTCGCGGAGCTGCGCAACGCGCTCGCCTCCACCGACGAGGAGAAGGTGCGCGCCGAGGGCCTCGCGCGCCAGGTGATAGAGAAGCTCACGCTGACGCAGGAGGAGCTCGCGAAATACGAGTACGACACGCTCGCGCGCCGCGAGAGCCTCGAGCGGCTGAAGGCCGACCTCAAGTCGCTGGAGGAGGACACCCGGCGCCTGAAGGCGGCGGCCGAGAAGCCGCAGACCGGCTCGCAGGTCCGCAGCTTCGCCGGCGACGGCGACCGCCAGTACCTGACCGGACTGAAGGTCGGCGGCAAGCACGTGCTGATCCTGCTCGACGCCTCGGCGAGCATGCTGGACGAGACGCTGGTCAACATCATCCGCATGCGCAACATGTCGCCGGACCGCAAGCTGCGCTCGGAGAAATGGCAACAGGCCATCGGCACCATCGACTGGCTCACGGCACAGTTGTCACCGGACTCGAACTTCCAGGTGTACGCCTTCAACACGGAGGCCTGGCCGCTGGTCGAGGACAGCAAGGGGCGCTGGCTGGAGGCCAGGGACGGCAAGGTGATGGCCGGGGCCCTCAAGGCCCTGCGACAGACGGCACCTGCGGGCGGCACCAGCCTCGTCAACGCGTTCGCGGTGATCGGCAGGCTGTCGCCGGCGCCCGACAACGTCATCCTGGTGACCGACGGCCTGCCGACTCAGGGCGAGAAACCGCCGGCGATCAAGAAGCAGGTGGACTCCGAGGACCGCGAGGACTTCATGCAGCAGGCGGTGCGCTCGCTGGGCCGCCGGCCGCCGCCGATCAACGTCGTGCTGTTGCCGATGGAGGGCGACCCCGCGGCGCCGACCTACTTCTGGCGCCTCGCCCGGGAGACCGGCGGCGCGATGCTCAGCCCGCCGGGGGACTGGCCATGAGGCGGCGGCAGCGGCGCGAGACCGAGGTCTTCAGCCTGTCGTTCCTCGACTGCATCTGCTGCGGGTTCGGGGCGATCATCCTGTTGCTCGTGCTGAGCGAAGTCGGCCAGCCGATCCAGCTCGAGCAGTCCAGGGAGGACCTCGACGGCCAGATCCAGCGGCTGCAGGAGGAGCTCTTCGAGCTCCGCGGGACATCGACCGTGCTCGAGCGCGAGCTCCAGGGGCGGGTCGAGCAGCTGTCTGAGGAGAAGCGCCGGGTGGCGCGCCTGCGGGGCGACCTGTCCGACATCGAGGGCCAGTACGCCGCAAGCAAGGAGGAGGCGGAGATCGTCAATACGCTGGAGGGTTCGCTCACGGTGGCCCGCCAGTCGCTCACGGACGAGATGAAGCGCCTGCTCGGCTCGGACTTCCGGCGCAGCGTGGACCAGCCCATTGGCGGCATCCCGGTGGACAGCGAGTACGTCATCTTCATCGTCGATACCTCGGGATCCATGCAGACCTTCAGCTGGCAGCGCGCCCAGCAGAAGATGCGCGAGGTCCTCGAGATCTACCCCAGGGTGAAGGGCATCCAGGTCATGGACGACGAGGGCGGGTACATGTTCAGCGACTACCGCGGCAAGTGGATCCCGGACTCGCCGGCTCGGCGCACCGCGATCCTGGCCGCGTTCCGGCGCTGGCAGGCTTTCTCGAACTCGAGCCCGGTGGAGGGCATCGTCACCGCCATCAGGACGTTCTATTCGCCGGAGCACCGCATCAGCCTCTACGTCCTCGGCGACGAGTTCACCGGACCCTCCATCCAGGAAGTCGTCGACGTCGTCGAGCAGATCAACCGCGAGGACAAGAGTGGCAAGCGCCTCGTGCGGATCCACGCGATCGGCTTCCCGCTCGGGCCCAACGTGCCGCAGTACACCAGCATCCGCTTCGCCACCCTGATGCGCATCCTTTGCGCCCGGAACGGTGGTACCTTCGTCGGACTGACCAGCGAGTCGTTCGAGTCGGGGCGCAGGGGATGATCCGCAGAATCGTGGCGCTCGGCCTGGCGGCGGTGCTGGCCGGCTGCGGCGGCATCAAGGTGGAGCCGAAGCAGCAGCTGCCGCCGCCGCTCATCGACCAGCTGCCGGTGACGGTGGCCGTCTACTACCCGGCGGAGTTCCGCAGCTACGTCCACCAGGAAGAACGCTACCAGGTCAAGTATTCGGTCAACCTCGGCCCGGCGCACGTGGTGAAGCTGCAGCGCCTGCTGCAGGCCATGTTCGCCCGGGTCGTCGAGGTGGACGACCCGGCGCGTGCGGTGGAGGTCGATCCTTCAGTCGTGATGGTGCTGGAGCCGCGCTTCGAGGACTACGCGTTCCTGACGCCGCGCGACATGGCCGGCGACTACTTCACCGTGACCATCCGCTACCGGCTCAACCTCTTCAATCCCCGTGGCGAGCGGGTGGATGGCTATGTCTTCACCGGCTACGGCCGGGAAAAGTCCATCCTGCTGTCGAACACCGAGCCGCTGGTCCTCGCCACGCAGCGCGCCATGCGTGACGCGGGCGCGAAGATCGCGGTGGAACTCACCTCGCAGGAGAGCGTCAAGCGGCTGCTCGCCGGGCTGGCGGTGGAACCGGAGAAAACCGAGGCCGAGGAAGTGGCGGAGGCGCTCGGGTCCTTCGGCGCGCCCTCGCCGGGCCCCGCGCCGGCGCCGCCTCCGGCGGAGGGCGGGCCCGGTCCAGCGATCCTGCCGGCGCCCGAATCCGCGCCCGGAACGACGCCGGACCCCCCGCCCGAAGGCGCTGGGGACGATGAGCCGGACGCGGCCGGCGCCACGCCGGAGTCGCAGGCCGGTTAGCGGGCCGGTGGGGATGCGCCGCCGGAGGGGTCCTCTGGAGTCGGCGCGGCCGGGGGTTGCGCCGGTGCCTCGGCGGGAGGCTCCGGCCCGGAGTCTTGCGGTGTGGCCGGCGTCGCTTTCTCGTCCTTGTCCGTCGGCTTCGCGGCGGGTTCCGCTTCGGCTGCCGTCGGCGCCTCGGGCGGCGGCGCGATCTCGAACCAGTATTCGGTGAACAGGAACCCGCTGGTCGCCACGGCCCGGCCCTCCTCGAAGCGCGGGCTGAACCAGGCCTTCTCCAGTGCACGGCGGACCTGCTGGGCCTGGGCTTCGGGAACCTCCGACGAGACGGGCGTGACCCCGGTCACTTCGCCGGTGGCGGCGACGTCGAGGTTGAACTCCAGCTTGCGCGACACGGTCGGCGTGTCGGGTAGTCCGCGGTTGCGGACCGCCCCGGCCGGCACGCGGTAGAGCAGCGCGCGCGGCGTCAGCAGCGGGTTGGTCTCCCCGGGCGCGAGGATCCTGCCGATCAGCGGCCACGCCCGTTCGTAGTAGGTCATCGCACGCACCGGGACGCGCGACGTCATGTACCAGTCGCCGAGCTCGACCAGTGCGCGTACCAGCAGGTCGTCGGGAGCCTTCGGCGTCGAGTCGAGGATCTCCAGCGCCTGCAGCGCGGCCTGCTCACCGGCAGGGTCCAGCTTCACCGGGGCCAGGCGCATGCCGGCGTCCAGCATCGGGTCGGTGCGGCCCGTCATCGGATCGGTCGGCGGCCCGGCCTGCTGGATCGAGCCCGGGTCGCGGGCGAACTGCAGGCGATGCGTGCGGGCGATGCCGAGCAGGCCGTTGATCGTCGCCGCGTTCCTGCCACCGCTGTCGGCGAGGCCGATCTCGGCGGTGCGGGTCCACAGCGCGCGCGCCGCGACATAGCGGCTGGTCCGCTCATACCACATCGCCAGCTTCATCGTGACCGGCAGGGTGCGCGGGTCGCTTGCACCGTACTCCTTCTGCACCACCTGCAACTGGTAGCGCAGTTCCCGCTCGATGCCTTCGAGGATGCCGAGGGTCTCGTAGCTACGGATCACGGCGTCCAGCAGGTCCAGCTGTCCGAGGTTGAACAGCCCGTCGGCGCGCCGGCTGATGCCGATCGCCCGCTGCAGCGCATCGACCGCTCGTGCGTGCTGGCCCTGCGAGGCATACACGGCGCCGAGGCCCGCGAGCGGGGAAACCAGGCGGCGCGAGGCGATGCCCTGCGTCTGCTCGAGCAACTCGAGCGCGCGGCCGAAGCTGGCCTCGGCGCCGGGCAGGTCGCCGGTCCTGAACTGCACCACGCCGAGGTTGTTGTACGCGGTCGGCAATTCGTCGCTGAGCGGGTTGTCACTCTCGATCAGTGCGACCAGCTCGCGCGCCTTCGGCAGCGCAGCCTCGAAACGGCCGGCGGAGAACTCGCGGCGGAAGTCCTCGTAAACGCTCTCGATGGCCCCGGCCGTGTCCGGCGCGCCCGCTTGCCCAGCCGCCGCAGGCGCGACTTCGGGCGTCACGGCAACGGGTGCTTCCTGGGCCTGCGCGGCGGCCGCTGGGCCCCAGGCGAGGAGGGCAAGCAGCGCTGCGGCAAGCGAACGTGACGGTTGCGTCGGCATCACCCGGAGGATCGCCCGCCCGGGGCCCGCTGGCAAGTGTCAGGCGGGCTTGCGGAACAGGTAATGGGAGACGATCCACTCCGTCCCGGCGCGGTAGCCCCAGAGTTCTGCGCAGGACATGAAGAAGACGCGCCAGTACACCCACCACTTGCGCGCCTGGTCCGCCCCGTAGGTGGAGGCGAGCACGGGCATCAGCTGCTCGCGGCGGCGATCCATGTTCGCCAGCCAGTCCTCCGCCGTGCGCTGGTAGTGCGTGCCGTCCACGCGCCAATGCGACTCGATCTTCAGGTCGCGCTGGAAGTAGAGCAGCAGGTGGTCCGAGGGCATCATGCCCCCGGTGAAGAAGTAGCGGGCCATCCAGTCGGACGCGTCGCGCACCTCGAAAGGGTAGGCGCACTCGCGGTGGCTGAAGATGTGCACGAACAGCGTCGCCGAGGGCTTCATCCAGCGCGCGACGCGACCGAGCAACTGTTCGTGGTTGCGCATGTGCTCGAACATCTCGACCGACACCACCCGGTCGAACTCGCCCGCGGGCAGCTCGAGCCTGTTGACGTCGCAGGTCAGCACTTCGAGGTTGCCGAGGCCGCGCTCGGCCGCGCGCGCGTCGATGAACTGCTTCTGGGTTCGCGAGTTCGACACCGCAGTGATGCGTGCCCCGGGGAAGCGCTCGGCGAGCCACAGCGAGAGCGAGCCCCACCCGCAGCCCAGCTCGAGCACGCGGTCGCCATTCCGCACGCCGGACCGCTCTGCCGTCATGCGCAGCATCTCGGCTTCCGCGGAGTCGAGGTCGTTGACGCCCGGGGCGTAGTAGCAGCAGGAGTACTTCATGTGCCGGCCGAGCACGTGGGTGAAGAACTCGGTCGGCACCTCGTAGTGCTGCTCGTTGGCGTCGGCCGTGTGGACTGCGATCGGGCCCGCGCGCAGCCGCGCAAGCAGGTCGAGGAAGCGCTGCTGGCGCTGCTCCGGCGTCCCCTGCGTCTCCTCCGCCAGGCGCTGTCCCACCAGCCGGCGGATGCCGGCGCGGATGAGCCAGTCCGGCAGCACGTCGCGCTCGAGCAGCCTCGCCGGGAGCGAGGCGGCCACGGGATCGTGGGCCGCATCCGTCGTCGTTGCCGTCGTCATGTCGGTCGGATTCCTTCGCTGTTCAGCCGGAGCGCCGCAGGAGCAGCGCGGCGACTGGCTCGTCGTCGCGCAGCCGTCCGAGCTCGCGCAGCACGTAGGCCGCCATGGCCATGTTCCCCAGCAGCATGATCGCGACGAACCAGCCGATGCGGCCGGCCGCGCTGCGCTCCTTGTAGAAGACCCACACGTAGAAGGTGATGAAGCCGTAGTAGGCGTCGACCAGCGTCGCGATCGTCCACCACCGGTCCGGCGGCGTGACCAGGCCCTGCCAGTTCCACACCGCCTGCTGGGTGCCGGCCCAGGCCGTGTAACAGGCGAGTGACACCAGGATGAAGCCGAACAGCAGCCTGAGGCCGGTCCTGGCGGTCATGGGAGCCTCCTTTCCGGGCGTTACCGTCAGTCCCTTCGGCGCGGCCGGGCGCCCGGATTCGCGGTGGCCGTCAGCGGCGCATGATCCGCGTCCGCGTGGCGGGCTCGGGGTTGTCGAACACGGCGATCAACCCACCGGCGGCCACGACCAGCAGGGGATCGGTGATCTCGGCCAGCTGCCCGGGCAGCCAGGCCTGCAGGAGCTCCACGCCGAGCACCAGCGCGCCGCCGGCCATCGTCGCGGTAAATACGCGGACGCCGGAGCGGGCCATCAGCCAGACCAGTGCGCCGTAGAGGAAGCACTTCTCGAACATGCCGAGCAGGTTGGCGGCCCGGTAGCGCAGGAGGGCGTCGCGGAACGGCACCAGGCCAAATGCGTCCGGGTCCAGCCTGAAGTCGAAGGGCGCCAGTCCCCGGACCAGGACCAGCGCGGCCACCGCGCAGCAGACCAGCAGGGCTGCCCGGGACGGGGCCAGCCGCGCCAGCGGCCAGTTGAGCGCGAGCGCGATGACCATGGCCACCAGCTCGGCCGGCACCAGCGCCTTGCCCGACACCACCACGAGCGCCGCCAGCATGCCGAGCATCAGCAGGGCGAGTGGCCGGCCCGGATCGCGGCCCGCCTGGATCGTCCGCACGGCCTGGGCGACCACGAGCCACGGCACGAGGTAGCCAAGTGTCGCGGCCGGCGCCAGCCAGCCGCCTCGGACGAGAGGCGCCAGGGCGTCACGCCAATGCCCAGGATCGATCGTGACGGCGAAAGGCGCCAGCCGGTACCCGAACCACAGGAACAGCAGGGCAGAGGCGATAGGCTCGGCCAGCAGCGCGGCGGCCGGGTGGCGGTGGAAGCCATGGCGTGCCGAGCGCAGCGCCAGGGACAAAGCCGCTCCCGCCAGGGTGCCGAGCCCGTTGAAGCACACGTCGGACAGGCTCGCCACGCGGCGGGTCTCGAAGATCTGCGCGATCTCGACCGAGGTGGACAACAGCACGCCGGCCACGGTCGAGACGAGGACGGCCAGCGGCCCGCCCAGTCGCGCGGCCGTCATCCAGCCCAGGCATGCGCCGAAGGGCAGGTAGAGCAGGACGTTGGCCGCGATGTCGCTCTGCGTCGTGCGCGCCCACGACAGGCTGCCCGCCAGCTCGACGAGGCCCTGGCCATCGCTCGATGCAAAGCGGAACGGATACAGCGATCCGTAGATGATCAGGAAGGTGACGACGGCCAGCAGCCAGCGGACCAGGTTCCGGCCGTGACGGGCGGTCATGTCGCGTCCCCTGGCATGGGCGCATTGTCCCATGCCGCGGTAAGAGGACCAGCCCCCTTTCTGCGGCGCCCGGGCAGCGACCGCGTTCGTGGCTAGGCGGCGGCGAGCGCCTGCTCGAGGTCCTCGATCAGGTCGGCGACGTGCTCGATGCCGACGGACAGCCGCACCGTGTCCTCGGTGACGCCGGCGTTCGCCAGTTCCGCAGGCGACAGCTGCCGGTGGGTGGTGCTGGCCGGGTGGCAGGCGAGCGACTTGGCGTCGCCGATGTTCACCAGCCGCGTGAACAGCTTGAACGCGTCCTGCACGCGCGCGCCGGCCTCGCGGCCGCCCTCGACACCGAAGGTCAGGATGCCCGAGGCGCGCCCGCCCATGTAGCGGTCCACGAGCGGCCGCGACGGCGAATCCGGCAGGCCCGCGTAGTTGACCCAGCGCACCTTCGGGTGCGCCCGCAGGTACTCCGCGATCCCGAGCGTGTTGGCGCAGATGCGGTCCATGCGCACCGCGAGCGTCTCGATCCCCTGGAGGATCAGGAACGAGTTGAACGGTGAGATCGCCGCGCCCATGTTCCTGAGCGGCACCACCCGCGCGCGACCGATGTAGGCGGCCGGGCCCAGCGCCTCTGTGAACACGACGCCGTGGTAGGACACGTCCGGCGTGTTGAGCCTCGGGAACTTGTCGGCGTGCTTCGCCCAGGGGAACCTGCCCGAGTCCACCAGCATGCCGCCGATGCTGTTGCCGTGGCCGCCGAGGTACTTCGTCAGCGAGTGGACCACGATGTCGGCGCCATGGTCGAAGGGCCGGCACAGGTACGGCGTCGGTACGGTGTTGTCCACGATCAGCGGGATGCCGTGGCGATGGGCGATCTCCGCCAGCGCCGCAAAGTCCGTGACGTTGCCGAGCGGGTTGCCGATCGACTCGCAGTAGATGGCGCGTGTGTGGTCGTCGATGAGCTTCTCGAAGGATGCCGGGTCACGGTGATCGGCGAAACGCACCGCGATGCCGTACTGCGGCAGCGTGTGGGCAAACAGGTTGTAAGTCCCGCCGTACAGGGTGGCGCTCGATATGACGTTCTGGCCGGACTCCATGATGGTCAGCAGCGAGTAGGTGATGGCAGCCTGCCCCGAGGCCAGCGCCAGCCCGCCGATGCCGCCCTCGAGCGCGGCGACACGCGCCTCGAGCACCGCGGTGGTCGGGTTCATGATGCGCGTGTAGATGTTGCCCTGGACCTTGAGGTCGAACAGGTCGGCGCCGTGCTGCGTGTCGTCGAAGGCGTAGGAAGTCGTCTGGTAGATCGGGACGGCGGCAGCCCTGGTCGTCGGGTCGGGGCTGTAGCCGGCGTGCACGGCAAGGGTCTCGGGGCGCATGGGGTTCTTTCCCGGGTGGAGTCGGAAGGGCGACGTTACGGGTTGCGCCCCCGGAGGCGCAACCGGCGGCCAATAACCGCCGGTGCTTGGCATGCAACGGGCGGTTAGGGAGGCCGTTCGGCTATCATGCGCGCGCCATGCTGCACGACTTCCTCGCCTGGTATGCCAACGCCCTGGACGAGGGAGGCTACTGGCTCGTCGGCCTGTTGATGGCGATGGAAAGCTCCATCGTGCCGCTGCCGTCGGAGGTCGTCATTCCTCCCGCCGCGCACATCGCCCACACCCGCGGCGGCATGAGCGTCGCGGGCGTGGTGCTTGCCGGCACGATCGGCTCCTGGGTGGGTGCGAGCCTGATGTACTGGGCGTCGCGGCTGCTAGGGCGGCCGCTGCTGATGCGCTACGGGCGCTGGGTGATGATCACGCCGGCCAAGATCGAGGCGGCCGAGGCGTGGTCGGCGAAGTTCGGCGTGGTCGGCGTGTTCGTCTCGCGCCTGCTGCCGGTGATCCGTCACCTGATCGGCATCCCGGCCGGGGTCGTCCGCCTGCGCTTCGGCTGGTACTCGCTGGCGACGCTGGCGGGATCCTTCATCTGGTGCTGCGTGCTGGCCTGGGTCGGCGTGAAGGCGGGGCAGGACGCCGCGCTGATGCGGGGCGACCTGCGCGCGCTCACCGCCTGGGTCGGCGGCGGAGCGCTGGCGCTGGGGGGCATCTACTGGGTGTTCGTGCACCGGCACATGCGGTGATCCGGGCCTCGCGGGCGCCGGCCTACGGCGCCTTCCTGCCGAACGTCTCGCCGAAGAAGTCGCCGGGCAGCCACTCGGGCCGTTGCTCCGCGTCGGCGACGCTGCGGCCGATGCGCGCGTTGACGCGCGCCAGCCGCGCGAACGATTCCCAGTGCAGCGGCAGGCCCATGTCGTCGCTGGGCATGTGGTAGTGCTTCAGCATGTGCTCCTTGAACACCGCTGCGGCGTCGACGGCCGGGTCGGCCGACACCCGCGCGTCGTCGAGGTAAAGCGACGGGATGCCCTGCCTGACGAACGAGTACTGGTCGCTGCGCACGAAGAACACCTCCTCCGGGTTCGGGTCCGGAAAGAGCTTCAGGCCCTCGTCCTCGACCGCGCGGCGTGCGGCCTCGCCCAGCGTCGAATGCTCGGCGCCGAAGGCGACGAACCCCGCGGTCGGGTAGAGCAGGACCGGCATGTCCATGTTGACGTTGGCGACCAGCGAACCCTGCGGCACGGTCGGGTTCTCCGCGAATCGCCGTGAGCCGAGCAGGCCGTTCTCCTCGCCGGTGACGGCGACGAACAGGATCGAGCGCCTGGGACGCGGGTTGCTGATGGACAGCAGCCGGGCCGCCTCGAGCATGACCGCCACGCCGCCTGCATTGTCGAGCGCACCGTTGTAGATGGTGTCGCCGTCGACCGCCGTGCCGCGGCCGAGGTGGTCGAGATGGGAGGTGAACACGACGTACTCGTTCCTGAGTACCGGATCGGAGCCCTCGAGCAGGCCCACCACGTTGGCGCTCTCCGACCTGCCGAGCACGCTGTGCGCAGTCATCGAGATCGACGATGGCAGGTCGAAGGCCTGGGGCACGCCGGCCTCGGCGTCGGCCCAGACCTGCTCGAGCGGCTTCGGCCCGCCGGCGAAAATCTTGTCCGTCGCCTCCAGCCGCACCGAGATGCCGGCCTTGAATTCCGGGTAGGCCTCGACCGGCTGCCCCTGGTCGTCGAGCAGCCGGCGGCGCGGCAACGCCGCCTGCAGCACGGCCTTTTCCCAGGGCGATCGTTTCGCGGACTCCGGCGTCTCCACGAAGACGAGGCCGACCGCGCCGCGCGAGGCGAGCTCCTGCAGCTTCTGCCGGGCATAGTGGGCGCGGATGGTACTCGGCAGGGTGGATGGCGAGTCGCTCAGCACGACGGCGACCTTGCCCCTGACGTCGATGTCGCCGAAGTCGTCGTAGCCGTACTTCGGCGCGTGGATGCCGAAACCGACGAACACCATCGGTGCGTCCAGGCCGGACGAGGTCGAGAAGTAGTTCGGGAACGGCAGGAAGTCGGTGGCCGGCTCGAGCGCGACCGAGGCATCGCCGCGCCTGATCACCGCCGTGGACCGCGGCACGTCGCGCGTGGCCTGGATGAACGACGCCGGCTGCAGCCAGCCGCCGGCGCTGCCCGCCGGCTTGAGGCCCATCAGCTCCATCTGCGCCGCGACGTAACGGGCGGCGATGTCGTAGCCGCGCGATCCCGTCGCGCGGCCCTCGAGCAGGTCGTCGGCGAGAAAGGCCATGTGGGCGCGAATGATGGCCGGATCGGCCTCGGGGAGCTTGTCGGCGGTCGC